>JAKSMO010000030.1 GCA_024400545.1 Bacteroidales bacterium | reverse complement strand
ACGTGAACGAAAACGTAAACGTAAACTTAAACGTGAACGTGAACGAAAACGTAAACGTAAACTTAAACGTGGACGTAAACGTAAACGTAAACGTAAACGTGAACGTAAACGTAAACCAAAACCGGCCCCCGCCCAACTTTCCACTTTCCACTTTCCACTCTCCACTCTCCGAAGAAGCTCCGCTAGCCCAAGCGGAGCTACTTCGGAGCTACTTCGGAGCTACTTCGGGTGTGCAATCCTTCCGTTGCCCTGAGTGTGGGCAGAATGGGGCGGTGGCGAAGGGGGAATTTTTGCCTTTTGTGTAATAGATTGATTTTTTAGTTGTTAGAAAAATTGGGTGCAGGATGGTGCAGGTTGTTCTATAACTTTCGTATATAGGGGGGAAAACATTCCCTATAGATAAATATCATTTATATAGGCGATAAATCCCCCCATAATAAAAATGTTGTAAAAATAGGTGCACCATGGTGCACCCAGGCAATCGATGAGGTGCATGTTTGTAGTGAGGTCGCGACAGATGTGGTGTTTTGTTGTGTCTCTTTCTTTGTTGATAATCAGTAATTTACCCCCCCATAAAAATTTAACAAAAAAAATATTGCGCAATTAAAAAAATATATATAATTTTGCCGTTAGCATAAATTTAATTTCAAGGCTTTGTAATAAACATTATTTCAGCCACTTGTATATAATTTTAGGTAATCAATGAAAATGAAAAATCAAAAACCTATCTACCTTGCTCCCCGTGTGAAGGTAGTGTCTTTTAAAGTCGAGGGCGGATTTGCCCCTTCTGTTGAACAAACCAATCATACGTCGCTTTCTGCTCAGTCGCTGTTCGAAATTCAAGGTGAATCCAATTCCCATTATGAGCGAATGAGCGTTTCTTTTGGCGGCAATAATAGTCAGAGTAATTAAAGGTTGCAGCGATATGAATATACTTAAGAAATCCGTTCTTTGGCTCTTGCCCCTGCTGCTGTTTGCCGCCTGCCAGAAAGAAGAAGTCACCCTCAAAGCCGTAATCCAGACTTTCGGCGATGAAAAGGTGCACCTGAATCATGGTGATTATGCCATTTTCGACAATGGCGATATGGTGAGGATCAATGGTGCCAATTATCCTATGGCTGTTGCTGCCGATTATTCTGCCTCGGTCAGTGGGGTTCCTTCAAGTGACACATACACTGCTATTTTCCCAGCCAGAGATGACGTGGTGCTGCCTCAGGAGCAGACCTACGAGGAGGTTATGGTTGGCACTGAGGCGGTGCAAAGAATCAATGCGCCTATGGCTGCCCAAGATTCCCGAGTGCTTCATTTCAAAAACCTCTGCTCGCTGCTGGAGGTGCAAATCACCTCGCCTGTTGACAACTTTGATGTGCTCAGCATCTCGGTAACGTCGTCCAATACAAACACATACCTTTATGGAACCTATTCTGTTGAATGGAGCAGTGCTGGGGTTCCATCACTTTCAGGCTCTGATGGCAACAAAGGTCGTGGCCATACGGTGACGCTCAATTGCAATCGATACCGAATTGCCACTGCGGGAACTACCAAGTCTTTCTATGTGGTTCTGCCCCCATTTAATTCAAATACTGCGCTCACGGTTCATGTGCAGGGACACTCCACCTATTCTGAAACTGCTAATCTTACGGGCACGCTTTTCTTCCACAATACTCAGCAAAGCGTCGCTTTTCAGCTGCCGGCCAATAAGATTGTTACCGGTGCCAGCATACCTGATGAGAATGCCTACACTGTGATTCCCGGCCTGGAAGGCTCGGGCACAGAGAGGGATCCCTACAAGCTGTATAGTTATAACGATTTGTTTTATGCCTCATCGGTGATCAATTCAGGCGAAATTGACTATATTACTGCGCGCAGAGGTGAACTCTTTAGGACAGGTTGTTTCCGTGTGATGCAAGATTTTGATTGTGGCAACAATGTTGTGATTCCTTTAGGAAGCAAAACTAATAATTTTGCTGGAACTTTGGATGGCCGTGGTGAGGATGGCCTGAACCATACGATTAGGTACAACCGACTTGCCGATATCGGAGGCGATATCGGCTTGATAGGTATTATGTCGAATGGCTCCAATGTGAAGAATTTGACTGTGACGGGCGATATTCAGGTGGCTCGTCAGTATGGCAACCAGGTGAATGTGATTGGTGGCGTAGTTGGCGTTATCAAATGTACTGATGCTACCAAAACATCGCAAATCGTCAATTGCCACAACACTGCCAACATCCACACCACCGAGCAGCAAAGCTCGTCTATTGATCTTGATAAAGGCAAGGCAGCTCATGTGGGCGGCATCTTGGGTTCGATATGGGTTGAGACCAGCGGCGGCAAAGTGGTGGTGGATAATTGCTCAAACTCGGGCAATATCGAAGGTATTGTCACTACGGTAGTTAATAGCGGCACGGGTGGCATTGTGGGCTCTCGTATCAATAATAATGCTCAGCTAACGGTTTCCAATTGTATTAATACCGGCCGTATTGTGTGTAATTCCACCCATGCCACCGCCGGAGCTGGAGGTATCTTGGGCTTAAATAAGGATTCTGGAAAGGACTTGATTGTCAATTGTGAGAACCGGGGCGAGATAACCAATGCCAGCGGCACTACGGGTAATAAGGATGTTTCTATCGGAGGAATTTGTGGATATTGGAATACTAATAATTCCAATGCTTTTATAGCCAATTGTGTGAATCATGGCAATGTGGCTCATCTGTCAACTACAGCCAACGGCTATGCTGGCGGAATTGTCGGCAAGGTTGCTAATGGCAATTGCCGAGTGAAAAACTGCTACTCTGATGGCACGGTGAGCGGTTGCGCCGATTCCCATCGTGGCGGCATCCTGGGCACAGGTGGGGCTAATGTGATGGTGGGCTGCTTCTATCTGCCTACCACCGGCACCACATGGGCCAGTGGCTCTAACACTACTACGGCAGGCAATCAGATTGGCACAGGTAGTGGACAAACTCCCTATACGGGCAATCCTGGTCTGCTGAGCCTCCTCACCCAATGGGTGACCACCAATAGTTCGGCCACACCCGCCTATTCCACTTGGGCCGAAGTGGCCGGTAAACCCGAATTAAGTTCATTGCATCCCACTTCCACCTCTTCAAAAAGAAGACGTTAGCGGTGCATATAGATTATTGCTGACGAGGCTGCTCCCCCTACCGGGCAGCCTCGTTTGGCATTTCCCTTTTCCCCTCCACCAAGCCCGCTCGTCCCCAATGCCATGCCATCTCCGCCCAAGCACTCCCACGCCCTCGCTTAATTTATCGAGCGGCTGCACACGGCAATTACGGCATAGGCCGAGGGGAATTGGGGGTGGGATTAATTTTTCTTAAATTTGGTTTGCGTTATTGGGGAAAAAAGTGTATTTTTGTAGTCGGAAAATAGTCTCGTGTGGCGAATGGGAACATTCAAAAGGCGAGGTGCTAATGTGAAGATTGTTAGGTCGGTATCTTGATGTGCCGGTCTTATAAATAGAATAATAAAATTGGTGAAATGTATGAAAAAATCGTACTTCTTGCTGTTGCAATGTGCTTTGTGCTATGCACATGGGCCCAGAATGCTAATTACACCCTCAAAGGGCAAACCTCCAAAGATTTTGATTTCTATACGGGCAGTGCTACGCATTTTGTGGCCGAAGAGAATGGGCAGTTGCTGCTCACCACTCGCACAACAAAGAGTATTCTCATTGCCCGCTTCCTGGATGATATCATGGTGCGCTGGGTGGACAAGGACCTGAATGTGCAGCAGGAATATGTGCTGCCCGACAGTCGTCAATACGATCTCCTTGCCACCACGATGGCCGATGGCGAGGTTTGCATGCTGGTGAAAGTGTGGGAGAAGAAGGTGATGGTGGTCAAACGAATAATACTTGACAAAGCCACCCTCCAGCCCAAGAGCGAGGAAGTGCTATACACCCACGAGGTGGCCAATGCCGATTTGGCCGCCAGTAGCTATTGCCGGATGAGGTTGTGACCAATGAACACTTTTTTTGAACTAAGAATTATTATCGACAAATTGTGACGGATTATGAAAAGTAGGATTGCTGAAATCAAGAAATATTTGCGGTACGTTTATGTGCTGCTGGGGTTGGTAGTAGGCTACATGCTCTTTGCATTGGCATCTTGCTTGCTCCCCAATGGTGTGATACATAAAAATATAACAAACACCATTGAGCGAGGCGACCTGCGAGAAGACTACCCCAAGATGGGAATCCCACTTAGCCAATGCCAGCAAGACAATTTCACTGACGCCCTCATACTCAACCAGGCATGGCGGGTGAGTAGCGATAGTTTGCTGACCAGTATGTTGTTGCTGCCGCGTGCTTCCGGTCCCGATCCGGCCATCATGAATGACTGCTTGTGGCGAATGGTGCATGGCGAGGATTGGGGCACACTCTATTATGCTCGCTATTGGCATGGAGGCACCTTTGCCGTGCGTTTCCTGCTGCTTTTGGGCAGCTACCAGACGGTGCGTTTGATACTGTATATCATCACTATGCTGTTGCTTGTAGCACTGTGTATGGAACTTGGTCGAGAAAGGCATTCGTGGGTGGCACTGCTTATGGTGGCGGGGATGAGTCTGACGTATCCCTTTGTGGCGCAGACATCCATGCAGTTTGCCCCGGTGCTGATAATTGCATTGAGCGGCGCGCTGCTGGTATGCCGGCTGCGGGGTAGGGGAGAGTCTGTTTCCATGCTTATGTTTATCCTGGGCTCGGTGACAGCCTTTATGGATTTGCTTACCACACCATTGCTCACCCTCGGCTTTCCTTTGGCCTTGTGGCTGGTGCTGGACTCGGCAAAACCGGCCCATAAGTCGTGGCTCACAAGTTTTAGCGCTGCTTTGGGGAAAATTATGCTCTGGGGCATGGGCTTTGCCGCCACATGGGCTTCCAAATGGCTGATAGCCACAATATGCACACCCTTAAATGTCTTTAAGGATGCGGCCGATCAGGCGGCCATGCGTTCGGATGTGGGCGATTTCAGTCGTTTGGATGCCGCGGTAATCAATCTGCGCATGGTTCACTGGGGATTGATGGCGTTGATCCTCATTGTGCTGGTAGTCCTGGCCATTGTGCGTTTCCGCAAGCAGAATATGAAAACTGCGGTAATGCTTGCCCTCTTGGGGTGCATGCCCTTGGCGTGGTTCTTTGTTGTGGCAAATCACTCCTATCTACACTGGTGGTTCACCTATAGGCTGCTGATGGTGACCGCCGTGTCGTGGCTCCTTGCCGTGGGAGTGTTGGTTGACTGGCAGGCGCTCGAACCAAGGCGGTCTATCCATCTTCGCCGTAAGAAATAGCGCTTTTATAGGTTTTCTTTGGTGATAATCTCTTCCACTTCTTTGAGTGTGAGACCCAGCATTTTCATCTTTTGGATGAAATAGGGCAGCTCGTCGTCGATGAAGCTCTGGCGGTGCAGTTTGATAATGCGTTCGGTGGCCTTTGGCTCAACAAAATAGCCTACGCCTCGGCGGTTGAAGATAATCTCGTTTTGCTGCAGATACTCAAAGGTGCGCATCACCGTGTTGGGGTTGACGCATAGATCAACGGCCACATCCCTCACCGACGGCACTCGGCCATCGGGTGGCAATTCGCCCGACATGATGCGTTCGCAGATGGAGTCGGCTATTTGTAAATATATTGGTTTTTGTTTTTTGAAATCCACATTAGTTGTTTTTGTGTGATGATTATTGAGTACTGGATTAATTATTACATTCTCAGGATGAATGACGCTACTTGATGGTGATGTCGCCTGATAGGGTCTCAATATCCACGGCATTTTTTCCTGAGCCTATGGTATATACTCCTCCATCAGAGACTGCTGCCAATTTGCACTTGACATCACCACTGATGGTGCTAGTGCTGATAGTGTGGCCCGAACCATTGGTGGCAAACTCCACGTCGCCGCTCACACTCACTACTTCGCATTCGCCAAATGATACCCCTTGCACCGTGATATCGCCGCTAGCGGTCTGTACATCAAGTTCATTGCCTGCTAATTGGTTAACCACCACATCGCCGCTCACACTCTCTATTTTGCATTCACCCAATGATGCCCCTTGTACAGTGATATTGCCGCTAATGGTTTCTACATCAAGTTCGTTACATGCTAATTGGTTGACTACCACATCGCCGCTGATGGTATTGATCTTCATGTCGTGGACGTTGATTTTGCCTGTTGAAGTGCTGCCACTCGGCAAATCCATATCTAGATTTTGGGCGGGAAAACATTTCACATCGCAACTTATTCCGTTAATCTCAATTTCGTTTAGCCGAGTGCCTTTGGGCACCTTGACGGTAAGGTGTTTGGATAGGTCGCCCTCGTATTTGCCAGGTCGTTTAAATCGAATAATCAGTTGTCCTGATGGAGCTACCCAGTGGCACATTTTGATGCTATCGCTGAGTGAGTCTTTGGCAATTTCGGCAATGGTCACTTGTGCCACAGCGTCCTCTATCACTTCTACCTGTCCGTTGGTCCAATCGATATCCAGTGACTTTACCTGTTCGGCTATCACGGCATTGCCCATGGTGAATTTACTTTGGTCAAATTGGGGCGTGTCCCACTGGTAATAATTCTCGCTGAGGTTGTTGCTATCGCTAGAAGATACAATCTTAATACATCCGATTTGGGCAAGAGTGAGTGCTACAGCAACTAATGTGAATATCTTTTTCATGATAATTAATTTTAGATTATGTTCTTAATATCTCATCTTTTTCAGTCTATAGCCGGTCCACCACACCAGAAGGGCAATGATTAGTGTGCTAATGATGATGGCTGCGATGATCACTTTGTTTAGGAACCCCAATAAGTCGGTTTCGGCCAAGGATTTGATGTAATCTAGTTTGCTTGAGCTAATGAGGATGGGAAACATTAACAGTTGGCTTACAAATTGGAGGCCCCAAAGTGAGAGAACGGTGAAGATGAATTTGTGGCTCTTGAACACAGTGTTAGTAAAAATGAAGACCATTTGATAGAGCAAAGTGCTTATAACAATTAGTGCTGTGAATTTGCGCACAAAAGCAAGTATTTCGGTTTCGGGCATATCTGCGGTGAAAGCATCACCAATGGGAATTTCGAAAGTTCTTAATGCAGAGAACAGGGGTTCGTGATAAGGACCGTAGGGGATGAGGGTTAATAGGGTGTCGCATAATACGATGCCAATAAGCAGTATCAATGGAGCCACGATAAGACAATTGAGTAGCATGCTGAGGTATTTTTCGAGATGCGAGGCGGGTAACATGGCAAAGCGGATGCCTTGTTTAGGACGGTTGCAGGAATAATACATTGTGGATGGGAAAAAGATCCCAAAAAGAATGATTACTCCTTCAATCACCATCCACCTAAACTCAGCAGGCATACTTCCGTCGGTAGAGGTGAGAGTCTGCAGTAGCCAAATGGCCACGGGTACTGCTGCTATCAGCATCATGAGTTTTCCGGCACGTGGCCAAATGTTCATTATGTCGTTGCGGACTACTTTGCAAAAACGAGTCCAGTCGAAAATATCGTTCATACTATAATAATTTAATGTCACTGTTTGATTAATATTCGTTTGCAAACAACTGTTTGATTGTTTCGCGGTTTTTGAGCACGGCGTTGAAGAGGGCTTCGATGTTTACCTGACTTTCCTCGCCGTTGCGATTCACGATAACATTCATGTATCCGCCAGGCATCTGCTCAGAGTAGAGCGCTTGGGGGTCGGCCATGGTATCGTAGCTAAAGCACAATTTATTTGTTATGGTTTGGATGGAGGCGTTGAGCAACACATCGTCGTGGGTGAGGATGATGATGGGGTCGATTAGGTTCTCGACATCTTTCACCTGGTGGGTGGAGATGATGATGGTAGAATTCTCGTTGGCACGTTTGGTAAGAAGCTTGCGGAAATCGGATTTTGAGGGTATGTCAAGTCCGTTGGTAGGCTCGTCGAGCAGTACGTAGTCGGTTCCGAGCGACAAAGCACAAGCTATCATCGACTTCTTCTGCTGACCGAACGACATCTCGCTGAATTTACGCTCGGGGTCAACATCCATGCTCAGCATCATTTCACGGAATACAGATTCGCTATAGTTGGGATAGAAGGGGGCTAATTCTGCCACATACTTGCTGGGGGTAGAGTTTTCGGGAATAGATACCTCGTCGGGCAGAAATACGATGTTTTGTAAGATGCTTGGGCGACGTTCGAAGCAATTCACTCCATCGACTTTGCAGATTCCCTTTTGGGGTGCCTGTAGTCCGCAAATGAGTTTTAACAATGTGGTTTTGCCTACTCCGTTTTCACCCAGCAGTCCGTAGATACTTCCCGACTCAAGATTGAGGCTGATATTGTGGAAAACTGGCGTTTTTTTGTAACCAAAATCCAAATTTTTAATCTCGATCATAGTTCTTTATTTTAGTTCAATTGATTTATTTTTAGATTATTATCTTGCTCATTGTGTCGGTGTATTAGCTTACTAATACACTGCAAATGTACAACACTTTTTTGATATGACAAAATTTTTTTTCTTTTTTTTCATTTTTCTTTGTCGCAATTGAAAATGATAGTAATATATTTTTCATAGTAGCAAAACGTTTAGTCTTTCAAAAAAAAGTTGTATCTTTGCAAAAAAATAATTACTGAAGTTATGAAAATTAAGTATTTCACTGGTCTGTTTTTCACCGCATTGCTGACCATTATCATGGCTTGCTCCAATAGCAATAATGCCGAGAGCCTTGCCAAACTTACAACCCTGGTTGAGGAAACTCAACAAAATGAGAAAGATTACGACGGAGCTCAGTGGAGCGAATCTCTGTCTAATTTTGAGAAGATTCAACAAGAATTGAATGCCAATTGGGACAAGATGAGCCAAGACGAGCAGGCTCATACCACACAGCTGTGTGACAAATATATGGAATTATATACGAACCATTATCCTATGGGTCCCGCTCAAGGTGGCATGGTTATTGAACCTCTTGTAGAGGGTGAGGATATCTCTGATCTCTTTGTTGTTGTAGAAGAGTAGCTGCATTTTCCCACATATTTAAGGGTTACAATAAATCGCTCTCGGAAAAGATCCGAGAGCGATTTATTATTTATATCGACTAATGTTTTTCATGATAAGGAAATTGCCATTCCTTACAAAGGTATAAAATCCCAGTTACCCAGTAGCCTTGCAGTAGCACCACATCAAATCCCTTATCCGTCCCATATGTTTCTTTTTCTTATCGTATTACTAATACTCTGAGTGAGTGTTTTCAATATGTGATGGAGAGGGTTTTAAGTGGTGCTCTTGTGGGCAAACACAGTGTTTATTAATATTGGCCTCTGTAAATAAAAAAGACTGTCACACTTCTGTCACCGTTTTTTACGATGAATCAGTGCAACAGTCTCATTCTCAATCTTTGTGCGGATAGGGGGACTCGAACCCCCACTCCGTGAGGAACTAGATCCTAAGTCTAGCGCGGCTACCAATTACGCCATATCCGCAGGAGTATCAAGAGACATCAGTCTTTGGCTCCGATATCATTAATGTCGATAGGTTGAGCGAGCAAGTTGGTGAAGTTGCCGGAAGCGTCGAACTCCATACGTGTGTATTTGAGTTTGTTGCCAAGACCAGCCACTTTTTGTGATATTACTACATAGGTGTAGGGTTTGGGCTTTTTGCCGTCAACACGCCATTTGGAATCGAAAGTATAGACAATCATTCGCTCAATTTTGTATTTCTCGCCAGCATATTTCTGTGCCAGATATTTTACGATGGCTGCGGTATAGTGGTTTTTGTCGAGCACCTTACCGGTAGAAACATGGGTTTCGGTGGTGACATCGTAAACTTCTTCCATCTCAACTTCCTGACGGTTGATGTAGTAGGCTACTACCTGTCCACCAACACGATTGACCCATTCAGGACCTTCTACAACCTTGGATGCGGGGCAAATCTTCTTGAAGTGCTCAACAATAGCTGTAGTGGTGTCGATGTTGATCATTTCGGGCACATCCTCTACTGCGGCGGGGCGTTTGCCACCCTTGTGGCTCTTGAGGTTTTTGAGGTGCTCGTCGGAGATATCCTCCTGGTCGGGGTTGTTGAGGGTGTAGAACTCGCGCTTTACGGCATCGGGGTCGGGTGCGTTGCTCTTTTGCAGGCGACCGTGGGTGTCGAAGATTAGCTCGCGAGGAGTGTAACCCACACCAGTCTTAACAATCATCATACGGTAGTAAACATCGCCGTCCATCTGCTCGATATAGTCGATAGAGGCAATACGATAGCCAGGATATGAAGAAGTGAAGTAGGTGTTCATTGCGGTGGGGCAATTTTCTGCTTTCACAGGGAAAGAGCTATATTGCCAATCGCCGTTGTGGGTGAAGTAGGCATAGCCGTTCTGTCCGTCGGTAGAGAACTGGGCAGTGTATTGGCCAGGCGACTTATACCATGTTTTAACTTTGTAGGAGTCGTACTTCTTTTCCAAGGCTATAAGTACCGATTTGGGTACTTCGGTCTCTTTGATCTTGGTCTGAGCCATGGTGAACAATGGCAGTGCAAGAAGGAGGAAAAGGGCTATCTTTTTCATTGTCGTATTCTTTATTTCGCCAAACAAAACGAATATGTTCTTTTTTTATTGTGTGTTTTGGTACTTTTTTTTGTCTTTTTCTTGCACAAGGCTATTTAAAAAGTACGTCTTTGCGGTCGGGACTGATGGAAACAGCGTGTACACGGACGCCGGTGTGCTCTTCCAATGCTGCAATGTAGTTGCGCAGGTTTTCGGGTAGCTTGTTGTATTCGGTGATGCCGGTGAGGTCTTGTTTCCAACCAGGATATGCGGTGAGCTGGGGTTTGATTTCTACTGTGTTGTACTCGAAGGGAATCTCATTGGTGCACTTGCCCTCAATTTCATAGGCTGTGCACATCATGATTTCGTCAAAATCGTTCATCACGTCAGGTTTGGTGACGAAGATATCGGTAACGCCATTGAGCATACAAGCATAGCGAAGTGCGGGAATATCAATCCAGCCACAACGACGGGCGCGACCGGTGGTGGCTCCAAATTCGTGACCAAGCTGGCAGAGGCGCTCACCGGTGGTGTCGAACAGTTCGGTGGGGAAGGGGCCTGCGCCGACGCGGGTGCAGTAAGCTTTGCTGATACCCATCACGCGACCAATTTTGGAGGGGGCTACGCCCAAACCGGAGCATACACCAGCAGTGATGGTGCTAGATGAGGTGACAAAGGGATAGGAACCAAAGTCGATGTCGAGCATGGAGCCCTGTGCACCTTCGGCCAGCACTTTTTTGCCTTCTTCAAGGCACTGGTTGATGAAGTACTCGCTATTGATGAGCTTGAACTTTTTCAGTGTTTCAAGCGAAGCCAGCCATTTCTCTTCGTACTGATCGAGGGTCATATTGTCAATACGGAAAGAGTCGAGGTCGAACTTCAAGGTGTGAGCCGTTTGGAGATGCTGGCATTTCAACAACTCGTAACGTTCGCGAAAGTCGGCTTCTAGTACATCGCCTACGCGCAAACCGCTGCGGGCAATCTTATCGGTATAAGCGGGACCGATGCCTTTGAGCGTGGATCCGATTTTGGCGTTGCCTTTGGCATGTTCGTTGGCTGCGTCGAGCATACGGTGAGAGGGCAGGATGAGGTGAGCCTTCTTGGAGATATAGAGGTTCTTGGTAGCATCGCAGTTTTTCTCCATCAGAGCGTTGACTTCTTGCTGGAAGATGTTGGGCTCGATGAGAACACCATTACCGATAACGTTGATTTTGCTCTCGTGAAAGATACCGGAAGGGATGATATGGAGAACGTGTTTGATGCCGTTGAATTCGAGGGTGTGGCCTGCATTGGGACCGCCCTGGAAACGAGCGATAACATCGTACTCGGGAGTGAGTACATCTACGATTTTGCCTTTGCCTTCGTCTCCCCACTGGAGACCTAAAAGAACATCTACTTTACTCATTATATAGTGTTTATATAAATTCTACAAACAAAAATCGTTTGCAAAGATACGACTTTTTTTACAATTAATGGAAAAAAATCGTTCAGCAGTGTTTTTTTTTGTTTTCTCGCTAATGCAGCAGTGCTGTTGTTTGCATTGATTGCTTGTCTGTGCGGTTGTGTCGTTTTGAGTGCCCGGGCCTATTCGCGGTTGCGGGAACGTTTGAACCATTCAACAAATTCGGGCAGGTCGTCGAGCGGACGGTATCCGGCCTTGAACGGCTCTTCGGGCATGGGTGCCAGTTCCAGATAGCCAATGAGGGTAGTGCAGTCGAATTCGCCAATGAGGGCTTCCAAAGTCACATATACGCCTACCAGTCGGTCGTCGTCGTTGGGGTCATCGGGCTGGGGCTTGTAGTTGGCGGGGAGGCCGGGCAGTGCCACACGCAGTCCGATAATATCAGGCTCTTCTTCGCATTCAAGCTGCATAAAGGCCATTTGGGCCGTGTCGAAGCGGTATTTGTCAAAAGTGACCTTCAAGGCTTTGCCTTTAGGCTGTTTGAAAGGAACAAACTCCCACCAGTCGATGTCGGGAGCATTGTCGCACAGATCCACCACGTAGCGGAAAAGGTCAAAATCGCCTTCTGCGCTGATGGTTAGAGTGCGGCCGTTGTTGGTTTGATCGCCAATTTCAAAGGTGAGGCCTTCGCAGTATTGGTCCAGCTGATGTTGCATCTCGTCTAAGAGACGTTGCGATTCGGCCTCGGTAAGGTCGTTGAGCATGGTAAGCTGTTCACAGTTAGACTGAAACCAGTTCCAAAATATTTTATGATCGTTGTTCTGCATGATGAATTGTTATGTAATATTAGATTATTATTGCTTCTTTTTGTAGGCTTACGCCAAAGAGTTTTTTTACGTCGGAGGTGATAGCGTCGGCTAATGCCAACACTTCGCTGCCAGTGCATTGCCCATGATTGACCAGCACCAGTGCCTGTTTGGCGTACACGCCGCAGCGTCCCAGGCTGCGACCTTTCCATCCGGCTTGTTGTATGAGCCATCCTGCCGAGAGTTTGTAGCCATTGGGTAGCGGGAATGCCACTAGGTCGGGGTACCGTTCCTTGAGTGCTTCATATTCTGCCGTGCTGACTTCGGGGTTTTTAAAAAAACTGCCGGCCGAGCCCATCTCTTCGGGGCGTGGCAGTTTGCTCCAACGTACTTGGGTGATGGTATCGGCAAGTTGTGTGGGTGTGGGATGGCTGATGCCTTGGTTGGTGAGGGCGTCGCGCAGCGCCTGATACTCCACCTGCGGAGTGAATTGTGTGCTAAGGGAAAAAGTGACCGAGGTGATGATATATTGTCCGCTGAGCTGGGTTTTGAAAATGCTGCTCCTATAGCCGAACTGACATTCTTGAGCTTTGAAGATGCGTGGCTGCGCTGTGGCAATATGAATGGCCCGTACTTCGTGGATTATGTCTTTGGCTTCCACTCCGTAGGCACCTACATTTTGCACGGGCGCAGCACCCACACAGCCCGGTATGGCCACTAGGTTTTCGGCTCCATAGCATTGGTGGAGGATGCAATAACGTACAAATTCGTCCCAAACCTCGCCCGCTGTGGCCGTAACCAACACGGTGTTGGGTGTTTGCGGGTGCGATTGAATGGAGATGCCTTTGTTGGCCATGCGCATCACCACGCCGGGATAGTGGCGTGTGAACACCAAGTTGCTTCCGCCTCCCACCACGAGGTAGGGCTGGTTGATGCCTTGATCGAGAAAGTGGCAAAGCTCTTTTTCTGACGAAAACTCAACGTATTGGTTAGCGGTGGCCTCCAGGCCGAAGGTGTTGTATATCTGCATGGTTTAGAATTGGTGTCCGAGGTTGAAGAATAGGCCTACGTGCTTTGTGAGGGTGTTCCATTGTACATCCAACGAGATAGGTCCCAGCACCGACTTATACGACAAACGCAATCCGCACCCCAAAAGCTGATGGTAGTTTTGGGGTTTGTATTCGTCGGTAGAAATAAGGTAATTGGCCATGCCGAATAGGTATAGGCGTTCGGCTAGTTGCAGGCGCATGTCTAATCGGAATATGGCTGCCAGGTCATCGACATAGGTAATGTTCACCAATCCGATGAAAGGCATCTGGTGGTCTAGGTATCTGCCAGCTGTGACTCCGCCAATCACATTGTTGTACCAGTGCGGATTTTTGCCCACTACAAAACGTGTGTTGATCTGGGGGATGATGGTGACGCGAGGGGTGGGAGTGAGGTGGGTCTGGAATGCGAAAGCGGCATCGAAAAATCCAGAGTCGCGATGGGTGTTGAAGAAAATGCGGTTTTCTTTATGCCATCCGGTGGTAAATGTGATTCGCGACCCTTGTGTGGCGAAATAAGAGTCGTCCAGATTGTCGTAGCGTCCGCGCAGGAAAGGACCGAATGTGTTGGTTGTATGGCCAAAATTCAGTATGCCGTTGTAAAACAGGTCGGAAAAAGATATTGCCGAGCGGTTGGAATAGATGTCTTGCTCCAAACCGAGGGCGAAGCGGAAGTCTCGCAAATGGAACTCCGAAACATGGACGCTGATGTTGTGGTGGTTGATTACGCGTGAGATAGGTGAGGTGGCATCGAATGTGCGCGAATTGAAAGTGCTGTTGTGGTAGCGGTAGCCCACATTGATATCGCCTATGCCCAAGCCGCAGTACGAATAGGTGGCATTGAGACGGAAATTATAGTTGAGATTGGTCTCAAAGGTACCTTTGTGCCCCGAGAGTTTGTTTTCGTTGAGTCCGAAGTGCAGCAGTAATGATGCGCTCTCTTCCGAGTCGAATCGAAATCCGAGAGCCATTTTGTGAGGCACTGCGGGGCAAAGGTTGATTATCAGTCGGTAACTTTCCAGGCCGAGTGCTTCGGAGAAAACCATGTGGGTGAGCCAATACTCCTCTTCGGTTTCTGAAAGTTGATAGGTGATTGACGAAAAGAAACCCGACCCGTTCAATATAGCCACCGCCTTTTCTATGTCGGCTATCGTAGTGGGGCGTCCGGTCTCCAGTCCGCTTTTGTGCTTCAGCCATTGTTGCTCCTCCGGCGTAACCCCGTTATATTCAATGTGGGCTAGCACAAAGGTGTCGAGGGCGGTGATGTATTTGGCCCGTGGTGCTTGCAGCTGTTTTTCGCACGACCCATACTTCTCTAATCTCGACTTCAAGGCCATCAGTTCATCGTGGTGGGCTTTGGCACATTCGTAACCGCGTTTCACCAGTGAGTCGATAGCATCATGTGTGAAACTAAGCATGTTGTAGCTAGTCATGTCGGGGTGCATATAAACATCGCACAATTCGCGTTGGGCAGTGCGGTTGCCGCGCACGGCGATGCTTAAATATTGCGACAGTTGCGCTGGCAGCGACATTAGGTCTTTGGCATTGGTGACCATCTCGTCGGCCAACTCAATACCAATTACGAGGTCGGCGCCTAGGCGCAGGCATACATCTACTGGAAAGTTATTCACTAGCCCTCCGTCGGCCAAAAGTTTGCCATTGTGATGCACAGGAGTGAATACTCCCGGTATAGCCATGCTGGAGCGTATGGCTTGGGCAAAATTGCCACTGCGCAATATCACCGAGTCACCACTCAAGATATCCGTGGCCACACAGGCAAAAGGTATGGGGAGTGAGTCGAAGTTTACCGAATCGTTGTAACCCACGCTGAGCCTGTTGAAAAGATTTACAAGGCTGTTGCCGTTGATCACGCCACCGGGAAGCGATGAAAGGAGTTTCTCGGCATCGAAAGCTGCCGAGTCGGACCCAAAGGGGAACGACAGCGCATATCGGCTGTTCTGCTCGCGCTGCAGTGATGACTGGTACTGGCGGTTGACATTGTTGCTCATGTAGATAGACCAATCCATATCGGCAATTAGGCGAGCCATTTCGTCGGGCGTATATCCCAAACTGTAAAGACCGCCAATGATTGAACCCATGCTAGTGCCGGTAATATAGTCCACAGGTATGCCTATCTCTTCAAGATATTTCAGCACTCCGATGTGCGAAGCACCTTTTGCGCCGCCACCGCTCAGGGCAACGCCAACTTTGGGGCGTTGCAGGCTGGGAGCTGCGGCACCGCCAGTGGAAGACGGCCTTTGAGCCATTGCCGACACAAAGGCCATCGTTAATACTATGAGCAATAATGTTTTCCTCACGATAAATGTGTTGTTATTGTACTACAATTCGACCAATGCCCCTACCTTCGGCAGTAGTGATGGTAAGGGTGTAAATGCCAGCTGCCAAACCTGTGAGCGAGAGAGTGTGATTGTTGCCGTTAATGGCAAATTGGCGCACTGCCTGTCCGCGGGGATCGAAAAGCACAGCCTGACCTTGGGCGTTGTTGTCGCTCAGGCTTATTACCACCTGGCTCTGAGCAGGATTGGGGTACACGCTGCAGGTAAGTTGGCGCATGGTGGGAATGTTAACAACTGTTGTGTCCACCTGTGTGGTGTCGGTCTGGGTAGTATCGGTCTGAGTGGTGTCCGAGGCACCATTTTGGCGCAGCCAGAAGCTGAGGTTGTTATAAACCACGTTTTTTACAGCTTCGCGAATAGTGGTGGCATCGGTTTCGTTCAGGTCGGCACGGAACACGATATCCGTAGGAGTGCGATGATATATCATGGTAAAGAACGAGCAAGCTGCTGCATAGCTGCCTGCCATAGTGGGGTGGCTGTCGTCGCTCTGATAGAGTTCGATTTCAGGGTTGTTGTTGCGCAAATAACGCCACACGCGGCCAACGGGGCAAACCGAGGCATCATTTGTGCGAGCCATGTACATATAGCGTTCGTACAGCATGCTGTCCATACCTTCGTAGGTGCCCAGCACGGGGAAGTATATAGCATTTCTTTCGTCGCCGTTCTTGCGGCCCCAAGTCATGTAAAACATAGCCTCACCTTCGGGGTTGTTGGCATATACGGCATCTACCAGCTGAGTGGCAAAAGGAAATACCTCTTGCTCCACTTGTCCTTGCGGAAAAGAGGGGTATTGGCTCTGCTCTTGCAGCACCACTACATCCCAACCTCCTTGGCGGATGAGGTCCATAGACTGGTTCAAGCAGTGCTGTGCAAAAGTGCAGCCACCGGGAGTGTTGCTGCCAAAGGTCAGGCGTTCGCCTGCACTTTCGCTTGCGTCTTTCACAAGTTGTGGCAGGTTGTTCACATCGGTGTAGCTGTTGCCGATAAATAATACTTTTTTCGAATTCTGGGCCATGGTGGCAAAGGCCATAGCCATGAGGGAAATAAGGATGATTGCTTTTTTCATATTAATATATTATGTATTCATTTAATTATTCTTTTCTTTGGGACCGCGTTCTTTACGGGGTTTGCGTGTTGGGGCCACATATCCGGGTTTGAACACTTTCAGCTGTCCGAGTAGCAGTCCTGTGGAGAGCATGGCGCCCATGATGTCGCTCACGGTGCAAGCTGCCCATACTCCTGTTAGCCCTTCTCCTCCAAAATGAGTGAAGATATTGGGAACAATGTAGATGAGGGGGATCAGGAACAACACTTGGCGCGACAGAGAGGTGACAATGGCAATCCAAGGCTTGTCGATGGACTGGAAGAATTGTGAGTTGACAATTGTGTATGCGATAAAGGGCATAAAAACAGTGAGATATCGCAGTGCCGGGATGCCCATGGCAATCAAGGGCTCGTCTGATGCAAAACAGCGAATCATGGGGCGGGGGAAAAGGCAGGTAAGTAGTGCGCCTACAATGCCTACGCCCACACAAACCTTCATGGTGAGCAGATAAACTTCGCGCAAGCGCTCATTTTTGCCGGCTCCGTAGTTGTATCCGGCGATAGGTTGCATGCCTTGGCACAAGCCTAGGAAAAGCATCACTACCAAGCCACACACCGAGTTTACTACACCGTAGGCACTCACGGCTAGGTCGCCACCAAAATGAATGAGCTGGTGATTGAGCAATGCCACCACGATAAACGCACCTACATTCATCGAGAAAGGAGAGATGCCGATGGCCAGAATGTTGCGGAAGATATACATCTTGGGGGCCCAGGCGTGACGTTTGAAGCGGATAAACGACGATTTGCGTACAAAATGCCATACTGCCAGCACCGACGAGAACGCCATCGATGCCGTTGTGGCCCAAGCCGCACCGGCTATGCCCCAGCGCAACTTGTAGATAAACAAAGCGTCGAGAGCAATGTTGAGCACTGCACCGCTGCACATAATCCACATGGCTTTATTGGGGTAGCCCGAGGCTCTTATCAAACCAGTTAAGTTGAATGTCAGTGTGGTCAGGAACATACCAGGTAGCACGATATACATATATTCGCGAGCAAAACTGATAGTTTCGGACGAGGCGCCGAAGGCCTCCAATATGGGGTTCATAAACAGGTAGCCTCCAGCCACAAAGAGGAATCCGAAGAAGAATGTAAGCAACATGCTGTTGCCCAAAATCTTCTCGGCCCAATGCTCGTCTTTGCGCCCCAGCACAATGCTCATGCGTGCCGACGAACCGGCGCCCACCAGTGAGCCAAAGGCATGAATGATGTTCATTATGGGCATGGTGATGGCCAGTCCGGCCAAGGCCAGATAACCCACGCACTGCCCCAAAAACATACGATCTACAATGCTATATACCGAGGCAATGATCTGACTCATCACTGCAGGCAGGGCGTAAGCCCACAACAATGCGCTTATTTTTTTTGTTTCTAATTCTTTGGTACTATCAATAGCGTTTTTTGCCATTCACTTGTATTATTTGTTCTCAAAAAATTTCATCTTCAATGCCTGCATGGCATTGTAGGCCACCAGGCCGCTGGCCAGTTCTATACTGCGCTCGTCCACAATTAGGTTAGGACGGTGCAGGTTGGCAAAGGGAGTGCCGGGTTCGTGGATTCCGATACGGAAATAACACGACGGAATCTTGTCGGCAAAGAATGCAAAATCCTCAGCCGTCATTCTCAAATCCAGCCAGTTCACGTGCTCCTCGCCCAAGTAATCTACGGCGTTGTCGTGCACATGTTGTGTGCAGTCGTCGTTGTTGATTACGGGCAAGTAGCCGTAGTCTATAAATAGGTCGCATTCACCACCCATGCTCTCGGCAATGCCGCAGCTGATCTTGCGAATCTTTTCGTGACATTGTAAGCGCCATTCAGGATCGAAAGTGCGAATGATGCCTTCCATCTTCACCTCGTCGGGGATAATGTTGGTGCGTCCTTCGCCAATAATCTTGCCGAAACTGAGCACCGTGGGCATCATAGGCGCGGCATTGCGACTCACAATCTGTTGTAGCGCCACCACGATGTGGCTGGCTATCAGAATGGGGTCAACGCTCATGTTTGGGGTGGCCCCATGGCCGCCACGACCTTTCACGGTCCAGTAAAGTTCGTCGGTCGAGGCCATGTATCTACCTTTCTTCATACCCACGTTGCCGTAGTCCATCTCTGGCAGGCAGTGAAAGGAGTACATCTCGTTGGGCGTCACGTCGTCGAACAAACCGTCGTCCATCATCATGCGGGCACCGCCGGGGTACATCTCTTCCGAGGGTTCGAATACCAGCATCACCGAGCCTTCCATCTCTTCTTTTAGCTGGCAAAGTATCTGTGCGGCCCCCAGCAGCGAGCTGGTGTGCATGTCATGTCCGCAGGCGTGCATCACGCCAGGTTTCTCCGATGCAAACGGCAGTCCGGTGCATTCGGTTAGTGGCAAGGCATCGTAGTCGGCTCTTAGCCCCACGCAATAGGCGTCGGGGTTCTTGCCGCCACGTATCATGGCCATTACGCCAGTTTTGCCTATGCCCACTTTAGGCTCCAACCCCATTTCGCGCAGACGTTCGGCCACATAGTTCATTGTGCCAAATTCTTGCTGGCTAAGGTCGGGATGTTGGTGCAGCCAACGCCTCCACTCGATTACAGTAGAGGCGTTGTTGCTAGCCAAAGACTTGATTTTCTCTATCATGTCTGTTTCTGTTTGGGATACTTATTTTCTTACCAAGATGCTGGTGGGCATGCCTTCGATAATTTCGATGGTTTGCTTGGCATCATCGTTGATAGCGTCAACAAGGTTAAGTTCGGTGCAGAGCACCTCGTTGCAGATGTACTCTTTGTGCAGGTTCACAGCCTCGTCCCATTCGCCGTGGAGCAGGTCCACACGGATACGGTCGGTAACTTCAAATCCTTCTTTGCGGATACCCTGGATGCGGTTTACCAACTCGCGGGCGATACCTTCGGCCTTCAGTTCGTCGGTAACGGTAATATCCAGCGCCACAGTGAGGCTGCCTTCGTTGGCCACCACCCATCCGGCAATGTCTTGGGTGGCAATCTCCACGTCGGTAATCAGGATTTCCACAGGCTGGCCTTCCACCGTCAGGTCGCATTTGCCTGCGGCTTCCAGTGCATTGATCTGCTGCTGTGAGAATTCCTGAATTTGGGCGCTGATAGCCTTCATGATTTTGCCATAGCGAGGACCGAGGGTCTTGAAGTTGGGTTTGATGCGCTTTACCAGGATGTCGTTGTCGGGAGCCAGGAACTCAATGCCCTTGATGTTTAGCTCAGAGCAGATAAGGTGCTGCACACGCTCCACCTGGAGGCGGAAGTTCTCGTTCTGCACGGGCAGCATAATCTTGGCCAAAGGCTGGCGCACGCGCAGATTGCTCTTCTTGCGCAGCGAGAGGCCCATGGAGCAGATCTGCTGTGCCAATTCCATACGTTCTTCCAGTGCCTTGTCAATCATCTCTTCATGCACTTGGGGGAATGCCACGTGGTGCACGCTCTCAGCATTGTGACGATGAGTCACGCTGTTGAGGTCGAGGAACATGCGCTCGCTGAAGAAAGGAGCGATGGGCGACATCAGCTGTGCCAGTGTTTCCAGGCAGGTGTAGAGGGTTTGGTAGGCCGAAACCTTGTCGGCAGTCATCTCGCCCTTCCAGAAACGGCGACGGCACAAACGCACATACCAGTTGCTCAAGTTTGCATCCACAAACTCTTGGATGGCGCGACCGGCTTTGGTGGGCTCGTAGTCGCCAAATGCCTCGTCCACGTTCTTCACTAAGGTGTTCAGTTCGCTGAGAATCCAGCGGTCGATTTCGGGACGGTCCTCAATCTTAAGGTCTGCCTCCTTATATTCAAAACCATCGATATTGGCATAGAGGGCGAAGAAGCTATAGGTGTTGTACAGCGTGCCAAAGAGTTTGCGGCGCACCTCATCCACACCTTCGATGTCGAATTTCAGGTTATCCCAGGGCTGGCTGTTGGTGATCATGTACCAGCGGGTGGCGTCAGGACCTTCTTTGGCCAAAGTCTCAAAGGGATCCACACCGTTGCCCAGGCGTTTCGACATCTTGTTGCCGTTCTTGTCCAGCACCAAGCCGTTGCTGATCACGTTTTTGAATGCCACTCCGTCAAAGAGCATGGTGCCCAAGGCATGAAGTGTGTAGAACCAACCACGGGTTTGGTCAACGCCCTCAGCAATGAAGTCGGCGGGGAATTGGTTGTCCTTCAGCTCTTCTCCCATGTAGTGGATTTGGGCGTAGGGCATTGCGCCGCTGTCGAACCATACGTCGATGAGGTCGGTTTCTCTCATCATTTTGCGGCCGGTGGGCGACACCAGGATCACGCCGTCGATATACGGGCGGTGCAGGTCGAAGGCTTTGTAATCGTCGCTCTTATAGGGATTCTCGGTCATAAAGCCGGCGGCAATACTCTTCTCAATCTCTGCTCTCAGTTCTTCCACGCTGCCAATGCAGATCTCTTCTTTTCCATCTTCGGTGCGCCAGATGGGCAGGGGGGTGCCCCAATAGCGGCTGCGGCTCAAATTCCAGTCCACGATATTTTCCAGCCAGTTGCCAAAGCGGCCTGTGCCGGTGGCTTCGGGTTTCCAGTTGATGGTCTTGTTAAGTTCAATCATGCGGTCGCGCAGAGCAGTGGTGCGGATAAACCAGCTGTCTAAGGGATAGTATAGTACGGGCTTATCGGTACGCCAGCAGTGGGGGTAGTTGTGGGTGTGTTTCTCGCTCTTGAACAGTTTTCCCTGCTCTTTCAGCATCACCACTATTTCCACATCAAGGCTCATGTCCTTGTCGGTCTTGGTGGCGTCAAAAGCGTTCTTCACATATTTGCCGGCATACTGGCTGTAGAGTTCCAGATCCACATTCTCTTTGGCCCAGGCCTCGTTGAGGTCTTCCACTTTCCAGAATTTACCGGTGCGATCTACCATAGGTGCTTGTTTTCCATCGCGGTCATACACCAGCAGGTCGCCTATGCCGCCTTTCTTGGCCACTTTGGCATCGTCGGCGCCAAAGGTGGGTGCGATATGCACAATACCTGTACCGTCCTCGGTGGTCACATAGTCGCCCAGAATGATGCGGAAAGCCTCGCCTTCCTCGGCGGTGCGGTGGGTTTGCTCGGCAGCGTTCACCACGGTGGGCTTCACCCAGGGAATGAGCTGCTCGTAAGCAATGCCTTCCAGGTCCTTACCCTTGCATTCGCCCAGTACGGTGCAGTGCAGCAGTTTCGATTTCTCTTCCACTTCGCCCTCGGTGAAGAAATTGCCCATCAAAGGCTTGGCCATTACGATACGGCAAGGTTCGCCGCTGTAGGGGTGGGTGGTGTCGAGCAATACGTAGTCGATAGCCGGGCCCACGCAGAGGGCGGTGTTCGAAGGCAGGGTCCAAGGAGTTGTGGTCCATGCGATGGCATAAGCGTTGGCCAAATCGGCATTGGCAGCGCCAAAAGCCTGGGTCTGTCCCTTCAGTTTGAAGAGGGCCACGCAAGTGGTGTCTTTAACGTCTTTATAGCAGCCGGGCAGGTTAAGCTCGTGGCTGCTGAGACCTGTGCCTGCTGCGGGGCTGAAAGGCTGGATGGTGTAGCCCTTATAAAGCAACCCTTTTTCGTACAGTTTCTTGAGCAGGAACCAGAGGGTCTCAATGTATTCGTTCTCAAAAGTGATGTAGGGGTGTTCCAAGTCCACCCAGTAGCCCATCTGCTTGGTCAGTTCGTCCCACAGGTCTTTGTACTGTAGCACTTCGTTGCGGCAAGCTTGGTTGTATTCGTCAACGCTAATTTTTTTGCCAATGTCCTCTTTGGTGATGCCCAGTTTCTTCTCTACGCCAAGTTCTACGGGCAAACCGTGGGTGTCCCAACCGGCCTTGCGGTCCACGCGGAAACCTTTCTGCGCTTTGTAGCGGCAGAATGCGTCTTTAATGGTGCGAGCCATCACGTGGTGGATGCCGGGTTTTCCGTTTGCTGACGGGGGACCGTCGTAAAACACGAAAGATGGATGACCTTCGGCCAGTTTCTGACCTTTCTCAAAAGTTTCGTTCTCCTCCCAGTATTTGCGGATTTCTTCGCCAATCTGGGTCATGTTAAGCTGTTTGTACTCTTTGTAACTCATGAGTAATTAATATATATTATTTCTATTTTCAAATGAATATTTCGCAATATCAGTATCTTGCGCCTTCTCGAGCGCAAGGATTTGAACATGCAAAGATACGAAATTTTTCGGAATATTGCAGTTTTTTTCGCGGAACTTAGGGTTTTGCAGCACTCCCTAAGATGTATCGCTCATTCTACGGTGATGCTACGGATATTGTTCGCCCCCATAGAGCGTAGCATCCCCGCAGGATAACCGTAGAATGACCGAACTATAGGCGATGGCTGTGGGTATTTGGGCCGGAATTGAAGCCGTTTAGGATTATTGAAAAGCTTTGGATGAATAAATATAGATCGTATTGGACCGAACCAATGAGTATGCCCGAGTGATAATTATCATGTCTTTTCAATTATTTCCCAGTGGCCACCTTTGTTGGACCCTACTCGCTTGATTATCTCTTTTGTGCGCAGTTTGGCAATTTGCTTTTCTACCGCCCTCGTGGTTATGCCAAGCCGTTCGGCTATTTGTGCCGCCGTTATTTTGGGGTTTTCGGTCATCAATCGGACGATTTCTACCGAACTTTTCTCGATTTCTACCGAACTCTTGGTGGTTTCTACCGAACTCTTGGTGGTTTCTACCGAACTTTTTTCCGTGTTTTTGATGTTTTCTACCGAACGTTTAGTGCGGTTAAAAGGTGCGTAGCTTTCTTGTACAACGGAGTTGTTTTCATCATTAGAGTTCCATCTTATGTGAAGGTATCTATTTTTCAGTTCGTTGTGTTCGCCAAGCAGTAGATTGCGGAAGAATCGTTCGAGGTATTCGGTTGTGCGCTCTATGTCTTTGGTTATGTTGCGGTAGTTGGCTCTCACCAGTGCATTGCGAAAATACCAGGAGTGTTGTTTGAATGGGTCGTTGTTTACATTGTAGCCAAGTGATTGTAAGTATTTTATGGTGAATACTGCCGTAGTGCGAGTATTGCCCTCGGCAAAGGGGTGTATCTGCCATATTCCGCTAATGAATGTGGCAATGTGGGCGATGGCTTCTTGGGTTGATAGGCCTTTGTAGGAGAATGCTTTTTCTTGTGAGAAGTCGTAGTTGAGAGTTGCCGATAGCATGTCACATGGCGCGTAAAGTACGGTGTCGCCATCAAGCACCCATTCTTTTTTTGTGATGTTGAATTGGCGGTATTTGCCAGCCCTGGTCAGCACGCCGCCAAAAAGTTGGCGGTGGATTGAGGAGAGCATGGCGGGGGCAAAGGTGAATTTTTTTTCGGAGAGTAGTCTTGTGATGCGCGATGCTACGATGTCGGCCTCGTCGGTGCCTTCTACTTCTTTGCGGCTTTCAGCCGATTTGTAATAGGCACTGATGCGGCTTTCCACCTCATCAATTGTGTATTCGCAGGCAATGTGTTTTTGCGCTGTCTCGATGAGGTAGTGTGATGGTTTGAGTCCATCCACGGCTTGCAATCCAATAGCCACTTGCCATAATTCGGCGCGTTTGGCGCTGTCGGGTTCGCCTTGTCTCAGATATTCTTCAAATGGGTCTTGCATCACGATGGGTTATTGATTTTCTATGCAGTCTTGGTTTTGTTCATTGATGGTGCTTGTTGTAAGTGTGCTTTGTTTCATTCGAGGTTGTTGTTTTTATCAAAGATTACAACAAGTGGGCTCTAAAAATTCAACTTTTTTGTGGGTGCTCGGCGGAGAGTCTAGTTTGGCCGCTTCGCACCAAAGATTATATATATTGTAATAACGGAAATTTTGAATATTTATTTTATTATCAGTAATTTAATTTTAGATATTTCCGTTAATTTTTGCTGCTTACTTCGAAAAATAGTATTGGCCTTTGTCTTTGGTTGCCTTGCCAAAATGGATAGCATGCTGAGGGCAGTGGTGGTAGCAAGACATGCAGGTGGTGCAGTGACCTTGCCATTGGGGTTTACCGTTGTTGAAACTTATGTTGTTGAAAGCGCAGCTATCGGCGCAGATGCCGCACCCAACACACGAATTGTTGACTCGGAATCGCTTGTCGTTCACCAATATGGCGTAGAAGATCGGTTTGATGATGTAGGTCTTCAGGAATGGGGATCCGGTGATAATCATTTGCGACACATGTTCGCGTTTCCCCAGAATGGTTCGCAATTCTGCAATCCGTTTTTCTGCATTGGCCAACTTTTTGTTAGCTAGCTCAATCGGATCAACGTCCATGCCGGGGAGGTTTACGTAGGTGTTGGGCATTTGCACGGCAAGGGCGGCGTCGAGTTCCAGCCCGATTTTGCTTAGGGTGCGACGGAAGGTGCGCTCCGTGTACCCGCAGTCGTCGCCACAGGTGCACACCATAAAAGTGTAGCCCGGATGGCCCTCGAGTTGTAACTTCTTCACAAAATCGGCCACCAGTTTGGGCTCTTGCCAACAATACACCGGAAACACAAATCCTAGTCGTTCGCCGCTACTGAGTTTGTATTTGTAAATTCCCATGTTTTCAACATCGGGTATGAAGAATAGGCGTTCGCCATCTTCTGCAATTTTTTCGGCTATGTATTTGCTGTTGCCCAGTCCGGAAAAGTAGAATATCATATACTTAGGAGTGCGTTTGTTTATTGTTGTTTTTGCAAAAGTACGATTTTTTTTTGCATGTCAACTTTTTTCGGCTCTTTTTACTTTTTTTTAACGTTCGTTCTTTTGCTGATTTTATTAATTCATAGTGGCTTACTTTTGTTTTGGACTATTTTGCTGTTGCGATTGGATGACTTTTGGAAATGCTTTTTAAGTTAGATTTCTTGCTAATTGATTATTTTTTGTATCTTTGCAAATTGTTTCCTTGCAATCCATGGGTTGCAAGGGATTGGGTTATAGTAAAATACTTGTAATTAATATAATATTTTAAACTAAAAAAACGCACAATGAGAAGACAATTTACCAAATTGTTGATGCTGGTGGCACTGATGCTGCCATTGGCACTTATGGCACAGGAATACCATTCTGTACCATACTTCGAGGATTTCGAATCCCCGACGGGCACCCCTGGGTTGCCGACAGGTTGGGTGAACTACCAGACTGGCACTAGTGGGTCGGGTACGTTCCCTTGCTGCTACTTGTATCCTGGCAATGCCCGCAACGGTAGCTACTATTTTGAGTTGGAATCGTCCACCTCGCAAACCGAATTGGTCGCTACTTGCGAATTTGCCAACGTCAGCAACCTGATGCTTGACTTCTATTATTGCATCAACTCGAGCTATGCGCCTGCTATGATTGAGATTGGTGTGATGGAAGACACTACTTTTGTGCCCGTGGATACGATGAACTTCACCACGGTGAACTCATGGAACACGTACACACACTACCGTATGTACTTTGTGGACTATGCTGGCTATGGCACTCGCATTGCTTTCCGCGCCACTAAGTTGGGCGGCCAGTACACGGTGTTTATCGACGATATGACCATCGCCAATGCGCCTACTTGTGCCTACATGCCTAGCAATGTGAGTGTGACTGCCGATTCTAGCTCGGCCGACCTCACTTGGACCGACGCTTCGGTTTCGGCAGGTTATATGCTGTACTTGAACAACGACAGCACATGGCACTACACTTATTCTAACAACTACACTTTCTACGGCCTCACCGCCAACACCAATTACTCTGGCTATCTGTACAACACCTGCTCGGGTTCCGACACCAGCGAGGCTGTTGCTTTCTCTTTCCGCACTGCTTGCGGTATGACCACTTATCCCATGTATGAGGATTTCAATAGCTATGGTAGCAATTTCCCCAGCTGCTGGGCTAGATCCGAGACGAGCGGCAACTACCCCTTGATGGCTTCAGAGGCTAATCGCATGGGTGGCGGCTATGGCATAGAGTTCTATAATTATTCGCAAAATATCTCCGTTGCCACACCTTTCCTCTATCGCGCTGTGAACGAGTTGGAAACCAAGTTCTGGGTGCGTAAGAGCAGTACTTATTACGATGCTTACCTGGCTGTAGGTTATGTGAGCAGCCTTGATTCTGTGAGCAACGCCGTGATGGTTGACACCATTACCGTTGGCCCCGATTGGGAAGAACATCTGGTTTCGTTTGCCAATATCGACTACACTGGCGAGGGCTACATTGTTTTCCGCAAACTGGCCGGTGGTTATGCCGATATTTATCTGGACGACGTGACTCTGCGCGAGGTGCTCGACTGCTCTCTGCCCACTAACTTTGTTGTCACTGGTACCGCATCGGAGGAGATGACCTTCTCTTGGACCGATAGCGTGGGCTATGCTTGGCAGATTGCTTACGGCGCTCAGGGTATGGATGTTGACACTGCAACGAATGTGGTGGATTTCTATTCCGACTCTGTTACTGTGACTGGACTCAGCGACACTATTACCTACGATTTTTACCTGCGCACCGATTGCGGTGGCGCTTATAGCTATTGGGTGGGTCCCATCACTGCTCGTCCCAATCTGATTGTGATGACTGCCAATGGCACTGATACCGTACGCAACTGTGGCGGTACACTGGTTGACGACGGCGGTCTGACTGGCGATTTCTCTGCCTACCAGACTTCTCGCGTTGTGCTTTATCCCAATGTCGATGGTCAGGCTGTTAGTCTGAGGGGCGTTGCCACAATCGTGGGCGCTTATAGCTATTATACCAATTCGTTAAAGATTTACGACGGTGTTGGTACCAGTGGCCGTCTGCTCGGCTCTTGGGACAACTCCAGCAACGACTCAGTGAATGTGACCTCTACCACTGGTCCCCTTACCGTTACTTTTGAGAGTAGCGTTTACGGTGGCGAGGGCTTTGTGCTGAACATCAGCTGCTCCGATATGGCCAACTGTATCGACCCCTGGGATGTTACTGTTAGCGATATTGCTGGTGCTTCGGCTGTGGTACATTGGAATTACTCCGATGCAACTCCTGCTCAGGATTTCACGATTATTGTTACCGACACGCTTACTGGCGCATCCAATTCTTTCACTGCTGACGACACTGCTCGTTCCTACACCATCACCGACCTGAACCAGACTACCAACTATCGCGTAAGCGTGGTGGCCAACTGTTTGAGCGGTGACATGAGCAATGAGGTTTCTACCTATTTCCTCACCAACTGCTATGTGGGAGGCGAAATCGCTGTTGGCGATAACAACATTGCATTGAGCTCTCATCCCTTCAATACCTATTATAATTATACCATCAGCCAGTCGATTTATGGCGGTGCTGAAGTGATTACCCTCACCGACACTATCTTTGGTATTAAGATTTTCCGTAATTCGGGTCCCACTGCTACCCGCAACGTTGATGTGTATATCGACAGCACTTCGGTGAATACCTTTGCCAGCGGCAGCTCCTTTATACCCATGGATACCGCCAATCGCGTATTTAGCGGTTCGCTCACTCTCCATGACGGCTGGAACGAAATCCGCTTCAATACTCCTTGGATTCGTCCTTCGATGACCTCCAACATTCTGCTTACTTTCGACGATAATACTGGCTCCTATGTGAGCGGAACTACTTATTGGAGAGGTTCGTCCAACAATGCAGGTAAGACCGTTCAGGCCTATAGCGACGGAACCAACTACAATCCCCTGGGCACACTTTCGTTGAGCGTTACCCCCAACCGTCCCGACGTGATGTTCATGGCTCCTTGTGCCGATGCCAACTGCGTTGCTCCTGCCGTTAGTATTGCTGGTACCGATAGCAACAGCATTACCATCAACTGGGTGCCCGGTATGAACGAGTACGAGTGGACAGTGGAGTACAAGCTGGCCAGCGACACCGTTTGGAATGTCTTTACAGCCTCCACTTCGACGCAGACTGCCACCGTCACGGGCTTGGCTTCCAACACAATGTATGATTTCCGTGTGGGTAGCATCTGCCTCATTGGCGATGTGCCCTTCAGCTACATCAGTGGTCGCACGGGTTGCGCTACTATGAGCGTTGCTTCACTGCCTTATTTTGAGGGCTTTGAAGGCCTTTCCACTGGCGATGTGCCTCTGTGCTGGACTGCTCCCGTTACTGGTAACAGCGGCGCAGGCACTTTCCCCGCTTGCTACAACTACTCTTACAATGCTCGTAATGGCAATGTTTATTTCGAAGTTGAGTCCTCTACCGCTCAGACTGAGATTTTTGCAATGCCTGCTTTTGAAAGCATCGATGGCTTAGAACTGGAATTTTACATGGCTACTGGTGGCACCTATTCGCCCGATGTGCTTGAAATGGGTGTGATTGAGAACGACACTGCCTTTGTGGTGCTCGACACTATCAACCTCAGTGCTTATTCCAACATCTATGACTATCGCCGTGAGATTTATCGTTTCAACTATGCTGGTTCCAATGTCCGCATTGCAATGCGCGCCACTAAGGCTTCTGGCAGCTACACCATCTTCATGGATGATTTCACCCTGTATGTACCCAATCCCTGCGACTCGGTGACCAACATTGTTGTTGACACCCTGACCACCACCGGTTTCGACCTCAGCTGGACCGACGACAACAACGTGGGTAGCTATGTGGTGAAGATCGGCACTTCTTCCGATCCCGCTTTGGCTACTGATACCTATACCACCAGCTCTACCAACTACTCTTTTACTGGTCTCGCATCTTCTACCACTTACTATGTCTTTGTTTATACCAACTGCGCTAGTGGCTTGAGCGATGTGAACGGTGTGGTTGTGAACACTCCTTGCGAAGCAGTAGCCACATTCCCCTTTGTTGAGGATTTCGAAAGTGGCCTTGGCCTCTGCTACGATCAGATTTTTGTGAGCGGTAACCACTCTTGGACTGTTACCACCACCTCTAGCAACCCCTCTGGTGCCCATAGCGGTAGTCAGGTGGCTGCTTATACTCACAGCACTTCTGGCTCCGAAACCATGCTTGTATTGCCCACTTTCGACTTCTCCAGTCTGAACAACGGTGCTCAGCTCAACTACTGGCACACTCAGGCCGTTTGGACTCCCGACCAGGATGAGCTGTATGTCTATTATCGTACTTCCCTCACCGGCACTTGGACCGAGATTCAGTCATTCACCAACAATATCACCAGTTGGACTGAGGAATTGGTGAACCTTCCCAACTCGGCCAATGCTCCTATTTATCAGATTGCTTTCAAGGGCGTGGATCGCTATGGCTATGGTGTGAAACTCGACGACATTGTAGTTGCTGCTGCTTCGTCTTGCTCCCGTCCCGACAGCCTTGCCGCTTCCGTTACCGAATCTGTTGCCGTCCTTACCTGGAATGGCAATGCTTCGGAATACGTTGTTGAGTATCGTCAGGCCGGCACTACTGCTGCTACCGCACAGTCCACCATTGGCGCTACTGCCACTATTACCGGTTTGGATGCTATGACCGCTTACGAATTCCGCGTTCAGGGCGTTTGCTCGGCTTCCGATTCCTCCATGTGGTCAGTTTGGACACCTTTCACCACCGCCATGTGCGCTAATGTGACTGAGATCTACAACTACGATAGCACTCAATCCACTACCACCACCAACTACGCTCCTCTGGGCTACAGCTACTATAACTATGGCTACACTCAGACCATTATCGACCACGAGCGTTTGAATGGTTTGTCCGACGATATCACTGCTTTTGCATTCACTTCGGTATCGGGCACTTCTGGCGACTACTTCAACCACATGGATGTGTATCTGGCCAATGTGCCTGATTCTACTCTCGAAAATGGTTTCATCCTGCCCGACAGCAATGTTACTTTTGTGAAGGTTATCACCGATGGCGATTTCCGCTTCTCTGAAGCCGGTACTTTCTTACATGCTTTCGACACCGTATTTACTTGGGATGGCCACAGCAACATCCTTGTTTCTGTTAATCGTCGTCATGGCTCCTATGGCATGTATGCCGAGTTTGCCGGACACAACTCCAATGGTGTGAAGTCTCGTTGGGCTTATAACGATGGCAGCGCATACGATATCAACACCGTGAGCGGTGGCTACACTGGCTCTTACACTGGCGATATCATTCTTTATGCTTGCGCCGAGGGCTGCGCCGCTCCTCGTATCTTGAGCGAGACTCACAACTACGAGTCGGCTACTATTGCTTGGACTGGCAGCAACAGTTTCCAAGTGGCCATCAAGGCTAACGATGCAACTGACTGGCCCGCTGAGACCGCCGTTACTGGCAACACCTACACCTTCACCGGCCTCTTGCCCGCTACCGCCTACACCTTCCGTGTACGCCAGGATTGCTCGGCCGATGAAAACGGCTACTCCGCTTGGACTTATGGCACATTTATCACCGACAGCCTGCCCTGCTTCGCTCCCGAAAACCTCACCGCTTCCAACATCACCGGCGATGCTGCTACCTTCGCTTGGACTGCTCTGGGCGCTGAGACCAACTGGGAAATCCATGTATGGCGCACTGGTGTGGTTGATGTGACCGTTCCCGTCAATACCAACCCCGCTACCGTTACCGGT
>JAKSMO010000003.1 GCA_024400545.1 Bacteroidales bacterium | reverse complement strand
TCCGAACGTTGCGGAAATCGAGCGCAAAGCCAAGCTTGCTTGAGCTTTGCCGAGGAGGAGCAACGTCAGCGAAGCTAACAAGTCAATAAATGCCAAAATTGTCAAAGAACTCTTTAGTATCGCGGCTCCCGCCGCCTAATTGTTAGCTATTTTCTACCGAAGCATTGTAAATAGACAAATAATTAATGTATGTTGACGAATCTCTTATCAGGCGGAAATGCCTATACAACAGATACCTTGCGTCAAGAAGATGCTACAACAATTGCCTGTGACATTACGATTCCATACAAAGTTGCGTCGCCCTCCGATGGTGCAGCCATGCTCGATCTTATCCTACTACACTTAGATTATAGTGACTTTCGCCCAAAAACATCATTAGGCATCTGTCATTGTTACCAACTATCTAATATTCATCTTTTAATCACTCATGATTTCAAATCCGACACAACAGCAACATTCTAGTGGGCTGAATTTATTCAATCCCTTCGTAATCCATATCCACATCACGTTCTCCCATATATCGCTGCCCCTCAGGGATAGGCACATGGAAACCACCACACTGGCTGAACTTGCGGTCGGCTCCGAATCCTAAGGGAGTATTGGCAATATAACCGCGGACAACATCCTCAAACTGATGCTGTTTCTCTATAGGAGGTTTTTCTTCACCCAAGAAATTATAGATAAAATAGTCGGCATAGCCGTCCTCGCCAAAATACACCACGGCATGGGCACGATAGGTCGTGTCCCACACAACGCCACGATCCTGCATTTCCTGTGTGATACCACCCAGATACATGTTCCACATCAGATAGAACTGCATCATATTCGCTTCACTCTTCACAATTCCGTCTTTCGAATACTTCTTTGTTACAGTGTCATAGTCAAAAGCCTGACGATATTCCAACCTCTTCATCCTGGCCTCGTCTATCCCCATGGCAGCAGCCTGCTTATGAGTCAGCACCATCTGTTTGCGTTCCTTCTCGAAAGAGGGCTTAGCCATCCGATAGTCCAGCGAATCAATCTCTTCGAACACAACTTCCACATTCGGTACCTCGTCCGTAGTGTCCAACACCAACAGACGCACATCGTCCTCCACCGAAGCCTGAATCTTTTCCAATTCGTGCCGAGGTGATACCACAAGGTACTGCAACGGGGTGTCCAGTGCATGAATGTTTCTAATGTTCATATTTCTCCGCAAATCCAACACGGGGATGCTGGTTTGCCGAATATAGATTGTGTGCAAATTTGTGTTCTGCGACAAATCCAACGCTGTAATACCAGGACTAAAGATACAGAACAACTGTCCCAACCTAGGGTTATGGCTCACGTCCAGTTCGGTCAGGTGATTATAGCTGAGTTCTAATATCATCAAGTCGGGATTGTGGCTCACGTCTATTTCTTCCAAGGGAGTCTCTATCGCTGTTAGACATTTCAGCTTGGGGTTGCCACCCATATCGATAAATGAGATAGGATTTTCACTGCAAGTCAACATACTAAGGTTTTGAAACAATTCTATTCCCCGCAATGACTTGATGCCCTTTCGATGGCAGTCTATATTAGTCACTCTAACACCCTCAGGTGTTACCTCCACAATCTCGCGACGTTTCACAAAAAACAAATTCCCCTTCATCTTGCCTTCATAAGGCCTAACCAAACCCTTATTTATCAGCAACTCGCGCAAATTAGCATCCGGCATATAGGCTATCGCGGTGGGATGCTTGGAAAGTATAGACTTGTGAGTTGAGCACGACACAACCAGTATCGTAGCAAGCATAAGGAGAAATATTTTTTTCATAAGGAGAAATATTTTTTCAACCTGTTGGATGAATTAATTTGTTAATAATTTCTTTCAAAAAAAGTTGTGTATGTCAATAATTTTTCGTATTTTTGTAGTGAAAATCAATTTATTACAAAAGACTATCGATATGCACAACTTTTATGCAAAGTACGCAAAAATTTTTGACATATGCAAGCGTTTCTCGAAAAATCTCGTCAACGGAAGTTTTCGTTAAGCCGAAAAAAGACTATTTGCCAGAATCATCAGTAAGATTGCGTCTTTCACTACATTACAATACGTCAATTATCTCGCTGGCAAACCCATTGGCCATGTCAAATATGCCCTGGATTAATTCCGCCAACGGGTAATTGAAATAAAATATTGAAAATATGGATATAAAGATTATATCAAACTTCGACTTCGCAATGTCGTCCACCCAATATTCTGCCAATGGGGAGTTGCAAATCAGACTCGAAAAAGGCAGGAATTGAGGGTTGGGGCGTACGCCAATACTTCCACAAGCTGACATGCATGATGGTGGCTCCCTACTAGTCCCGCTCGTTATACTATATATATACTATAGTTATACTATACTTATACTATTAGTAATAGGATAACTATAGTATATATATAGTATAACTAAGGGATTAGTATGGGGGCAAGTGTGGAGTGTGCTTGGGTGGAGGAGGGTGGTGGGGCGGGGAATGCTTGGGGTGGCGATGTCTGCTACTCGTTGTCGGAGTAGAAATTGTCAGAGAGATTCTTGAGGTGGAGGATGCGCTCCTCTGTGGAAAGGCTCGGGCGGCAGCAACAGTTCAGGCTTTCGTACATGACCATGCGTTTGTTTTCGTCGAATGCCAGGGCTTCCTGGGTGCCTTCGTCGTCGTGTTCGAATGCTCGGAAGTTGTTGATGTTCATTTGGCTGGCCACAGCTTCCACATCGTGGTCAGCTCCCATGTAGGCAAAAGTCCAGCCCTCTTCGCGCAGGTTGCCAATCATCTTAGAAATTTGTCTGCCAGAGAACTCCTTGGAGGCGTTTTCATAGCCGTCGGTGATGATGGTGACGATGACGGCGAAGTTTTCCAACTCCTCGGTCTTGGTCTTCATCTTGTTGAGGCAGTGGCCGATAGCATCGTAGAGCGGGGTTGAGCAGCAGGGCTCGTAATCCTTGGGCCTGAGGTCGTTAACTTCGGCGATGGGTGCGAGGTCGTAGATGTCCGTAGGCGAGCAGCTGCAGAAAGAATGCAGCGAGAAGAAATGTTCTTGGGTTTTGGCAAACTTGAGTTGGGCTTTGCGGATGCCGTTGATAGTTTCGTTGAGGCCGCTGATGGTGGCTTTGCGGATCGATGACATTGAACCGCTTTTGTCGAGAATGACAAGGTTGAAAATCTTGGTCTTGTTTTCCATGGTGTTGATATTATGTTGAATGAATTAATAATTTAAGAATGAATAATAAAGAGTGGGCTGACGCTGCGAAACTTTATGCTTTTTTATTTGTAATTCAATGATTTTTACTATTCTTTTTCTTCGGGTTTGATGACGTATCTGAGGGTTATCCAGCCAAAAAGGCCGGTGATGACAAGGAACCCTATGATAGTGGTTTCGAAACAGTTCCCATCCCAGATGTTGTCGGCGTCTCTTTCCTCTTTGGGGGTGATGTAGTAGTAGCGGATGAGAAAAAATATCTCAAGAAGGATTCCGGTGCACCATAAGGATTTCAAAATCGTTGCTATCATAGTTGTGTGTTTTTCTGTTTTGTTTACGATTGCAAAAGTACTCATAAATTCAAGGCGGAAATGTGGTTTGCAAGCCTTGCAAATTTATGTTGCTGTTTTGTAGTGTGTTGGGTGTGCGTTGTTGGATGATGTTTGCCGGTTTTGAAAAAATAATGTATCTTTGCAAATCTAAATTTCCAGAAAATGAGATCGGATTGTGTAGAATTAGTGTATGTTGAACCGGCCTATGATGTTGCTGTGAACGACATGATTAGTCAGCGATATGGCGAGTTGTGCAGCATTCTGCGGCGCGAGCACTGCCAATTTGTGTATTTGCCGGAACTATTGTCGGGCAGTACTTTTGCCGAGCAGTTGCACTATCGGTTCCCCGATGCCCAATTGGGTGCGTTGCCGCAGGGCTTGGCCGAAGATTTCTATCGTGAAATGCTGGCTGGCGGCGGGATAACGGGGCCAGCCTTTATAGAGCTGGCTAGCGATGCCGAGATAATGGCCGCCCATGCTTTGCCCGAGTTGGCGGATTCCGACGCCCTTGTGGAATGGGTTGAGGAACTTGTCGGGGCAGATAGATTTGAGATCATGGAGGAGTGCTGCTATATGGCGGAGCCCCCTGACGAGGAAAGCGGTCTGATGTCCTTAGGGTTTGATGATATGTCGGTTGTCCGTTCATTCTCAGAATGCCATGTACCGATATCACATAGTCTGCGCAGGCGCCCGGATGATGAGGAGGCCAAGCTAGAGAGGGAGATTATGGAGCGGTTGGCCAAGTTGCGGCAGATGGGGGTGACCGAGCAGCGCCTGCTTAAGCTGCTGGGTTTGAAAGAGCCGAAGTTGAGCCGGATGCTTGTGACAAAGGATTTGCGCATCATCATGACCGACTATCAGGAGCAGGAGGTGAAGATGGCGGCACTGCCCAAGGCCCTGTATTTCCTATTCCTGAAACATCCTGAGGGAATGATGTTTAAGCAGTTGGTTGACCACCGTGAGGAGTTGATAGAGTATTATCAAATGATTTCCAACCGTGTGGACTTGAAGACATTGCGCAATTCCGTGGACGATTTGGTTAACCCGTTCAGCAACTCTATCAACGAAAAGTGCAGTCGCATTCGTCGTGCTTTTGTGAGTCTGTTTGATGAAGGAGTGGCGGAGCCCTATTGTGTTTCTAGGGGCAGCGGGCAGCTGAGGCAGGTGAAATTTGATAGAAAACTATTGACCGATATGTCGGGACTGATACAAAAATGAAAGTAGAAGAGGTTAATGCAGTTAATGTAGTTATGAAGTGGATGAAGCTTTTTGGGGCAACCCAGCTCCATCAACTTAAAATAAATGTATTTATTATATTATATGCGATGTTTGCTGTGGTGGCAAATGCGCAGGTGCAGCTGGATTGCGCCAAAGTGGTATATGGTGTGCCGGGGCAGCGTTTTGTTCAGAAAATCAGAACTACAGATGCTCGCGCCCAGGTGGCTGTGGAGGGTCTGCCAGAGGGTTTGCTTTGGAACGCGGGTCGCCAAATGGTGGACGGAGTTGTTGCGCAAGAAGGTGAATATCATTATTATGTGCGGATGAATGGGGCGGTGGATACGATTACTTTACACGTAAAGAATGATTTGCCGCAAAAGACTCCGTTTATGGGTTTGCTCACCTGGAATGTTTTTGAAGGCGATATTTCCGATACGCTGGTGCGCCAAGTGGCTGACGCTATGGTGGATTTGGGTCTGGTCCAAGTGGGCTACCGATATTTGTGTCTGGATGATTTGTGGGCCGAGGCAGAACGTGAGAATCGTCATCTGGTGTGGAACCGACAGAAATTTCCCAATGGGCCTCAGGCAATGGTGGATTATGTGCATGCTAAGGGGTTGAAATTGGGTATTTATAGCGATGCCGGAAGCCGTACTTGCTCGGGTGGCCAGCCGGGAAGCCTGGGTTTTGAGGCCGAGGATGCGGGCGATTTTGTGTCGGCCTGGGGCATGGATTTGCTGAAATATGATTTTTGCAATAACGACCGCACCGATAGGGCTGGGGCCTTTGATGCCTATAGCGCCATGAGTGCACAGTTGGCCAAATCGTTGGGAGCGGCTGGCAAGGACGATTTTGTGTACTACCTATGCGAGTGGGGAGGCCGTGAGCCATGGAAATGGGGGGCTGAGGCAGGCGGAACGTGTTGGCGCGCAACAGCCGACACGCGCGACTGCTGGGAAAACCCGACCTATAAGGGCGGTGTGCTTGACAACATCAAGATAATGACCAAGATTTGGCAATACAATGGTATTAACCGCTTTAACGATGCCGATATGATGATGTGCGGACTTCACGGCAAGGGAAAGAGCTCCAATGCTGGCACCGATGGTCAAGGCATGAGCCAGAGTGAATACCGCACTCAAATGGTGCTGTGGTGCATGTGGGGAAGTCCGTTGACACTGTGTTTTGATGTCACCACGCTGTATGATGGGCAGAGCCGCATCGATGCGGGGCTGTATAATCCTTATTATAAAAGCGATCTAGCGTTGATTACCAATGCCGATTTGATCGCTATTGATCAGGACCCGCTGGCACAAGCCGCTGAGCCGCTGGTGTTTGATGATGATTGGTTGGTGTTGATGAAGGATTTGGATGGAGGCGATGTGGCAGTTTCGGCCACCAATATGCACGATGAGCCTGCATTGTTGGGACTCTCGCTGAAAGACATCCCTACACTGGCCCCCAACAAACACTACATGAGCACGGAACTGCTCTCTGGAGATGTGGAGAATAAGCTCTCGCCAGCCCATGATAGGTTTGTGGTGATGCTGCCCGCGCATGGCACAATGGTGTGGCGTTTTTCGGAGCAGAAATAGGGCAGAAAATAAGGAAAAAGAAAAAAAATTTGCGTATATCAGAAAATAGTTGTAATTTTGCAGAACGTTTTTCGGGTCTTGTATTCGTATTACGTACAATAAATCAAGAAGTTAAATAATAAAAATAATTGAGTCATGGGTATCAATGCTAACAAAAAAGTAAAGAGAAGAAAGGTTAGAGTTAATGGTAACAAGAACTCCACCAACAACTGGGGTATCAACGCCGCTGGTTGGAATGCTGTTCACAAAGCTGTTATCAATGCTGAGTAATTTCAGTCTTCTTTACTGAAAGAAATAAGGCTGCACCTAAGGTGTGGTCTTTTTTTTATATGGTAAAGCAATAAAAATAGTCTAATCTCGTTAAAGATAAAATTTTAAACATCAGTACAATGAAAAAAGCATTACCTATTATTGCCGTTCTCGGTGTGATTGCAGCTGCCTTTATTTGGGGCGTAGGCGTTAGAAACAAGCTTGTTGTGAACGAAGAAAACGTGTCGGAGTCTTGGGCTCAGGTTGAAAACGTATATAAGCGTCGTTCCGACCTTATCAATGAGGTAGTTGCCGCTGTGCAGGGAGCTGCCAACTATGAGAAAGGTACCCTCACCGAAGTGATTGAGGCCCGTGCCAAGGCAGGTTCTGTGCAGATTGATGCCAGCACTCTTACCGAAGAAAACCTTGCCAAATTTCAAAAGGCTCAGGATCAATTGTCAAGTGCCCTCACTCGTTCGATGAATGTGGTTGTGGAACGCTATCCCGAACTGACGGCTACCCAGGGTTTCCGCGATTTGCAGGTGCAGATTGAAGGTAGCGAGAACCGAATCTCTACCGAGCGTGGCCGATTCAACGAGCAGGTGGCTGTGTATAACAAGCAATTGCGTATCTTCCCCAACAATATTATTGCCAGCCTTTGCGGTTTTGAAAAGAAAGGCTATTTCAAGGCTCCTGAGGGAAGCGACGAACCTGTGGACATCAATTTCAATTTCTAATCTGAATTGAAAAGATTTTTTTCATACATCCTACTAATCGTGGTTGTGTGCTGCTCGTTGTCGGGTGGCGCACAATCGCGTTGGTGTCCGGAGCCAACCAACTCCTTGGTGAACGATTATAGCAATGTGCTATCGCCAAGCGAGTTGTCGGGCTTAGAACAAAGATTAGTCTCTTTTGACGACAGTACGTCGAACCAGATTCTGATTGTCATCACGCCCACCTTGAACGATTGCGAGATAATGGATGTGGGCACGCGCATAGGCACCACATGGGGCGTGGGTCAGAAGGATTTAAAGAACGGTGTTGTCATATTAATTAAGTCGAAGGCCGACAGAGACGATTATGGCGATGTGGCTATTCTTCCGGGCTATGGATTGGAAGGCGCGTTGCCAGATGCTTTCTGCAATAGAATTATCGAGGACGAGATGGTGCCTCTTTTGGCAGATGGCGATTATTACCAGGCCATCGTTAAGGCATTGGACATTATCGAGCCCGTTTGCCGTGGCGAATATAGTTTTGAGAAATACAAAGAGGACGACAGGCGGGGGGTATTCCTGGCATTTGGCGTCATCATGCTGTTGTTTGTCATTGTTTTTGTGGTTGCCGATAGATATAATAAGAACCATCCTAATAATGGCGGTGACCATTTTAAGGATGATGGTGGTTACAACAACCGTCGCTCCTACGATGGACCAATCTTTTGGGGCGGAATGCCGCGTGGAGGATTTGGCTCTGGCGGATTTGGTGGTTTTGGCGGCTCGGGTGGCGGATTTGGTGGCTTCGGCGGCGGCAGCTTTGGCGGTGGTGGATCTCATGGTAGGTTCTAGCAGGCCATAATAATATTATTCCCCCTTTTATTATTTTCGCTAAAAGGATATGATGCGATGCCACTGAGGTGGTTCGACGGTTTTTCTATGGTGGTTGGTCGGCTTTGTCGGCGACGAGCATCCCATTACATTAATAATGAGAAAAAAGCCTCCGAAATGCAGTAAGGCGTCTCGGAGGCTTGTTGTAATGGTGTGTTGGGTTAGTTCTCTAAATGTTCTTTGCGGAGCAGGTCGTTGACCGTTTTCACAGGGTTGAAGGTGGCCAGGGGCACTTCTACAAAAAGGGTGGTCCAATTGGCCATGGCACCGTTCCAGAGTCCGGGGAGCTCTTGCGATTTGAGCACGGTGGCTCCTTTTGTTTTTTTGCTGATGAATCCGGTTTCGGGGTCAACAAACTGACGCAGGTCGAAATATCTGCCTCGGTAGTTTTTGGTGGTGCACACCAAATCAACTGGATTGAAATGGGTGGCCCCGGCCAGTATGGCTTCCTGTGCGGGGTCTTTTCGGTTGATTTGTGCGGTTTCAACAATCTGCAGACTCTTGATTCCATGAGTGTTTTGGGTAATGAAGGGGCCGCCGCCAGGCTCGCCCTGGTTCTTTACCATACCGCATATTCTCATGGGCCGGTTGAGCAGTCTGTGGAGGGTCTGGGCTTTCTCTTCGTGTGAGAGTGCGTCGTAACCCTCGGGGAGTACAAGGTGCAAGCTGTTTTGAGCAAACTTTTCAATAGCCTTGATTTGGGCAGGAGTTGCGCCTTTGTCGATGGTGTGGAGGTGTTTGAAAGCCTGTTGCTGGAGGTCGAGGAGCAGGCCGGCCAAAACTTTCTTATAGATGATGGTGGTGTGCTTCATCCAGTCGGGCACCACGTTGTCGATATTCTTGACAAAAATAAGGTCGGCACGTTGCTCGTTAAGGTTCTCGATGAGAGCACCGTGACCGCCAGGGCGGAAAATCAAGCGGCCTTCGTCATCGCGTACGGGGTCATTTTGCTCATTTACGGCAATGATGTCGGTATAATGTTTCTGCTCGGAGAATGTTATATGCAATTTTACGTTGAAGGCGGTCTCGTAGTAGGTCTTCACCTGTGCAACTCTTTTGCGGAAGAGGGACTTGTGCTCGGGCGAGACGGTGAAATGTAGGTTCACGGAGCCGTCGCTTTGGCGGGCATACTCAGCACCTTCCACAATATGCTCTTCTAGCGGTGTGCGCTGGGTGTGACCATAGCGGTGGAATTTCAGCAAGCCTTTAGGGAGGTTGCCGTAGCCCATGTATTGGTCCTTCAGCAGGAAATTGATAACAGTGGCGAAGTCGCCGCGGTCCATATAGTCGCCAAAATCCGCATGGGCTTTGGCCATGCAGGCCTCCAAATCGTCGAAAAACGCAAAAGTGCGTATTTTTTCAAGGAAGTCTTTAACGGTGGGATGCTCCTTCTCGATGGTATAGTCGATGCCAAAATAGGTAGAAGTAAAAGCGTAGAGGTCCTTAAACATACGGGTGGCCGCTCCCGAAGCAGGGACAAATTTAAGGATTTTCTTGCCTTTTGAGACTTTTTGATAAAGCTTGGCATACTTGTCAATCTCGTTGTCGTCAAGGCGAAGAATGCCGCCATTCTCTACTGTTGCAGCATCAATGAGCTGGGTTTTGGGAAAACCTTTTCGGAAATTCTCAATCTGACGCATCACCACGTCTTCGGTCAGCCCCAGGCTGGCAATTTGGCGCAGGTCGGCATCGTTGAATATTTTAGCCATAAGCGATTGTTTTGGGTTTGCAATGTGATAAGAAAAATCCAGTATATTCGGTGCCTTGATACAAGGGTGAATATACTGGATGTAATTGTTGGCTTTTGTTATTTGCTAATGGGGCGGAAATCAGCGCGGCCGAGTTTCTTCTCGCCATTAACTTTAACAGTTGCATATACGGTTTCGCCTTCTTTTAAGCGGATCGACTTTTCGCCTTCGCGGTAGTAGGGTTTGTTGAAGTTAAGGGTGTCGGGCTCGTCGATGCGGGCGGCAATGGTGAAGATTGCGGGTGCGGCAAATTTGGTCTTATAGATACCGTGAGAATCGCACTGGCCGGTATCGGCAATGGTGCCGGTAACGGGGTTGTTGGGGTCGGACTCGTTTTCTTTCACATATTGGATTTTGACCCAAGCACCGCCAGCGGGAGCGTTATCATTCTTGGGATCGAGGACAGTGACATCAATATAGCACCAAGTGTCCTTGTCGCAAGAGGTAAAAAACATGGTGGATAATGCGCTGAGTAACAATGCACCGATTAAAAAGAGGCTTTTTTTCTTCATAAAAAATCGTTTATTTTTGTGATTATATGAATTTTTTTGACTAATTTTGCATTTGCAAAGATAATAAAATTTCGTGGTATGATGACAAAAAAAATTAGTTTTTTATTAGTTTTTCTATCTTTTTTCTTTTGCGTTTTTGCGCAAAAGTCTGATAAACAGAAGAAAGATAACGAAAAGGTTTATTATGTAAAAATTGAGACCTCGATGGGTGATATGGTGGTGAAATTGTATAATGAGACACCCAATCATCGAGATAATTTCATAAAGTTGGTGGAAGATGGCACCTACAATGATTTGCTATTTCATCGTGTGATTAGTAAATTTATGATCCAAGGGGGCGATCCTAATTCACGCAACGCAAAGCCGGGTCAGATGTTGGGCGATGGCGGTTTGCAATACACAATTCCTGCCGAGTTCAATCCCGCTTTGTACCACAAAAAAGGCGCATTGGCCGCTGCTCGCCAAAGTGACCAGGTGAATCCTAAAAAGGAATCTTCCTCCTGCCAGTTTTATATTGTGCAGGGCGAGGTGTGGACTGCCGACCGGTTGAAAATGGTGGAGCAGCGTATGGGCAAGTCATTTACACCCGAACAGGTTGAAGCCTACGCCACTATAGGTGGCACACCATTCCTTGATGGCGACTACACCGTGTTTGGCGAAGTTGTGGAAGGTCTAGAGGTTATTGATAAGATTGCCGCCGTTCAGTGCGGACCGATGGATCGTCCGGTTGAGGATGTGAAAATGAAGATGACTGTCCTCAAAAAGTGGAAGGGAACTAAATAAGATTGAACACTTCAGGAGTCGCTCAGTGCGACTTCGTTTTTGATATTGTAATAACGAGAAGACAATAATAGAGCAATGAATTCGTTAAAAGACAAGATTCAGGCCTATATCGAAGATATTCAGGCCACTCAGATTGAAAAATTCCAAGATAAGGCTGCGGAAGTTGAAATGTTCCGCGTTAAATACTTGGGTAAAAAGGGTATTATCAGCGACCTTTTTGAGCAGTTTAAGGCTGTGCCAAACGAGGAAAAGAAGGACTTGGGCAAAGCTCTCAATTTGCTGAAAGTTGCCGCCATGGACAAGATTGAGGAGTTTAAATCCTTTGTTGAGGCGCACGAGTCGGAAGAGCAGTCGCACGACCTTACTATGCCAACCGATTTCACTCAGTTGGGCAGCCGTCATGTCCTGTCAGTGGTGATGAACGAAATTACCGAAATCTTTTCTCGTATAGGCTTCACCGTGGCCGAGTCGGTGGAGATCGAAGATGACTGGCACTTGTTCTCCGCACTAAATTTCCCGCCCGATCACCCTGCTCGCGATATGCAGGATACTTTCTTTGTGGAAAAGGAAGAAGGCAAGCAGGAGGTGGCTCTGCGCACCCATACATCCTCGGTGCAGGCTCGTGTGATGGAGAAAACACAGCCTCCTATCCGTATTATTGCTCCGGGTCGTGTGTTCCGCAACGAGGCCATCAGCGCCCGTGCCCACTGTATTTTCCATCAGGTGGAAGCATTGTATGTTGACAAGAACGTGTCGTTTGCCGATTTGAAACAAACCTTGCTCTACTTCGCTAAAGAAATGTTTGGCGAGCAGACCCAGATCCGTCTCCGTCCTTCGTATTTCCCCTTCACTGAGCCTTCGGCCGAAATGGATATTTCCTGTAGCGTTTGTGGCGGTAAGGGCTGCAATATCTGCAAAGGCACGGGTTGGTTGGAAATCCTGGGTTGCGGTATGGTTGACCCCAACGTGCTCAAGGCTTGCGGTATCGACCCCAATGAATACACCGGCTTCGCCCTGGGTATGGGCGTTGAGCGCATGGCTATGCTCAAATATCAGATTCGCGATTTACGCCTCTATTTCGAGAACGATTTGCGCTTCTTGAAACAATTTGACGCTATTGTATAATTATTTGATTCCATGAGTCGTATCACTCTCAATGGAATGCGTTTTTATGCATTTCATGGATGCTTTGCTGAAGAACAAAAGATTGGTACATATTTCATCGTTGACGTTGCGTTCGAGACCGAAACGTCTCGGGCGCAAAAGTCCGATGATATTGCCGATACGGTCAGCTATCTTGACGTGTATCACACAGTGAAACGCGAGATGATGAAGCCCTCGCACTTGCTTGAGCATGTCGGCGATAGGATAGGGGAGGCCATACTCAACGAATATCCTAGTGTCGAAAATGTGAGTGTGAAGGTGTCTAAAATGAATCCGCCTCTGGGTGGTCAGTTGGATTCTGTGACAGTAGAAATTATAAAAGACCGTTCTCGGTAAAGCTGTAATAGTCTCGTCTGCCGTCGGGTCTGATGCCTACAATGAGGTGGTCCATCAGCTTGATGTTTAGTGTCTCTCCGGCTGCCGAAATGCGCTGGGTGAGTTCTTTGTCGGCCTTGCTCGGCTCCAAATGCCCCGTGGGGTGATTGTGCGCTACGGCAAGTGCTATGGCTCCATTTTCCAACGCACCTTTGAAGAGAACTCTTATGTCAACTGATGTTTGGGTATATCCTCCAATGCTGATACGCTGGCTTTTTATTACTTTGTTTCGCGAATTGAGGTAAATGGCCCAGAATTCTTCGTTTGACAAGTCGATGATAAGAGGAGCTATGTAGTGGAATAGGTCGTCGCTGGACTTGATAAAGTCTTCCTTGTCGTTATTTGCTTCTTTCAGCATTCTGGTGCCTAGCTCTAAGGCGGCAAGTATCGTTACGGCCTTGGCTGTGCCCAAGCCTTTGTAATGAGTGGTGAGGTCGGCCACTTCGAGTCGAGCCAGTTCGGTGACTCTGTTTTTGTTGTTGGCAAGGATTTTCTGTGCCAAATCTATTGCGCTGGTTCCCTTTACTCCGGTGCGAAGCAATATGGCAATAAGCTCGCTGTCGGTGAGTGCTTTTTTGCCTTGGGCCAACATTTTTTCGCGCGGGCGGTCTTCCTCGGCCCATTGTGTGATGGGGAAACTTTTCTGCTCGTTACTCTCGTTATCTTTTGCCATATTTTCGTCGGTTCTGTCAGGGTTTGAATGATGAATTTTGGGGACGAAATTGTTTTAAAAACCAAATCTTACAAATATCATGGAATCAAATGATTGGTAAGATGTTTTTTCTGATAGATTCGTCCTTTTCCTTGGGCAAAGATAGCACTTTTTTTTGACAAAATGATTTTTTGCAAAAAATGATGTTTGGCAGGCTGCTTTGAGCGTTTGTATTTGGCGAAAATTCGTTGAAGAGAACCAAGTTTTCCTCAGTGTTTTTTCGTGTTTTTGGACTAACGAAAAGGTTGCTTAATGACAATGAAAATTCACTCAAAATCTCTCCACAGAACCTCCGTCGAACCTCCGTCGAAGCTCCGCTGTAGCTCCGCTCGCCGAAGCGAGACTTTGGCGGTCCGAAAATGGCGCTATTTTGCCCTTTGATTTGGCTCCAAAATCGGTTGCGAGAAAGCCTTTTTTGAGTGTCGTTTTTATAGGCGAAAAATGTGGCCGAAACAACCTCTTTGGAGACGCTGCGAATTGGGCTTGCTGCGCCTTTTATTATATAATTCAAGTTTTTTTTAGGAAAATATTTGTTGTGTCGATAATTTTTCTTATCTTTGCATGTCAAAAAAGTGAAATAAATAAAAATAAACTAAATACATAAAACATGCAGAATAAAGGACTTATCAAATTTCTTACATGGGCATTTGTCCTAGTCTGTTTGTATCAATTGTCGTTTACTTTTGTTACAAGCAGAATTGAGAAGAATGCAAAAGCTGCGGCAGACGCCTATGTTCAGAATCAAGCAACACAAAGTTTGATTAGCGCAAAAGCTAATGGTGACGATGTTTACGTTCAAACGCTGACCGACTCCCTTTTGGTGGATCGCGAAGCTCAGTATCTCGATTCCATGGCTAGCGAGAAAGTTTACCTTGGTTACACCTATCGTCAGTGCCAGGCTCGTGAGATTAATCTCGGCCTCGACCTGAAAGGTGGTATGAACGTTATGCTGGAGGTCAGCACCGTTGACGTGGTCCGCGCTTTGGCCGGCCACACCGACGACGAGACCTTCAACAAGGCTATCGACATGGCTGTAGCTAACCAGAAGAAGACCACTAACCGTGACTTCGTTTCTCTGTTCTACGATGCTATTCGTCAGGTTAACCCCAACGTTCAGCTGGCTTCTTATTTCAACACCCAACTTCGCGACCGTATCAAGCTGAATGACGACAATGACGCTGTTATCAAGGTTGTTAAGGAAGAAGCTGCTAGCGCATACGACCGTACTTATGAAATTCTCCGTCAGCGTATCGACAAGTTTGGTGTTGCTCAGCCCACTATCCAGCAGTTGCGCGCTTCCGAGCGTATCCTCGTCGAACTTCCCGGCGTTAAGGATCCCCAGCGTGTACGTAAGCTCCTCCAGGGTACCGCTCAGCTCGAGTTCTGGCTGACCTACGACAATGCCGAGGCTTACCAAATGCTTGAAAAGGCTGACAAATATATCGCTTCTATCGGCGGTGTCGAAATGAACGAGGCTCCCGCAGTTGCCGAAAACGACACTGTTGCTGCTGAGGAAAATGCTGCTGAAGGCGACTCCCTCCTCAACGCTCTCGCTACCGACAACACCAACGATGCTGAGGCCAACCTGGCTGCAGCCGCTAAAGATCATCCTCTCTTCAACCAGGATATGCTCATGCCCAACATTAATGAGCAGGGCGGACTTCTTCGTGGCCCCGTTGTGGGTTATGCTCAGGCAAAGAATCGCGATGCTATCAGCCGCATGATTCAGACTGCTTTCGACAAGAAAGTTATCGACGCCCGTACCGTTAAGTTCCTGTGGGCTGCTAAACCCATCAAGGACGGTTCCGACATCTATCAGCTCTATGCTATCCGCGTAAACACTCGCGATGGTTCTGCTCTTCTTGACGGCGGTGTTATCACTGATGCTCGTCAGGATTTCAGCCAGTCTGGTGGCAACGAGATTTCTATGACTATGAATAACGAAGGCGCACGTGAATGGAAGCGCATCACTGGCGAGAACGTTGGTAACTGTGTTGCTATCGTGCTCGACGACCTCGTCTATTCCGCTCCCGTCGTCAATGGCGAGATTGCAGGTGGCCGTTCCTCTATCACTGGCGACTTCACCCTTGACGAGGCTAAGGACCTTGCCAACATTCTTAAATCCGGTAAACTCCCTGCTCCCGCCGTTATCGTCCAGGAAGCAGTTGTCGGACCTTCTCTCGGTCAGGAGTCTATCAACAGAGGTCTCATCTCTTTCATCCTTGCATTTATTATTGTACTTATTTATATGGTCGTGTTCTACAACCGTGGCGGTTGGGTATCGGTCATCGCTCTTATCACCAACATCTTCCTCCTGATGGGTGTTCTCGCCTCCGTGGGCGCAGTACTCACCATGCCTGGTATCGCAGGTATCGTCCTCACCCTTGCAATGGCTGTTGACGGTAACGTTATTATCTACGAGCGTATCAAGGAAGAACTTCGCAATGGCGTTAGCATGGTCAATGCTGTCGCAGCTGGTTTCAGCAATGCTTACTCTGCTATTATCGATGGTCAGGTTACCACCTTCCTCCTGGGTCTCGTGCTCATTATGTTCGGTTCCGGTCCTGTCCAGGGTTTCGCAGTAACCCTCTGTATTGGTATTGTAACCTCTTTGTTCACCTCCATCTTCATCACCCGCATCTGCATCGACTGGATGCTCAACCACAAGAAGACTCTCAATTTCTCCTTCCCCTTCTCCGAGAACTTCATGCGTGATGCAAAGGTTGATTTCATTGGCAAACGTAAAACCTTCTATATTGTAGCTTGTGTGGCTATCGCTATCTGCCTCCTCGGTATCTTCACCCGTGGTTTGAGCCGCGGTATCGACTTCACTGGTGGTCGTACTTATGTTGTCCGCTTCGACCAGCCTGTCAATGCTGTTGATGTTCGTTCCACTCTTGATGCCGAATTTGGCGACGCTCCTGAGGTGAAGACCTATGGTCCCACTTCTCAGCTCAAGATTACCACCAAGTACAAAGTTAACGAAGATGGTGAGGAAGTTAACAACGAAATCCTCAGCAAACTCTATGCTGGTACCAAGCAGTACTTTGCTAACCAGATTTCTGAAGAAGATTTCCGTAGCGCCGAAACCAATCCTCTCGGTATTATCCAGTCCGAGCAGGTGGGTGCTACCATTGCCAACGACCTCGTCCGCAACGCTATCCTTGCAGTTATTGGCGGTCTGCTCGTAATGTTTGTTTACATTGGACTCCGTTTCCGTAGCTGGCGTTTCGGTGTTGGTAGCGTTGTTGCTCTGGCCCACGATACCATCTTGGTTATCGGTCTCTTCGCTCTCCTTCACGGTCTCCTTCCCTTCAACCTCGATGTTGACCAGTCGTTCATTGCAGCTGTGTTGACCATCATTGGTTATTCTATCAACGCAACTGTGGTTATCTTCGACCGTGTTCGTGAAAATCGTAAACTCTATCCCAAACGCGATCTCATGACTCAGATGAACGATGCAATCAACTCCACTTTGGCTCGTACCATCAACACCAGCGGTACCACCTTCTTCACCCTCCTTATGATGTTCATCTTCGGTGGTGAAGTTATCCGTGGCTTTGTATTCGCAATCCTCATCGGCGTTATCGTCGGCGTATTCTCCTCTGTCTGCATCGCATGTGCGGTTGTTTACGAGATCTCTCGTAAGGAGCAGACCAAGCTGAACGCATAGTCGCAACATAGAATAATTTGAAAGATAGTGAAAACATTCTTTTTCATAATGGCAGTTGTGCTCTGGGTCGTCGTCCGCGCCAAGATTGCTTCGGCAAAAAGCGGCGCCGACCTGGAGGACACTTCCAGTTCCGAGAGCCCCAACCAAGGCTTTGCGAAGAGCACTTTCGAGTCGCTCTTCAACGAGTTTGTTGACGTTCCGGAATTTGAGACTGCCAGCCAAGCTCCCGAGGTTGATCCATTTCTGGATTTTGAAAACTTCGAGCAGCAGGAGTCCGAAATGAATGTCGCTTCCGCAGCCTCGGCTGCAGAGGCTCTGCAGGAGGAAGAGGCTTCCAAGGTTGCCGAAAACCCGATCCCTGAATTCGACCTTCGTCAGGCTGTAATCTATCAAACTATTCTTACCAACAAGTATCTCTCTGAGATGCCTTCGCACGAAAATTAATTCAATTATTTATAGTAATAATACCTAAATGAGTATGTTTAGAAAAGTACTAATGACAATCGGTCTGTTGCTGATGGCGAATTTCGTCCTCGCACAAGGTACTATCAAAGGTACCATCACCGATCCAAAGACAAAAGAGCCTGTGCCTTTTGCCAACGTCGTTGCTAAGCAAGACGGAAAACAAATCAAGGGTACGCAGACTGACATCGATGGTAATTTTACGCTCAAGCCCCTGCCCGTCGGCCAATACGACATTCAGGCATCCTGCGTAGGTTACAACACCTACACTCGTGAAGGCTTTACCGTAAAAGCTTCCGGTATCTCGCCCTGTAACATCGAGCTCACCACCGCTGCCAAGCAGTTGGAGGTGGTCGAGATTAAAGAGGCAAAGAACCCCATCATCGATATCGGATCCGCTGAGAGTGGTCAGCGTATGAGCGCTGATGATATCGCTCGCATGCCCGGTACCTCTGTCGAAAATATCGTCGCCGCTGTTGGTGGTGTCGGTTACAATGATGGTGGTACTAGCTCCGCACGTGGTGAGGACAACATGGTCACCATGACAGGTGGCGTTGTTAAGCGCACCGGTGTTAACGTTCCTAAAGAGGCTATCGCCGAAATTCAGGTTATCCTTGGTGGTACTCCTGCTAGCATCGGTGAAGCTATCGGTGGTACCCAGATCATCACCCTCAAACCGCCAACGAGCCAGTTCAAAGGTGTCGTTCGTTACGAAACCCAGCTCAACTATCGTTTCTACAACTATCTTACTACCTGGCTGACCGGCCCCGTCTTCAAGAAAAACATCTATGACGAGAACGGTACCAAGACTGGCGACCAAACTCTTGTTGGTTTCCGTCTCACTCTCCAGGGCTCTTATCGCAACAATAACAACTATCGTCCCAAGGACCGTCGTTATCTTGTTGTGAACGATGAACTCGTTCAGCAGTTGGAACAGAACCCCATCAGTTTTGATCCTATTAACTTCACCGTTAACTATGCTGCTGAAACCGGTCTTTATCGCAGCGACTTTGTCGAAATCAAAAACCTCACTGCTAAGGATTTTGGTGGCAACAAGAGCCGCGTTCCCCACACCTCTTCTTATAATTTCGATGGTCAGTTAGCTTTCGACGTTCGTTTTACCGACTATGCTACCTTGACCGTTACTGGCGACTTCGACTACAGCTACGCTCCCAACTACAGCCGTATGCCTCTCAACATGACTCGTTCTGCGAACAATGTTCAGAAATATACCAACTGGGATATTACTGTTGACTTTACCCAGCGCTTCCCCGATGTTGAAGAAGCTGACGCTAACAACACCGAAGGCGAAAGCAAGAAAGCCAAAGCAATCACCAACGTGATGTACAATATCACCGCTATGTACAACCGCGCAAAATCTCACAGCTACAATGAGGTCTTCGGCGGTTCTATCGATGATGTTTTCAAGTATGGCTATAATGGTTATCTCGAAATCGACAAACAGCGTACTTACGAACTCAATCCTTCTTTCGACTACAACGGCATCAGCCGTACTGCAATGGTTCAGAACAACTGGGTTGACCAGATCAACTGGGATTCCTATGAGCCTTATTCTGGCAACCAGGTTTATGCCAACTATAACCTTCAGCTCCTCGGCATCCCCGAACTTGACGGTTATCTTTCCAACATTGACTACCTCCGCCAGTTCAAGGGCCTTGCCAATGGCGACACCCCCGACAATATCTTCGGCCTCCTCGACAACGTAGGTGTTCAGGGTACTGGTTTCTCCTACTCTCAGTCCGAATTTATTTATGTTAGCGCTAAAGCTAGTGCCGAAATCAAGGGTCATCAGATCGAACTTGGTTTCCAGTACGACCGTTCTGCTTACTCCGCTTATTCTGTTGGTGCTTCCAGCCTCTGGACCATCATGCGTCAGAATGCTAACAAGCACATTGCCCAGATGGATCTCTCCAACCCCCACTATCGTTGGGAAGGTTCTACCCTCTTTGTTGACTACGACCGTCTGCTCATGCCCGAACAGCAGTCTTATTTCGACAAGTCTATGCGTGACTTCTTAGGTTGGTCCGGCGATTATGATGGCGAACGTACTTATCTCGACATCGACCGTTATCGTCCCGAACAGTATGCTCAGGCTGGTGGCATGGATATGTTCTCCTCCGATGAGCTCTTCAACAATGGTAACGCTATCGTCAGCTACTATGGTTATGACCACACCGGTAAGAAATATAACGACGGCAACTGGAGCCTCAAAGACTTCTTCAGCCCCAGCAATGCTAAGTATCGTTATCTCCCCGAATACACTCCCACCTACATGGCTGGCTACATTCAGGATCAGTTCTACTTCCAAGACCTTATCTTCAATGTAGGTGTTCGCGTCGATATCTTCGACAACAACCAGATGGTTCTTAAAGATCCCTATCTGCTTTATGAATCCTACACTGTTGGCGATCTTAAGAAAGGTAAAGCTGCTTACCAGGGCGACATCTATGCCGGTGCTGGTGACGACTGGACCGTTTATGTTGACGCCGCCGACGCCGACCTCCCCACCATCTATGGTTACCGTAATGGTTCCACTTGGTATGATGTTAACGGTATTGAGCTGAGCTCCCCCACTCCCATCTCTGGTATCTCTGGTAAACCCACTCCCTATCGTACCGAGAATGGTCGTCGCGCTGCTTCCAACAATACTGTTGGTACCGAGGCATTCGTTGACTATACTCCTCAGGTGGTTGTTATGCCCCGTATCGCATTCTCCTTCCCCGTTGGTGAGAACTCTCAGTTCAAGGCTAGCTACGACATTATCGCTCGTCGTCCTTCCACCGGTTGGCAGGCCAACTACCTCAGCTATCTCTACCTCTCCCAGGTTCAGACCGTCAGCAATCCTAACCTGAAGCCTGAGCGCATCACCAACTATGAGCTCGGTTTCCAGCAGGCTCTCAACAAGACCAGTGCTATCGGTATCACAGCTTACTATAAAGAGACTCGCGACCTTATCCAGCTCGTTCAGTACGCAGGTGCTGATCCTAACCAGGGTCTGTATTCCTACGACAACCTCGACTTCAAGACCATTAAGGGTCTCACCTTGAGCTACGACCTCCGTCAGTCCAAGAACATCAACATCAACGCTAACTACACCCTTCAGTATGCCGAGGGTACCGGTCTTTCTTCCACCACCATGACTGAGCTTATTAAGGAAGGTTACACCACCCTTAAGATGCTCAATCCTATTGCCGACGACCGTCGTCACGAGTTCAAACTCAGCTTCGGTTACAACCTCGCAGGTGGTTCTAAGTACAACGGACCTACCATCGACCGCGTTGTTAAGGATAAAGAAACTGGTGAAGAACGCAAACAGACCATCAAGCTCCTTGAGAACTTCGGCGTTAATTTCGTAGCCGTTGCTCAGTCTGGTCGTCCTTATACCAAAGCTTTCAGCCACAACCAGCCCACCATCGTTGGTAGCTACAACGGTGCTCGTCTGCCTTGGTGCTTCTTCTTTGATGTGATGATCGACAAGAAATTCCCTGTCAAAGTTGGCAAACGTACCAACCTGTTCGCTGTATCCTTGACCATCAACAACCTTTTCGACATTCGTAACACCACTAGCGTATTCCCCGTTACTGGTAACCCCACCGACGATGGTTATCTGACCGATCCTGAAACTCAGACCGTCATCAATAGCCAGCTCAATGTCGAGTCCTATCGCGATTTGTATGCAATCAGCCTGAACAACAACTACTGGAGATTCAGCTCTCCTCGCACGTTCAAGGTTACTTTGTCCTACAACTTCTAATGTCAAAAAGAGAAAAAATAATCTAATATGAATAAAATATTTAGCAAATTAGTATTGGCGTTTTTCGTCCTCTCCTTCACGATGGGGACGGCTTTTGCCGAAGACTGCAAGGTTTGCAAGAAAAACGGTTCTCAAAAGACCGCTCTGCAGACCAAAGCTGCCGTGTGCAAAAGAGCACAGAGTACCGCTGAGCTGAATGTTAACAATGTCAGAGCACAGATTAACGCTTATGGTAATATGTGGTATGATGGTAGCGTTGCTCAGTATCACTTACCCAAAAACAGTAATACTTGCCCTCTCTATTGTGCCGCTCTCTGGATTGGTGGTACCGACGTTAACGACCAGCTGCGTATTGCTGCTCTTCGTTTCGGTCAGGATGGCGACGATTACTGGCCCGGTCCCCTTACCCTGACTGGTGCAACTGTTGACCTCCCCGTATGTAATGCTTTCGATAAGCATTTCATCATCACCAAGACCGAAGTTCAGGCCTTTATGTCCATGTTCGACTATGATGAGAATGGCGCTACCCCCAATGAGAGCTTTGCTCCCGATGCCATCTCTTCTACTATCAAAAACTGGCCCGCTTCCGGTATCAACTCCAACCAGTCTCCCTACCTCGCTCCTTATTATGATGCTAATCATGATGGCGCTTACAACTGGGAAGATGGTGACTATCCTTACTACGATTTCAACAATGATCTCTGCCCCCGTACTTTGAAAGCAAAGTGGGGTCGTGACTATACTTCTCACGTCGCTACCACTCTCGAAACCGAGGCTGGTATCGTTACTGGCGGTCTTCTCTCCGACCAGGTGCTGAAGGGCGACCAGACCATTTGGTGGGTCTTCAACGATATGGGTAACGTTCACACCGAGACTCAAGGTCAGCCCATTGGTATGGAAATCCGTGCTCAGGCTTTCGCTTTCTCTACCAACGACGAGATCAACAACATGACTTTCTACACCTACGAGATTATCAACCGTTCTACTTATGAACTCCGCGAGACTTACTTCAGCCAGTGGGTTGACCCCGATCTGGGTAATGCTAAGGACGACTTCGTGGGTTGCGACGTTAAGCGTGGTCTTGGCTATTGCTACAATGGTCAGGATGTTGATATGCCCGGTTCCGGTTCTTATTCCGGCATTCCTCCTGCAGTAGGTATCGACTTCTTCCAGGGTCCTTATATGGATCCCGATGGTAAGGACAATCCTAAGATCGACATCAACAAGATGCGTGCCTACTATCCCGCTCAGCTTGAACGCTACAAACTGCCTGATGGTACTTATGATACTATCGCTCTTACCGACGATGCTGACCTCTACTACGAACATGCTTGGTATTTCACCCCTGGCGATGCTATTGGCAACTGCGCTATCAATGGTGTAAACTTTGGTAACAACATTGTTGACGATGAGCGTTTCGGTATGCGCCGCTTCGTTTATTATAACAATGACCTTAGCACTAATGGTGAGCCCTCCAAAGCTACCGACTACTACAACTACCTCCGTGGTTTCTGGAAAAACGGTCAACGTATGAAATATGGTGGAAATGGTTTCAACACCGGTACCACCGAGTTCGACTGCGACTTCATGTTCCCCGGCAACTCCGATAAGTATTTCTGGGGTACCGATGGTAACGTTGTTGACGATTGGTCTGAGGTTACCGCTGGCAACAGCCCTGCCGACCGTCGTTTCATGCAGTCTGCTGGTCCTTTCACCCTCAAACCTGGTGCTCTTAACTATGTCACCGTTGGTATTCCTTTCGCTCAGGCTCCCTCTGGAAATGCTTGGTCTTCTGTTGAACTTCTTCGCGAAATCGACGATGTTTGCCAGGCTCTGTTCGAGAACTGCTTCAAGGTCCTCGATGGTCCCGATGCTCCCTCTGTAGTTGTTCAGGAAATGAATAACGAGATCCTCCTCTATATCAAATACGACAACCCCAGTTCCAACAACTACGGCGAGTCCTACAACGAGGTTGACCCCGCTATCGTTCGTTCCTACACTGATGCTGATGGTAACAGCGTTCCTTACACCGACGAACAGCGTTCCTATAAGTTTGAAGGTTATCAGATTTATCAGCTCCGCAACGCTAATGTTTCCGTTGCTGATATCCGCGACGTGACCAAAGCTCAGCTCGTTGCTCAGTGCGATATTGAGAACTACTATGATGATGAACACACTCTGCCTATCGGAACTCTTGTTAACTATTCTCAGAATTCCGCTACTGGCTTGCTCACTCCTTCCATCATGGTTGAAGGTGCAAATAAGGGCATCCAGCACGTGTTCCGTATCACTACCGATGCTTTCGCAACTGGTACCAACACCGCTCTTGTTAATAATAAAGAATACTACTTTATTTGTATTGCTTACGCTCAGAACCGTTATAAAGAGTACTCTCAGACCGAGGCTGCTTTCCTCGATGGTCAGAAAGAACCCTATCTCGCTGGTCGTAAAGACGAGTTTGGTAAAACCATCGCTCCTGTAACTGCTATTCCTCACGATCCTTCGTCCGAGAATGGTGGTACCATCATCAATGCTGAGTTCGGTATGAGCCCCAATATCACCCGTATCGAGGGTTATGGTAATGGTGGTTTCGTACTCCGTCTCACCGATGCTTCCATCGAAGAGCTCATGGGTGCTCCTGGTGTAGAGGGTAAACCTGCTGGTAAATTCAAGGCTAACGGTTCCGGTATGATGGATAATCCTTGCCAGATCCTCCGTCCTCATTACGAAGAGAACTACGGTCCTGTCAATGTCCGCATTATCGATCCTCTCAACGTTCACGCTGGTAAATATGTCATTTCCTTCGATAAGAGTGACGATATTAGCAATGCTGGTTGGACTATCTCCAAGTCTCCTGAAGATCCCACTTACGCTGAGAATCCCTATCTTTTCGACACTGTTCTTAAAGTTAAGTCCGACTTTACTCTCGGTCGTTTCAACGAGCAGCTCTTCCTCGATCTCGGTATCGCAGTTTCTCTGAGCAATCCTAGTGCCGTTGCTTCTGACCTCCTCATCACTCTCCAGGCTGGTGATAACTTAGTTTCTCACTACTGGGGTGGTCTTGTCAATGCCAACGCACTCCTCAACTCTACTATCAGATATGCTGATGAGTCCCGCGCTTGGTTGACTGGTCTTAGCGATAACGACAGCTACATGATTCAGAACTGGATCCGTTCTGGTAGCCAGTTTGCTGCTGGTACCCACAATGCGTTCACCTCTACTACTGGCGAAATTAGCCTTAACGAGACCTATCTCGACGAAGACTATTTCAAAGGCTTCCTCGTTGACCTTCAGAAACCCGCTGAGTATGTCGGTATCGATAAATATCAGGTTTTCGAATCTTGTGTAGGTGGTACTTGGGCTCCTTACGGCCTCGTTTCCACTCTTCCCTTCCATCCCGGTTTCAGCTACCGTTACTTTATTTCTGACGACCATATCCTCGACAGCCTTTGCAATGTCAGCACTGTCTTCAGCCGTCAGTATAACAAGTGGAAGCTTACCCGTGACAATATGGATAACTTCTATAACAAAGCAATCAATTTCAACGATCTTTCCAAGCTCCCCAGCGTCCGCATAGTGTTCACCGCTGATACTACTAAGTGGACTCGTTGTCCTGTCATTGAGATGTGCGACGACTATTCCCAGTCTCAGGGCAATGCTCGCCGTTTCCAGATGCGTCGTCACGCTTCTGTCGATAAACTTGGCCGCACTTGCGCAGACCGTGGTATCACTGCCAACGCCGACGATCCCAACAATCCCGCTTACATTGGCGAGAATGGTATGGGTTGGTTCCCCGGCTACGCAATCAACACCGTAACCGGTGAGCGTCTCAACATCATGTTTGGTGAGGATTCTCGTTACGTTCAGTACAATGGTGCTGATATGATGTGGAACCCCACTTCGCTTGAAAACATCATGGAAGGTACTCAGAATTATGTAATGGGTGGTCGTCACTTCATCTATGTTCTCAATGCTACCGACCAGATTTTCTACGACCTCGCTAACAATAATGGTGATGTTGTTACCTCTTTCAAGACTCCTTCCTACGATGCTGGTCGTTGGGCTGCTAAGATGCTCGGTTCTCTCGATCGTCTTATGGATTTCACCCCCACTTCCGATGCCGACCGTCTCCGTATGAACCATGGTCTGCTCACTTCCGAGCGTGCAGTCAAACTCATGGCTCAGCGCGACTCCGCTGCATTCCTTTTCGCTTCTGTTGCTTGGGTCAACATGCCTTTCGTCAACAAGCGTTTTGCTTTCGATAATCCTATCAATATTCCTTGCGATGTAACTGTCGATATCGATGTTAATTCTCCTTACGGCCGTTACCTCTCTCGCAACGGTGCTCAGGTTAAACTGTTCAGTGACGAAAACGGCAATGCTTACTCCGAGCAGAACAGCAACTATCCTATGTACATGTTCGAGCTTTCCGAGGATATCGCTACCCGCACTGGTGTAGCCAGCAATACTGCCTCCACTCAGTCTGCCAAGGATTCTATCTTGAGCATCATCGGTGTTGTTCCTAATCCTTATTATAGTTACTCTACTTACGAAACCGGTAGCCAGCTCGAAACCAAGGTTCGTTTCGTCAACGTGCCCACTGGAACTGTTGTTTCTATCTACACTATCGATGGTACTCTGGTCCGCCGTCTTGGCCCCACCTCCGGCACTGCCACTACTCTCGACTGGGATCTCCACAACCACAATGGTATTCCCATTGCAGGTGGTGTTTACCTGATTCATTTCAAGGTTCCCAATGTCGGCGAACGTGTAGTCAAGTGGTTCGGCACCATGCGTCCTGTTGACCTGAACTCCTTCGGTTTCTAAGTTTTGTTAGTTAACTTTTAAAAATTATTGAAATGAAAAAGACTTTTAGAATATTTGCTTTAGTGGCTATCGTTATGCTGCTGTCGTATCAGTCTGTTTGGGCTGGTAACGACAAGCGTAGAGGTACTGCTGGTGCCACCGAGCTCCTCGTCAATCCTTGGGCTCGCAGCACTGGTTGGGGTAGCGCTAGCGTTGCCAACGTTCGTGGTATCGACGCTTTCTATTCCAACATCGCAGGTCTCAGCTTCATTAGCAAGATGGAAGTTTCTTATTCCAACACCATGCTTTATGGTGGCAAGTCTGGTCTCAACAGCGGTGCCACTCTCAATGCTTTTGGTTTGGGTATGCGCGTGTTTGATAAAGGCGTTCTCGGTCTCGGTATTATGACCATGGGTTTTGGCGACATCGATGTCACCACTGCCAACAGCCCTGAGCCCATCAACGGTACTTTCTCTCCCACTTTCATGAACATCAACGTTGCTTATGCTCACTCTTTCACCCTGTCTATCCATGGTGGTGTGAACATTAAGATCATCAACGAAACCACCGACAATATCAGCGGTAGTGCTTTCGCAGTTGATGCAGGTATCCAGTATGTCACTGGTGCTGACGATGAGTTGAAATTCGGTATCAGCCTCAAAAACTGGGGTCCTTCCTACAGCTTTGGCGGCACTGGTATGTCTTTCCAATTCCCCAACGACGCACAGAACGACATGACTGCTGAGTACCGTTCCGACGAGATGGAACTTCCCACTTGCTTGAACATTGGTGTTTCCTACGATTTCCTTTTCGAAACCTGGAATCAGAAAGTGACCCTCGCCGCTGCTTTCACCTCCAACGCTTTCTTGAAAGACAATTTCGCTGTAGGTGTTGAATACGGTCTTCTCGACATGTTCAACCTTCGTTGCGGCTATGTCTATCAGACCGACATTTTCAGCGAATCTGCTCGCACTACCGCCTTCCAGGGCCTCACTGCTGGTGCTTCGTTGAATGTTCCTCTGCACAAGAAAGGCGAGGAGAGCAACTCTGGTCTCTCTATCGATTACTCGTTCCGTCAGGGCTACAATCTGAAAGGAACTCATTCAATTGGTGCTACCTTTAGATTCTAAATTCTGTAACACATAATTGAGAATTAGGAAAGGCTTTCGGGCCTTTCCTAATTTTTAAATTTTCTTTATTCCTTTGATTCATGTCTGAAATTAGATATTATAGTGAAGAGGGTCTTCAAAATCTCAAAGACGAACTTCATCAACTTATAGCCGTTGAGCGTCCTGCCGCTGCTGCAGCTATTGCCGAGGCACGTGATAAAGGCGATCTCTCTGAGAATGCCGAGTACGATGCCGCCAAAGAGGCTCAGGGTTTGCTCGAGGCTCGTATTTCTAAGCTTCAGGATCTCGTGGCTAATGCTCGCCTTCTTGACGAGTCTAAAATCGACACTTCTAAAGTTCTTCTGCTGTCCAAGATTACCATCCGCAACACAAAGAATAATATGAAGCAGGTCTATACCATTGTTCCCGAAAGCGAAGCTAATCTCAAAGAAGCCAAGATCTCCATTTCCTCGCCCTTTGCCCAGGCTTTCCTTGGCAAGCGCGCAGGTGAGATGGTCGATGTTGTCGTTCCTGCTGGTAAAATGCAGTTCGAAATTCTTACCATCGAACGCTAATTTTTAGCTATTTATAAGAGACCTCTATTCTACCCTAGAGGTCTCTTCTTTTTTATGCTGTCATTTCTTCAATCATATGGTCTCTGGGGCCTTTTCCTAGGTTCGTTTTTGGCTGCAACAGTAATCCCTTTTTCTTCAGATGCGTTGTATGCCGGAATGTTGCTTGTCACCCATAATCCTTTGCTGTGCCTGCTAGTTGCCTCTCTCGGCAATTGGTTGGGTGGTGTATTGTCCTATTTTATTGGTTGGCTTGGGCGTTGGGATTGGATTGAGCGATGGTTCCATATCAATCACAACAAGATCTTACGTCATCGAGTGCGAGTCGCTAAATATGGACCTTGGCTGGCTTTGCTTACATGGTTACCCTTCATCGGTGATATTATCGCCATAGCCTTAGGTTTTTATCGTATCAAGCCAGTATTGTCATCATTATTAATGCTTGTCGGTAAATTTCTACGCTTTTTATGTTGGACTTTGTTATTCTATTATTTCGGTTTGTCGGTCCCGATTTAGTCCTGTTTTTTTAATTCCCATACATTTTTATTTCTTTTTTGTTGGCGTTTGGTTAAGCAGTGCTTGCCTTATGCTCGTTGTTTATTATTGTATTATAATAAATAAGGCTGCGCTTATTTAAAGCGCAGCCTTATTCTCTGATATGGAGTGTTGGTTATTCGAAATTTTTGGCCAGTTCGGCAGCCAAATCTACAAATTCCTGTTGCTCCATTTTCACGTGATGGTGAAAATCCATATCGGCCTCGCTTTGCAAAGGAATTAGGTGGATGTGTGCATGGGGCACTTCGAGGCCGAGCACTGCTACACCCACTTTGGTGCAGGGGCAAACCTTCTTGATGCTTTTGGCCACTCTTTGCGCAAACACTTGCAGCTCTGCATATGCTTTTTCGTCAAGGTCGAAAATATAATCCACTTCTTGTTTGGGAATACATAACACGTGACCTTTTGCCACGGGGTTTATGTCCAAAAATGCAAAGCAGTTCTCTGTCTCGGCCACCTTGTAGCAGGGAATTTCCCCTGCCACTATCTTTGAAAAAATTGATGCCATAATCAATGTGTATTAATTATTATATACAAAAGTGCCGTTCTCAGTGCTCACTGTCACCTGAGCCACGTCGTTCTCTTCTACTCGGCCAATTATCTGTGCATCCACATTAAAGCTCTTCGAAATCTCAATGATGCCCTTTGCCGTTTCTTCGTCGGTGTAAATCTCCATGCGGTGACCCATGTTAAACACCTTATACATCTCCTTCCAATCCGTGCCACTTTCGTTGTGAATCATGCGGAACAGTGGGGGTACAGCAAACAAGTTGTCCTTCACCACGTGCAAGTTGTCAATAAAGTGCAACACTTTGGTCTGCGCGCCGCCGCTGCAATGAATCATACCGCTAATCTTAGGTCTGTATTCGTCAAGCACTCTGCGGATAATAGGTGCATAGGTGCGGGTGGGCGAAAGCACCATCTTGCCGGCATCCACTCCGGGCACTTCCGTGGGGTCGGTCAGTTTTCGGGTTCCGGTATAAACCACCTCTTGGGGCAGGTTGTGGTCGTAGCTCATGGGGAAATTCTCTGCATAGAATTTCGAGAACACATCATGGCGTGCCGAGGTCAGTCCGTTGCTGCCCATGCCGCCGTTGTATTCCGTTTCGTAAGTGGCCTGGCCAAACGATGCCAAACCAACAATCACATTGCCGGCATGAATCTTTCCGTTGTCCACCACGTCAGCTCTGCGCATGCGGGCAGTCACCGTCGAATCCACAATAATTGTGCGCACCAGGTCGCCTACATCAGCGGTTTCGCCGCCGGTCAGATAAATGCCGATGCCCAAATCGCGCATCTGCTGCAAAAATTCCTCAGTTCCGTTAATCACTGCGCTAATCACCTCGCCGGGCACTAGGTTCTTGTTTCGGCCAATGGTCGATGACAGCAGAATGTTATCTACAGCACCCACGCACAGCAGGTCGTCCAAGTTCATCACTATAGCATCTATCGCAATGCCTTTCCACACACTTATATCGCCGGTCTCTTTCCAATACAGATAAGCCAGCGACGATTTGGTGCCTGCGCCATCGGCGTGCATAATGTTGCAATATTCGGCATCGCCACCCACGTAGTCGGGAATGATTTTGCAGAAAGCCTTAGGGTAAAGACCCTTATCAATGTTCTTAATGGCATTGTGTACGTCCTCTTTAGAGGCCGACACACCGCGAAGATTGTATTTTAATGTATCCATAATAATAATTTTGTCTTCTTTTATCTGTTTTTAGTGCACAAAAGCATACCAAAATGCATCTAAAATGCCTTAGAATAGAATAATTATCAACAAAATGTCGCACTTAAGTCGCCTTTTGCGCTTAAAAACTATCCAATTGCAAAAGTACAAATTTTTTTTTATATAATTGAAAAAAAGATTATTAGTTTTTGTAAAAATCCGCCAACTTTCTTAATAAAAGTTAAAATTGGTATTTTTTTAGATAGAGATGCTGTTATGTGAAAAAAAAGTTGTAATTTTGCAGCCGAATTTAAACAAGATATAATTTATACAAAATATAACATTTTATGTATCTAACTAAAGAAAAAAAAGAAGAAATCTTTGCTGAATATGGCAAAAATGCTCAGGATACTGGTTCTATCGAGGCACAGATCGCTCTTTTCACCTATAGAATTCAGCATCTCACCGAACTCATGAAGAAGAACAAGAAAGACCAGGTCAGTGAGCGTGCGCTCGTCACCCTCGTAGGTAAGCGTCGTCGTCTGCTCGACTACCTCAAAGCCAACGATATCGAGCGTTATCGTGCCATCATCAAGAAACTCAACTTAAGAAAGTAATAGTTTTTCATATTTATTTGGTTATGGTTGAGACTCCTGGGTTCTCCGGGAGTCTTTTTTTACAATCAAATACCAAGTGCATGCCGCACGGTGTGGCATGTAGAGGAATAAAAGAAACTGAAAGGAAAAGAAAATGAACATTATCACCAAAAAATTCGACCTCGGCGATGGCCGCATGGTCGAAATCGAAACTGGCAAACTTGCCAAACAAGCCGACGGCTCCGCCGTTGTACGTATGAACGACACCATGCTTCTTGCCACCGTGTGCTCCAAGCGCGAAGTGGGCGAGAATGTCGATTTCATGCCCCTTACTGTTGACTACCAGGAGAAGTATGCCGCCATGGGACGTTTCCCCGGCGGTTTCTTCAAGCGTGAGCAGCGCCCCTCCGAGCACGAGATTCTCATTGCTCGTCTCGTCGATCGCGCTCTCCGTCCCCTCTTCCCCGATAACTTCCATGCCGAAGTCCAGGTTCAGATCACCCTCATCTCTGGCGATGCCAACACCATGCCCGACCAGCTTGCCGCTCTCGCTGCAGCTTCCGCTCTCGCAGTGTCCGACATCCCCTTCAATGGCCCCGTTTCCGAAGTTCGCGTATCCTATCTCGATGGTCAGTATGTCATCAACACTCCCATGCAGGATATCGAACGTGCCGACCTCGACCTCATCGTTGCCGCTACCGAAGACAATATCATGATGGTAGAAGGTGAGATGAAGGAAGTCAGCGAAGACGTTATGCTCAACGCCCTCAAGGCCGCTCACGAGGCTATCAAGATCCAGTGCCGCGCCATTGCCGAACTCACCATCGAGGCCGGCAAGACCGAGAAGCGCGAATACTGCCACGAGGTCAACGACGAAGAGCTCCGCCAGCGTGTCCGCGATGCCGTCTATCAGAAATGCTACGAGTTCTCCAAGCAGGGCATTGCCAACAAGCATCAGCGCGAAGAAGGCTTTGCTGCCATCAAGCAGGAATTCATCGAGGCCAACTATACCGAGGAAACCCTTACCGACGAAATCCAGTTCATGATCGACCGCTACTACCACGACACCGAGCGCGAAGCTATGCGCGATATGGTGCTGGCCGAGCGCACCCGTCTCGACGGCCGTCAGCTCGACGAGATCCGCCCTCTCTGGAGCGAAGTCAGCTATCTGCCCTCCGCTCACGGTAGCGCCATCTTTACCCGTGGTGAGACCCAGTCCCTCTCCACCGTCACCCTCGGCACCAAGCTCGACGAGCAGGTCATCGATGGTGCTGTGGTCGAAGGCACCCGCCGTTTCCTCCTCCACTACAACTTCCCCGGTTTCGCTACTGGCGAGGTCAAGGGCAACCGCGGCCTCAGCCGTCGTGAGGTTGGTCATGGCCACCTTGCATGGCGCGCCCTTAAGGAAGTCCTTCCCGCAGAGTCCGACTGCCCCTATACCATCCGCGTTGTCTCCGATATTCTCGAGTCCAACGGCTCCAGCTCCATGGCCACCGTATGCGCAGGCTGCTTGGCATTGATGGACGCTGGTGTGCAGATTCGCAAGCCCGTTGCCGGTATCGCCATGGGCCTTATCTCCAAGGGTGATAAGTGGGCCGTCCTCTCCGACATCCTCGGCGATGAAGACCACCTTGGCGACATGGACTTCAAGGTCTGCGGTACCCGCGATGGTATCACCGCTTGCCAGATGGATATCAAGGTTGATGGTCTCAGCTACGACGTACTTGCCAAGGCTCTTGAGCAGGCTCGCCAGGGTCGTCTCCACATCCTCGACCACATCCAGAGCACTATCGAACAGCCTCGCGAGGATTACAAACCCTTCGTGCCCCGTATCGTTCAGATTCAGATTGCCAAAGACTTCATCGGCGCTGTTATCGGCAAGGGTGGCGAGGTTATCCAGAAAATCCAGAAAGAGACTGGCTCCATCATCAATATCGAAGAGAAAGACGGCATGGGTATTGTCGATATCGCATCTGCCGACAAGGCTTCCATCGAGGCTGCCCTCAAGTGGATCAAAGAAATCTGCACTGTGCCCGAGGTCGGTCAGGTCTATGACGCAAAGGTTGTCAGCATCGTTGAGTTTGGCGCATTCCTCGAGTTCCTCCCCGGTAAGGAAGGTCTCATGCACATCTCCGAGTACGACTACGCCCGCACCGAGACCCTCGAAGGTCTCCTCAATGTGGGTGACACCGTCCAGGTCAAGATTATCGCTATCGACGAAAAGAACGGCAAGCTCAAGCTCAGCCGCAAGGCCCTTCTGCCCAAGCCCGAAGGCTATGTAGAGGAAGAACAGCGTCCTCGTGGTCCTCGTCGTGATGGCGATCGCGGTCCCCGCCGTGATGGCGACCGTGGCCCTCGTCGCGAAGGCGATCGTGGTCCCCGTCGTGAAGGCGACCGTCGTCGCAGCGATGGCGAAAATCATCGTCACTAAAAAAACTTTTGCCTTTTGTACAATAAAAAATAAAAAGGCGAGTTAATATAAGGTGTCTGTCTCCCGACATCGAAGGCAGACACCCTCATGCGATAGTAGCTCAGTTGGCAGAGCGGCGGCTTCCCAAGCCGCAGGTCGCGGGTTCGAACCCCGTCTATCGCTCCATCAAACCGCAAAGGCTTCCAGCCCTTAACTCCGCTCATTCAAGTGCTCGTTAAGGTTGCCGTTCACCCAAAGTTTCGTTGCAAGTTCAGTCATCCTACGGTCATCCTGCGGTGATCTTACGGTGTAGGTCCGCTTGTGCATAACCGTTCCAAGTCCGTAGCATCTCCGTAGAATGACCGTAACTGTAGTGAGAGTAGTAAAAACCTAGGGGATTTAAAGCCACATTGGGGCCTGAAGTCAATTCTATTATTAAAAGCGCATAGTATTGCGGGCCCTACTCAACAGAAGCAAGGAGACTATTTGAATTTGATTTCTGTAGGGCGCAATTTGATTTCCTCATCGCTGCAGAGTCGATATACACGGTTGGCTATGAACTCGGTGAGGGTGGTGACGTTCTGCTTGTTCTGCCCTATGTTGAGGATGTTGATGGGGAATTGGTTGCCCGACTCCACCACCACCTTGCTGCTTTGGGTGCTAGTTGCCACCACCCTCACCTTGATATTCTCACCCAAAGCCAGCAGACTAGCCCCATGCTTGGCAGTAATCACAAAGTTCATATCGTCGCACTTCACCCGATGAAACATATCGCAAGTCTCAAAAGTATGCCTCACCGCAGTATAAACCCGCCGTGCGTTCTGATTAAATTCAATGGAGTTTGATTTCATCGAATATCTATGAAAATATTAAAGTAATTTTGTTATTATTCCTGCCCCAATAGTTTTGCCATTATCTCTCATGGAAAACCTTTCGTACTGATTAATTGCCAAAGGCATACTTAATTTTACCTTGAACGTGAGGTTGTCGCCGGGGTTGGCCAGGATTCTACTATCAGGAAGTGAAATTGTGCCTGTTATGTTTGCTGTTCCGATGTAAAATTGAGGTTGATAGTTATTGCGAAATGCAGTTTGGCGTCCACCTTCTTCCTTTTTTAAAATATAAGCAGAAGCCTCAAAGCAGGATGATGGGTAGACTGTATCTATTGCTGCTGCAGTAGCCCCTCTTTTCACTTTGTTTTTGAAATCTCCATTTAATATGAGAGAGGCGTACATTCCTGCTTGGCAATATGAAGAATCATGGTTATCAACTTGGATAGACATCACACTGGCAGTAATTGATTCATTCATTAATCCAACAATATCAATTTTTTCCCCAATAGTGATTCTGCCAGTATTGACAGTACCCATAATTTGTACAGTGTAATTGTCTATCGGTATTGCTTTCTCAACAGGTAGTCTGAATGGTTTTGAAATACATCTTTTGGGTAAGGGCAACAAACTCATTTCATGGATTAGGTTTTCGACTGATTGAATTGCAGTTCGATTGCCCTTGAGTGCTTGCAATGCCGAGCCTCTTATGATGGGTGTGCTGGTTCCATCATAATCATAAGTATCTAATAGTTCTCTAATCTCGAATTCAACTAAATCGAGTAAATCATCATCATCTATTACCTCAATTTTGTTCAGGAATACTATTATTTTTTTTATTCCATTTTGTCGTGCTAATAAGAGGTGCTCTCGTGTTTGTGGCATTGGACCATCAGTTGCAGCAACAACAAGTATGGCCGCATCCATTTGGCTTGATCCTACAATCATATTCTTCACATAGTTAGCATGACCAGGACAGTCAATGTGATGGAACTGAATGTCATTAATGGCGTATCCTATATGGGCCGTCTGGATAGAAACACCCTGTTGGATTTCATTAGGTGCACGATCCAAATCTCTTACCGACACAGTTTCGCATGTCCCATAACAGGCTAAAACCTGAGTTATAGCAGCCGTCAGCGTTGACTTTCCGTGCCCTGCATGCCCTATCGTTCCTATGTTGATAACTTCAGAATAGGGATCATTCCATATGTGCCGATTGTTACTGGTAAGGTCGGACAATGAATTTTCATCAAATGTGCCACCAGAAGACATTATCTTACACATAATATTCAGATAAGTCGCAGCTGAAGTATATAATGACGCACGGTTGACCACACAACCACAGACGGCACCTACAACATTGCCAAATATTGGAACTGATGTGGCGACCCCATTCGCCACAGAATGCGCCGCATACCCAACTCCATTGCCAGCTAAATTTGACACTACCCCGGATGCCATGGACTTCAATTTATTTTCGGAGATAGAGATTCCTAAACATTCATTTATCCCAGCATACATTTTCCATGTGGATGCTATCACTGCGCCAATGTCCACAGCCGCTCCTACCGCAGGAATAGCATCTGCCATGCCCGCCAACGAAACAACATTAGCATGTTTTTTTATAACATCCATAAGCTTCTGGCTGAGGTGCTTTGCTGCTACACGATCAACAGAGACTTTTGCCTCTTTTAGAATGGGGTTGTTTTTCTTGAAATAATATTTGGCAACCTCCAGTGTCAGATCAATAAGAGTGTCTTCATTTATCATAAAAGTATGTATTAAGTATGTCTGATTTTGGTTTCATGATAAATTCGTCTTGAATTTAAGTGGATGAACTGCTGACAAGTTCAAGACTACAGAATCATTCGTAAATCGAATGTTTTCAAGGTTTACTTTCTCAAGTACTTTGGCCAGTTGAGGGATTTGCTTTAGGTGAATAGTGATTCTGTCATCGGCCATGCTTACAACTGATGTGTTAATATTGGAACCAAAGAAATCGAGAATCTTAGTAGCTGCTGTGGTTAGCTTGTTTTGATGAATGATAATATCATTATCGCTCACATCCATAATTGAGACCTTCACGGACGGAGAAACAATCAATAAAGGTTTGGCAATTTTGATGGTGTTCTCGTCAACTTGTGTCACTCTAAGGCTCGGAATGTTATAATTATCTGCCAAAACCGACAGAATCTCTTCAAATGATAATTCTATTTTCATGTAATTGGTTTTCCTTGAAAAACGAAAGAATTTGATATTTACTGTTTTATCAGGCTGCCAATTGACATCAGCGTGTGTTATTTGAACTAAGGTCTAGGGATGAATGTGTCTCTTGCAACATTGCCGATAGTATTGGTGCTGACAACATCAAAAATACCACCAATAAGACCTCCTAAAATTGGAATGGTTTTACCAATGTTGATTACCCCTTTCTCTCCGAACTTTGTAAAGAGCTTAAATCCAACTTTTGCATTAATTTGTTTTATTGTTTCTTTTGATATGTTTTTGACGGCATTGACTGCAATTTTCTCGCCTATTTTTAGTCCTGTTTGCTTTACCACATCAGCAGCAGAGGTGGCCACCAAGCAAGAATATACTAATGATTTTACGCGGTCGTCTTTAAGGTCATATCCTCCCATCTTTGCGATTGCGGCAATCATTCTAATCTGGACATATAACACACTAGTAATATTTGCAGGAAGAGTGAGTGGCAATGTTAGTAGTCCACCAAGGCCAGTTACAAATCCTGATGTTCCTGACTTTGCATTTTGCCATCGAATCAATCGATTGGCCTTATCTCTTAATGATCCATCTCCTTGAAGATAGTCGTGAGCCATGTCCTCTGCTGAGTCAAAACCTGGGATTCCGTTCACAGCTTTGTCGTATGCCCAGTCCATTGCTTTCATTATTGTACTCTGAGAAACTTCTTTTTCAGCCATAATACGTATTACGCTTGTTTAACTTTAGTCTGGGTAGTTCATATGTATCGGAAATAGGGGAAAGCAAGGCTATCCCCTATTTTCGACACAACTTGATTAGAAGCCGATAAATGTAGGCAGGATTTCGCCAATCCATCTCTTAACAGCCTCAAGACCAGCAGCGACCCACTCTCCGATATGGTCTTTGATGTAATCAAAGAATGCTTTTACTTTCTCGAAAATAATCGGAAGAACTTCTTTGAGCCATGCTCTAGCACCTGCTACAATGGACTTTAACAGGCCAGGGTCATTAGGGTCAATGTCTTTCCCGCCTTTTTCAATTTGCTTTTCACTTTCCATGTCCAAGCTAATGGCAGTCCAAATTTGCGCATCACTCCAATCAGGATGGAGTTTTTTCATGTTTTCGAACAGTTCGTTATTCATATGAATTATAATTAAGTAAATAAGTTATTATTCTATATTTAGTAGCAGTTTGCTTAGCCAAAAATAGAGGTTATGATATCTCCAATTTTTTTTACGCCCATGGAAATTAACGACTTAATTGCGCCAAGAGCATAGTCAAATTTTTGTTTGATTTCTTTAGTTAGAGCACCGATTGTATGCAAAAATGAGCTGGCCTTTTCCAAAACAATTTTCCACAGTTTTGGGTCACTAGGATTTACATTTACACCGCCATCCTCAATAGTTGCGTCAGCTTGTTCCATAATAGAAACTTTGGCCATATGTTGATTATGAGACCAATCAGGATGTCTTTCCATTGACTTTAAGTACTCAGCTTTCCCATTTGGGGACAATTCATTGTATTGTCTTTTTTGTTCTTCTGTCATATTACCAGTATCATGTTTGGATAGAAAAGATTCATATTTCCATAGATTGAGTTTTGCCATAGATTTTACATCAATCGTTTGTCGCTCCATTTGCCGATTCTTTCAAAGCCAACTGTCGCAGTCCAAATCCAGCCTCGTTTACCAGCTTTAGTGATAGCTTCGAGAAGGCATCCTAGATTGTAGTTAAACTGTGCAGAATAAAACACAACCTTGTCGGTTGAGATGGCATTTTCTACACCGTTCATTACCAATTGCTCATCAATTAATTTATCATTCAAATCAGACAATTTGATTTTTATGGCCTTTTTCAGCTTTTCTGTTGGAAGGTTCCGCACTATATCCCATTGAAGTTCTGGGTCATTAGGGTCTTCTGTTTCTCCAATGGTGTCTATCTTGTTAAATGCTAGAATTAGATTATCCATCAATTTATTTTCAGAGCAAATAGGTAAGACCACATCTTTTAGGATTCTACAATCTTCACCCAAATCTCTTGAATGGGCATTGATAATATAGACAATTACATCACATTCCGGAAGAATCTTCTGATACATTTTCTCGTACTCGATGTCTTTGTCAACATCATTATTTAGCCCAGGCATATCATAAATCGAGAGGTTAAACCCATCTCTCATAGGGAACACTTTTTCGATGATATCCGTTGTGCCCTCGGCAACACTGGAGGTGTAATTTTCCAATCCAAAAACCGCGTTTAACGTGGTTGATTTTCCAACACCGGACTGTCCGATAACGGCAACCCTAAATGGCTTATCCTTGATTTCTTTGTCCAATGCTCCGAAGACTTTTTCTTTATCTTCTTGAGAAACATTATTTCCTAAAATGGCAGCAAAAATCTGTTCAACTAGGAATTTATACTCGTTTTGGTCACTCATAATAGTATATGTAATAATTGGTCAATATTGTATTTCCTTTTCGCACAAACAGGAATTACATTAAAAGGCAAAAACTTGTTGTCAAATTTCTGCTGGATAATTGTAATTCTTTCTTGCACCTTAGCCAAACATGATTCTGTTGGTGAGTTTGTGTTATCGTCCCATGGATTATATTCGTCATTGTCTGCCACGATTCTAGAGTCAATATGGTTGAGAGCAATTACAAATTTGGTGTCTCTCTCATGTGCAATTTGCTTTAGGCTCATCAGTAATCGTTGGGCAGGTGCATCTGTACGATCCATTGTTGTGACAAGTACCACACAATTGGCTTTTGCAACTGCATCCTCGTAGTACCGTTGGTATCGGTCGTTTGTTGAAAACTCTCCGATACCAGGTGTGTCATAAACACTTGTTGCATCATATCCAATAGGGTGGATATCCATAGTGGTGACTGAATACATTTCTTTTGTGCATGCAACAAGAGTGTCAGTCGGAAATTGGGTGTTAAACAATGCGTTTATTAAGCTTGTTTTCCCGTTGCCTGTTCTACCGATAAAGCAAATGTTATAGGTATGAAGTTTTGCCATGTTCAATCTTATTTTTAGGGAATCTATTTTTCTCTTACGACGCCAGCTAAAAGTATTCTTTTAACTGTTTTCCCTTTGCTGTCTTCATAAGTTTGTAACCAACAAGGTTCAACAACAATATATTCTTTGCCAACAATTAAGTCAGATTTGTTATGTGTGATGTACATTCCCTTGAGCAAATCACCGTAAACGAAGCTTGTGCACGTCTCTGCTTTTATCCCCCATGAAGCAAGCACATTGCGCCAAGTAGAAAAGGGTTTGGTGGAACACAATTTCCAATAAGAAATCAAGTTGAAGTCATTTGTACCAATAATCGCGTCAGTCCAAGCATCTTTCGATTCTCTAGTGTCCGAGGTACATCTTAATAATGGAATGAAGACGTTAATATTGTTCAAGAAAGTCTTCTTCGCTTCAACTTGGTTTGGTGTGTCTGATAGGACATGGGGTTTTGAATCTGGCTCGGGATTTGAACTCGAGGTTTGACCTTGATCCTTTTCTCCTTTTTTTGCCCAATAAGCAGCTCCACCAATCGCTATACCACCAATAATAATCCATCCTAAAGGGCCAATCCCATTAGAACTTGCATTTAATAGAATATTATCAATCATATTTTTGATTTATTTTAGTTAATTCGTTCTACATCCAAATAAGCCATGTTGAGGGCACCGACTTTTTTGATGTCGATTCCGTAGATTCTCATAAAGGCGTTGGCTACTTCTTGGCCGCCATTGGTTGTGACAGGGTTGACCATGCTGTTGGTGACCACATCTACAGACATGCCTTTCTCCACCCTGACTCCACTGGTGAACTTGGGATTCTTTACTGTGATTCTGAATATCGGCATAGGCTTATTATGCTTTTTGTTGCCGTACAGAGTTCCCGGGTTGGCGGTTAATAATTGGGTACAAAGAAAGCATAGAACTCTGGTGTATCGTCTCCGCGGAACTAAGGTATCGCCAAACACCTAACAGAAACAGAGACTGAGAAGACCTTCGATTCTATGCTTAAAGAGAAGTATGATAGGGACACATACTTGCACGATAAGTAATAGAAAGGCATCAGTATCTAGACCTTCTGTTGTAAAAATTGGCGATTTTTAGTTCACGGCCTATACAAATGCTTTCGCTGCATGAAAATGGAATAAACTCTCTTCCATTTCCGGGTGCAAAGATACACATTTTTTTTGATACTGAGCCTTTATTTGCAAATTTTTCTTAATTTTTCATGTTCTGCAACCTGTCAAGGCGGAGTATTGTGGGTGTCTCTGCTGAGCGGGTGACACAAAGAAAAAGCATAGAACCGGGGTCCTGATCGCTGCGTATAGAGGTTTTGCCCGACCTTGCCAACAGAGATTTCAGACCTAGTACTATGCTTGGAGGATATGTCCAACGGCTCTCGCCGAGAACATTCGTCAAGTAGTAAGGCACCGGTTTCTCGTCATGTTGGCAATGGGATTTGGGCAAATTCCTATACACTGACGATAGTAATGCTACCTTTGTGTGGAAACGGCATGTCGCTCGCCGTTTTCCGAGTGCAAAGATACGCACTTTTTTTGAAACAATGCCTTTGCTCCTTGACTTTCCTTTCCAAAGCAATATGATTCAGTCTTTTATTTGTGTCGCGCTGCTCTGTTTAGGTGTTGCAAAAGTACAAAAAAATCCTCGGATTCGTCGAGCCATAGGCAATTATAGGTAACTATAGCCATGAAACGCCCTGCCCCACCCCCTCCCTCAAAAAGAGCGAGATGGCTGACGCGGTTGTTGTCAGATATTCTCCAATAGACCAGATTTCGCTACAATACGCCCTGAAGTTGGTTACTTCGGATAATTCTGCGTAGCCTCTAATAATTGGATTATTTAAGTTTCGCAAGCGAAACTTATGCACTGAAAGACGAGGATTTCCAGTGAAAATCCGAGAAAGTCATTGTTAATCAGAAATTGCTAGTTGTCAATAATTTCTGGAACATTTCTGATAATTTCTTTCAGTCCTTCTAGCCAAGCTTGCTTGGAAAGAATTGAAAAAATTACAAAATGACAACTTGACAAAACGACACATTGTATCACTTTTTTCATTTCATCTCCTTAGTGAAATGCTGAGAGGATTTTTTGTGCCGAACATCACCAATGATTCATAATTTAAGTTGGTTTTAAACAAACAAAAGCAGTATTTTGAAAAAAAATCGTATCTTTGCAACTGAAAAAAAGTATACCAACTTGATTCTGCATGCCGCAGCATCGACTTACAGTTGTGTCTCGCAAACGATTGAAATATAATGAAACATCTGATTGTAAAAAGATTTGGACCGCTACGTAACGCCGACATAGAACTGGATCGGGTGAATGTGATTTTTGGCGTGCAGAGTTCGGGGAAAAGTTCTATCTTGCGTATTGCTAGCTTCTGCTCATGGGTAGAGAAAAGAATAATGCTACTCCAATCTTCTGATTATTTTGAGAAGGAGAATTGCTTTATTGAGCATCTGATCAATTATTACGGCATGGGAAATTACCTGAAACAAGATTCTTATATTGAATATAGCACCACATATCTTAAGTTTGCGTTTGACAATGCTAAGCCCAGGGCAAAATTCTCTTGCAAAACGAATAGAAACGCTTGGAGGTACTGTAGACCAAAAGTTTCTTACATCACATCTGACAGAAATGTTGTTTCTCTCTTTAAAGATTATAAAGGTTTGTCAAATGTATCCCCGCATCTTCAAGAATTTATGGAAGAGTGGGATGTTTCGCGAAGAAGCAAAGCCGCTACAGAAAACGTACTAAATCTAGGAATAAACTACCACTTTGATTCTACAGAGGAGAAAGATCTTGTTGTTCTCAAAAGTGGTAAAGAATTGGAATTGGCTGAAACATCCAGCGGTATTCAGTCGCTTATGCCTTTGTTTGTGCATACGGACTATCTTCTTAATGGAATCTTTGATGATGAAAAGAAGAATCTCCAAAATCTTTCCTTGAATAAGGTCGCAGAAATCAAGCATACATTCGACATCATTTATAACCGTTGTCTTGCAACCAAAAGCGGTTCAAAGAAAGTGACTACTGAATTTTACCTCAATAGCAAGCTGCAATCGTACCTGTTTAGCACTGAAGAGGAGCGAGAGAAATTTAATGGTTATGTGAATCGATTGCTAAAGACTGACCATAGCGAAATATTCCTAGAGGAACCTGAAAACAACCTATTTCCTCCAACTCAGTATAAGTTCATCAACTGGATTCTGGATCGGTTGATGGCCGGTGATAGGAAGCATACCATTTTCGTGACAACACATAGCCCTTATGTGCTAAATCAAATGTTGGAGTATCGTCCGAAAGATTTTCGATTATATATGACAAGACCAATCGATGATGATCAATATGATGTTGTCTCATTCTCCGAGGATATGATTGAGGATACGATTTATAATGGGGTTGATTTGTTTTTTAATTTTGAAGCATATCTATGAAGAATAAATTAGACCATCCAGAAGTTATCCCAGAGTGTTTCGTTGACACAAATCTGATACAGACCTTAGTACATGGTACGGTTAATCATCAGCATGGTTGCAACAATGTAATTGGAAGTTTGAACAATACGTTCAAAGATAGGTTCGCTATAGGTATTATCGACTTGGATCGTGTTCAGCATCGCAAGAATAATTTCTTTAGCCAATGCAGCAAGATTGCAGAAACAAGTCATCTGACATTATTCAAGCATAATAGTCGCTCACAATATCTGATCACAATTAATCCTGCAATTGATAAGTTTATTCTTGATAATGCGGCTGAGAATAAGATAAGTTTGGAAAAATATGATTTGCCTACGGACTTTAAGAATTTCTTGTCAGAATCCAAGCAGAATACATCCAATTTGGACTCTAGGTTCACAAAGCTTTTCTGGGGCATGAAGGATGTTCCTGAAATGAGGTCGCTCCAAGCAACGCTTCAGTATCTCATTAAGAACAAATATAAAGCCACGGCAGAAACGGCAAAAAGGTATTTTGTGGGTGAGCTGGATTCGCACTAAGTCAGGGTACCGTTATTCGCCAAGTCCTAGAGGTCTTTTATCACAAACTGATTTTCTGCAGGCGTGAGGCTGCCCCCCTCCTTCTTAAAAACGGAAGAAGTTGCCAACTTCTGCGCCAAATCAATTATGCTACTAAGCCAGTCCCTCATAAACTTATATACTTGTTCGCCCCGACATAAAGCATGACTGTAAGGATGCAGAGCTAGAGGGGACATGAGGTGGGATAGAGGTGGTGGAGGAAGCGGCGGAAGTCGTAATGGGCACTCTTGGCATAGCTGCTGTCGCGGTCTTTGACCCATTGCGGACCAGTGAAGAACTGGCGCATCTTGCGGTAGTTGGCCCGGGCAGAGAGATGTTTGATGAGATAGATGAGCTCGTAGGGCTGGTTGTTGTGGCCGTGCCATTCTAGCGTGTCAACATCATCGGGGCGCATCTTGCCGACCAGCCGATAGGCCAGAAGTTGTTTGGTCTGGGCTGACGAACCGATGTAGTCGTTCTCGGCCAAGTAGTTGATTAGCTGGGCGAACTTGTCGGCACCGGCCGAGATGATTTCATCGTTGATGGCAAGATACTCTTCACAATGGGCAGCATCGCAACGAAGGGTGAAGAAGTCGGACGGCAGAGTCCAGGACAGGGTCGCAGCGGAAAGGTCATCGTGCGCAGCGGATTGCTGCTGATGATATTGCGCCAAGGCTGCTTGATACTGCATCTGTCCTTCGGGGCGCGCCAGGATTTGGCTGAGAAGGTCGGCTTCTTGCTGGGAAAAATACGCTTGCCAGTCAAGGTAGTGCGATATGAGATAGGTAAAATATTTGCAGAGAAAGGTGTTAAAGTCAATGATGTACTGCTGGAAATTCTTGTCCGAGTCTTCGGCTTCCAGCCGCTCGCCGGACCGCACCACCTGCTCCATGTGAGGAATCATGGGGTTTGGAGTGGAGGCATTGATGCTGCGGGTGATGCCAAGGGAAGCCTCCATCATGATCGGTATTTCGTTTTCTTCTAATGTAAAAACATCGCTTACATTGTCCCACAACTGGTTGCACAGGTGGCTGATGACATCGAGTCCGCAATGATTCTCGCTCAAGATGGTGCAGAACTGCGCTTCGTCGCGTTGCGTTAGAGCATCTAAAAGGTGGTCGTGGACGGCAGATGAACTTTGGATGGTGCGCACAAACTCCTCGGCTGGCATAGGGTTGAGACGTAGCAGGAATTGATAGATAGACTGCGGGGGCAGGGTTGGCTTGTGAGGGTCGAGGTCGCCGAGGATGTTGGACTCATCCTCATGAATGAATCGGTTGTTGACAATATAGGCCATGGTGTTGAAGAAAGGCAGGAACACAAAAGCCCAGAAAGACATGGTTTCGCGATATTGCTGATCGGTGGCAGGGTCTGCGATGTCTTGGCGAAGTTCGTCTTCCATCTGCTTTGGCAAGATGGAAGCGGCTGCCTTGGCAAGTCCTTGGTAGTATTCTTTTAAGCGACGTGTTTCGTAGAGGTAATCCATGGTGTTGAGGATTGCTAATTATCAAAATGGTTGGCTAAACGTATTCAGCATATTGTTGGAAGTAAGTCTCGGCAGCGTAGAGGGGGATGTTCTCCATCCAATCTTGGTCAGCGTAGGGTAGGAGGGAGCAACGCAGTCCTTTGAGGCCTTGGTCGGCATGGTCGTTGTTGATAAAGGTTGACAGCGATTTACTCTTGACATTGACTGTGGCCTTGACCTCGATGGGAAGCGTTCTAGCCTGTGTTTGGACAAGGAAGTCGATTTCTTGTGTTGAGTTGTCTTTGGCGAAATAGTAGATGTTGTCGCGTCCTAAGGTTGAACAGAGTTGCTGTAGGATGTAGTTTTCGGTAAAAGCTCCTTTAAATTCGACAAAGGCATTAGTGCCCAGTAACATGTCGTTGGGGTTGGCTCCTGCCATGCATGCGAGTAGTCCGCAGTCGAGCATGTAAACTTTGAAGGCAGATGGGTCGGCATAAAATTTCAATGGAAGGGCGACTGACTTGGCTCGGGACACCTGTGTGATGATACCGGCTTCGGCTAACCATTGCAGTGCTAGTTCGAAATCAGCGGCCCGGCCTCCCTTGCGCACTGCTCCGAAAATGAATTTCTTGTTTTCGCGGGCGAGTTGTGCCGGTATGTTGTCCCATACCATGCGTATGCGTTGTGCCATGTTTTTGGTGTGCTTGGCTATGTCGCGTTGGTAAGCGTCAAGTATCTCTGATTGTATTTGTCGTACCGTTGTCGGATTTTGGTTTTCGCAGTAGTCTGCAACGGCTTCCGGCATGCCTCCCACAAAAAAGTATTCGCGCATCAATTCTATGAGTGGTTCGTGTTGGGCACTCATCATGTCCCAGTTGAGCTCGGTAAGGGTCTCGACCATGCCATTTTTCCCTCTGGCCATAAGGAACTCTATGAAGCTCATGGGGAACATGTGTAGGGTCTGCACTTTGCCCACAGGGTAGGATTCGTTTTCGCGGATAGAGATTCCCAACAAAGACCCTGCCACGGCAACATGCAGTGAGTGCATGTCTTCACAGAAGTATTTCAAGCTGGCGATGCCATTTTCTACTTCTTGGATTTCGTCGAATACGACAAGCGTTTTGCCTGGGACGATAGTGGTGTCGAAATATCGTTCCAGCTCTTTCGTGATACGCACCACGTTGAGGTCTCGGAATAGCTGCTTGGCAAATGTATCGCGGTGGCAGTTGACGTAAACCATAGACTCGAATTCTTTTGTACCAAATTCTTTTAAAATGTAGGTTTTCCCCACTTGTCGGGCACCAAGGATGATGAGCGGTTTGTGCTTGGTGTTGTTTTTCCATGATATTAACTTGCTGTAAACTAATCTCTTCATGGTGTTTGAGGTGTTTGTGTTTAATGTGCAAAAATACACTTTTTTTGCGGAATAGATTAAGAAAATTACATTTTTCTTGGGGAATATTGAAATTATTCCACACTTTTTTTGTGGAATGTTTAGAATTATTCCACACTTTTTTTGTGGAATACCGCTTTATGAGCCTAAAATTAAGAATAAAAATAAAGAGGTTTTAACAACTCCAGAATGAAGAATGAAAAATAAAGAGTTTTGCCGCGGCAGCCACTTCCTATTTTTTATTTTTAATTCAACCATTCATGTGTAGTCCCGAATTTACGCCAAAAATGAGACGGTAAGTCCCGAATTTACGCTAAAAATAGGACTTTTGGTCCTGATTTTACGCCAAAAATGGGAGCAAGTCGATTTTTATTCGTATATTTGCAGTGCGAAAAATACGGACATAATTATGGGAAAATATCGGCAAATAGTTGATAAATTGAAAGATATAGCTGACTCTAAATTGGGCAGAATTGTGGTTCTTTCGGGTGCGAGACAAGTCGGAAAGACTACTTTGGTGCGTTCGGCTATGAAAAATTACCAATATTTATCGATAGAAGACCCTGTGGGCAGAGATGCCTACTTGAGTCTGACTGCTCAGCAATGGCACCAGCTTTATCCGCATGCGGCCTTGGATGAGGTGCAGAAGTCGCCACGGCTAGTGGAGAGCATTAAAGCTGCATACGACAGTTATGCTGATGTGCGTTATATGTTGTTGGGCTCCTCTCAGTTTTTGTTGCTGGAGAAGGTGCGTGAGAGTTTGGCAGGACGGTGCGTGATAGTTGAAATGTTTCCGTTGACATTGCCAGAGTTGTTGACTCATGGTTGGAATGATGCATGTGGACTTAGTAGCTTTCAGCAGTTGTTGGCCAACCCCAAAGATGGTGTGGCATTACTGCCCTCGTTTGTGCTAGACCCGAGGATGGCTGAGATACAGCAAGCGTGGGATTTTCTGACCCGTTTTGGTGGCTATCCGGCCTTGGTGGATGAACAGATGACTGACGAGGATCGATATCTATGGCTCAACAACTATGTGCGAACTTATTTGGAACGTGATGTGAGAGATTTGGCCAATTTTAGAGATTTGGAGCCATACGCCAAGTTACAGCGAGCCGTGGCTGCCCAGACTGGACAGACGTATAGTCTAGCCACGTTGAGTCGTGATGCCGGCGTGTCGGCAAAGACAGTGCAGCGCTATTTGCAGTATTTAGTTATCAGTTATCAGGCTTTGGTGCTGCCGGCATGGGATCGCAATGAAGGAAAACGGATATCGAAAGCTCCCAAAGTTCATATGATGGACTATGGTGTGCTTCAGGCAGTGTTGCAAAAACGTGGTGGAATGTCGGGATCAGAATTCGAGAGTTTTGTGGTGACGGAGATGTATAAACAGGCAAAGAATGTGTTATCTTCGGCCAAGTTCCATCATCTGCGCACACATGATGGCCGTGAGGTGGATTTGTTGGTAGAATTGCCGGAAGGGTATCTGGCTTTTGAAATAAAGCAAACACAGCATGTGCAACCTACAGATGCCCGACATCTGCGCGGTTTGGAGGAATTCTTAGACAAGCCATTGCTTCATTCTTATGTAATCTCTAATGACTCGCGCTCGTGGGAGTTGCATCCCGGCGTTACTGCGGTGGCTGCAGCGGCATTGCTTTCATAAAACAACTTTAACGTAAACCTTGACTTTAACAGGCTGCCGCCCCAGTTAAAGTTAACGTCAAAGTCAATGTTAATTTGTGCTGCCGTTCAACAAGTCACAATTCACCAATCAAAGTTCACCACTATCGCACCGCATGCAACGGGCAAGGAAATAGGTGTTGTCTTGTGCTATTTTGCGGCCGTGTTTCTCGTCATGGAGCGATACCAGGGAGGCGTCGGGCAATATATTGTGGTCGAGCAGATATCGGAGCATTTTAGGTAAGCTGCGCTCAGAGTCAACTATCGTGCTTGTAAATATTCTGAGGTTACTGATTGTTTTGCCTGGAGGATATCTCGTGGCTGGCCGCAGAAAAGAAGGTGGCCGCCGGAGGCACCGCCGCCCGGACCAAGCTCGATGAGGTAGTCGGCCTGCTTCATCACCTCAAGGCTGTGCTCTATGAGGATGAGGGTGTTGCCGGCATCTGTCATCTCGTTGAAGAGCAACAGGAGGCGACGCACATCGTCCAGATGGAGGCCGTCGGTGGGTTCATCTATAATATATGTGTGACCTGAGGAAAGTTGTGTCTCATTGTTTTTTAGGTGGATGGCAGTGCTGTAAAGATGGTCGGCCAACTTCACGCGCTGCAACTCGCCGCCGCTGAGGGTGGTCATGCTTTGGTTGAGGTGCAGATAGCCGAGGCCGACTTTTTGCAGCATCCGCAGTTGGGCGATGAAAGGCTGTCCGTCAAAGAATTGGATGGCTTCTTCCACGGTGAGGTCCATCACCTCGGCAATGGTCTTGCCGTGGTAGCGGTAGGCCAGTGCTTGGCGATTGTAGCGGCTGCCGTGACATTCCTCGCATTGGGTCTCAATGCTTTCCATAAAAGCCATGTCGCTTACAATGATGCCTTTGCCCTTGCAGGCTGGGCAGGCGCCGTGGCTATTGAACGAGAAAAGTTGCATGGTGGGACGGAGGCTGCGGTATTGCTCATCGTGGCAAGCTCCTTCTTTGGCAAAGAGTTTGCGTATGGTATCGGCAATATTAAGGTAAGTGGCGGGAGTGCTGCGGAGGTTGATGCCGATGTCTTTCTGGCCGATAAAGATGATGTCTTTGGGGCTGTGTTGCATGAAATGTTCCATGAGCGAGCTCTTGCCCGAACCGGCCACGCCGGCCACCACGGTCATCACCCCTTCGGGGATTTTTAGCGACAAATCCTTCAGATTGTGCAGTTTGGCATGCTCTATTGCCAGCCAGCCCTGGGGCTTGCGCGGATTCTCCTTCAATGTGGTGGTGTGCCGGAGCATACGGCCCGTGGTGGTGTCGCAAAGGCATAGTCCGGCAAAGTCGCCCTGATAAACGATGTTGCCACCATGGTCACCGGCACCGGGTCCCATATCCACTATATGGTCGGCCATGGCAATAATCTCGCGGTGGTGTTCTACAATGAGGATAGTGTTGCCGTGGTCGCGCAGCTGAAGGAGCGATTGCTTCAATCGGCTGATATCCTGTGGGTGAAGGCCGACGCTGGGCTCATCGAGGACATAGGCCATGTCGGTAAGGGCCGAGTTGATATACTTGGCAATCTTGATACGCTGCGCCTCGCCCCCGCTTAGGGTGCCGGTGCCGCGGCTGAGCGAGAGATAGCCCAGGCCGATGTCGCAGAGCGCTTGGAGTCGTTTGCCGAGCTCTTCCTTCAAATCGTGGGCCAAAGGGTGGCTGATGTGCTGGATAAATGTAAGTGCGTCGGTAATAGGCATATCCACCACGTCGGCCAGATTCTTGCCGTCGATCTTGCAGCTGCGCACACGCTCATTCAGGCGGGTGCCGTGGCAGTCGGGGCAGGTGGTGGTGCAGATCATAGTGTCCAGCACCTTCTGCTGTCGCTTGCCCTCCTTGGTGGTGATAATGCTGCGGTACATGCGGGGGTAAAGACCCTCAAACTTGGCCGATTTGGGCCAGTTGCTGGGCGGATTCTTGAGCTTGATTTGCGGAGAGTAGAGGAGGAGTTGCATCTCCTCGTCGTTGTAGTCGCGTATCTTTTTGTTGAGGTCGAAAAGTCCGCTGTAAGCATATCGTTTCCAACGCCATGCGCCGGTGGTGAAAGTCGGAAAATGAATCACATCCTCGTCGTTGAGGCATTTGTCGAAGTCCACCAACTTGTGGATGTCTAGGTCGGTAACAGTGCCCAGGCCGTCGCACCGCGGACAACTGCCGGAGGGGTGGTTGAACGAAAAAGTATCGGAATAGCCTACAAAAGGTTCGCCCACGCGCGAGAAAAGCAGTCGCAGCAAGGCATAGATGTCGGTATAGGTGGCCACAGTGGAACGGCTGTTGTTGGCCGGCTTCTTCTGGTCGATCACTATCGTAACAGGCATGTTCTCAATGCGCTCCACTTTGGGTCGGCCATATTTGGGCAGATACTGCTGTACAAAGCTGGGGAAGGTCTCATTCAGCTCGCGACGGCTTTCGGCAGCAATGGTGTCGAGGCAGAGCGACGACTTGCCCGATCCGGAAACTCCAGTAAATACAGTGATTTTCCCCTTGGGGATTACCAGCGATACATTCTTCAGATTGTTCTCTGTGGCACCTTTGATGACGATATTGTTCATTCTCCTAACTTTTTCTTTAATATTAACTTATGCCGACCTCCAAGTCGAAGCATTGCCTGCATGGCGAGGGCAATTCAGACTGCAAATTTACGCATTTTTTTCGACATAGGTTGTTTCTAAGCGAAAAAATCCCCGGCATCTCAGGGCGATTCCGCCCCAGTTCCGCTCGTTATACTTTAGGATAACAGGTGGGTGTGGGGCGGAGGTGCAAAAGATATTTGTTGCGGGAAAGTGCAAGAATCAAAATATTTTTGTAACTTTGCAAATTGGTTTGTATATGGGCTAAGTGCGCAATATACACACTGACAATTAAGTAAATAATAATAGATAAAAAAATATATGGACAATTCGAAAGTAAAGCAAGAAATTATTGCCTATGTGCTGCTCATTGTGGGTAGCGCCCTGTTTGCTGTTGGCGATGTAATGTTTGTCAACCCCTATCTGCTCGCTCCTGGTGGCACTTATGGTCTTTCCAACGTGTTTAACACCCTGTGGCCTTGGAAAATTTCGTGGTATGCAATCTGCATGGATGTACCTCTGCTGCTTATCGGCACTTGGATTCTCGGTCCCAAATTCGGTATCAAGACCATCATTTCCACCATCCTTATCTTCCTCTTTACCTGGGTGTTGGAGGCTACTTGGGGTTATGCTCCCGTTATCCACGACGGCTTGATTGAGAGCACCAAGCTGAATGACGCCATGGTGGCAATCGTCAACGATGGCGGTTTCTTCACCCCCGACTATTTCCTCAACACTGTGGTGGCCGGCATCATCTACGGTGTGGCTATCGGCCTCATCTTCCGTTCCGGCGCAACCTCTGGCGGTAGCGACATTATCTCCATGATTCTTCACAAATACACCAAGATCAGCCTTGGCACCCTTGTGATGATTGTGGATAGCTGCATCACCCTCACCACCCTCATTGCTTTTGGCGATATCCGCCTGCCTATCTACTCCATCATCATTATCTTCCTTGAAGGTAAGATTATTGACCTCGTGGTGGATGGCACCAAGAGCTACAAGACCGCATTCATCGTTACCGACCACATGGAGGAAGTGCGCAACTATGTGCTCAACGACCTGCATCGCGGCGGTACCTGCATCACCGTTGAGGGTCTCTACAATGGTGTGGAACGCAAGATGATTTATGTGACTATGGAACGTGCCGACTTTGTGAAGCTCCGCTCCAATCTGCGCCGCCTCGACCCCACTGCTTTCGTCAACGTGATCGAGAGCTCTGAGATTATGGGTAAAGGCTTCAAGGCCCTGCCTAATGAATAAAATTTTTTGAGATTGTAGAATGTAGAGTGACTGGTGTCAGCAGAAACTCTACATTCTATATTCTACAAGCTAAAATCAAATGAAGGTTCTTCAGCTTTGCAATAAACCTCCTTATCCGTCGGTGGATGGCGGCACATTGGCCATGAACAGCATTACGCAAGGATTGCTGGGTGCTGGCTGCGAGGTGCGTGTGCTGTCGATGTGCAGCGACAAGCATCCGGTGTTGACTGGCCGAATGACCGACGACTATCTGCGTGCCACTCGTTTTGAGGCTGTGCATGTCGATTTGGGTATTCATGTGCTCGATGCCGGAGTGTCGTGGCTGTGTGGCGAGTCGTACCATGTCAAACGCTTTGTGAGCAACGACTTTGCCGCCCGCTTACGCAAGATTTTGGACGAGGAAGAATTTGACATAGTGCATGTGGAGAGCATTTTTCTCACTCCCTATGTGCCGGTGATACGCAAACACAGCAAAGCCAAGATAATGCTTCGAGCCCATAATGTGGAGCACATGATATGGCAGCGTATTGCCAAGAGCGAGCGCAATCTGCTCAAACGCAAATATATCAAACATTTGTCGCTCACGCTCAGGGCTTATGAGTGCGAACATCTGAACGATTACGACGGTGTGCTGAGTATTACCGATACCGATGCGCAGACTTTCCGCGAGATGGGGTGCCGCAAGCCCATCGTGTCGGTGCCATTCGGCATCATACCCGAAGGGGCTCCCCAGGTGGAGGCCGAAGAGAACACGCTGTTCCATATCGGGTCGATGGACTGGATGCCCAACCAGGAGGGCGTGAAATGGTTTTTGGACAAAGTGTGGCCCGAGGTGCACATGCGTATGCCGCAGCTTACGCTTTATCTGGCAGGTCGCAAGATGCCTTCGGAGTTGACGAACATGGAAATGCCCGGAGTGCGGGTGGTGGGCGAAGTGCCCGATGCCATGTACTTCATAGCTTCCAAGCAAATCAATGTTGTGCCCCTGCTTAGCGGTAGCGGCATCAGGGTGAAGATAATAGAGGCCATGTCGGCCGGCAAGGTGGTGATAACCACTTCGGTGGGTGCCGAAGGCATCAAATACACCAACGGGCATGATTTGCTGATTGCCGACACCCCTAGCCAGTTTGTGGAGCAGATAGAGCGCTGCGTGTCGGACCGCGAATACTGTAGTGCCGTGGGCCGAAATGCTTTCTCGCTCATTGCTTCGGAATATGGCAACGAGCGCCTTACCGAGCGCGTGTTGCAATTTTATAATAAAATCTCTGACCATGAATAATATGAAAAGATTTAAAACGGTACGTTTGATTTGTGGACTGATGCTGATGCTGCTGTGTGGCGGTGTGCTGCAGGCTCAGGTGGCCATTCCCGGCACCAAGGTGCAGTATAAATTCCCCACCAAATGGAAATACCTCAGCTCGCAGAAAGTCAATGCCAACACAATGCAGTACCTCTACTGCTATACGGCCAAACCCATTGTGGCCAAAGGCGACACCGCTTTGCCTTTCTTGCGCATCTATATTCGCAAGAACTACACGGGCGAAGTGTTCGACTTTGTTTTCGACCGTTACAATAAAGAGCCTTATCAGTCGCTGAGCGACTATACGCAAGGTCTTGGATTGCCTAAAACTGGCGGCATGGGCTACATTGGTGCCTATACCAACCTGAAGGATAAGAAAGACTATCAGTTCCGCATGGTGTATTTCAAGGTGCAGAACACGGTGGTGGAATTCCGCTTAGAGACCACAAGGGCCACCTATCCGCAAATGGAGAAAGAGTTTGAGGCCATATTGCGTAGTTTGAAATTTTAACTGATATTCTGCTATGAAAAAGGTATTAATCATATTGCTGGTGCTTGTTGCGGCCATGCCCATGAGGGGCCAGAAAAAGACCATCGACTATCAAGAGCGGTATGTGCAACTGTATAAGGAATATTCGCGCAATCCAGATAATGTGGTTAATCTCATTGCCATGGCAGGCTTTTTTTCCGATAGCCTCAATCCGCAGTACTATCTGCCTCTGGCCAAAGGCTATATCAGCAAGGCCGAAGAGCTTTATACCGCCCGTGTGCAAGACCCCAAATCCTATAGCGAGGTGCACAAGCTTATTCGCAAAGGGGTTACAATCACCACTATTCGCGAACAGAGCAAACAAATAGAGCGCCAGGCCGAGGCCTATGTGCTTGCCAATGTGCAGACTATCCGCACCAACGAGGCCAACGCATTGTTGGCCGCCTTTCCCAAAAATTCTGTAATTGTTAAGCATCTGCGTTCTAAGGCCTTGGAAGAGACTTATGCCCGCGCCTGTGCCGAGGGCACACTGCAAGCCTACTACGCTTTTTTGCAGGCCAATCCCGTTACCCGATTCACCGACAGCGTGGAGGCACGGATCCTGCCGTTGGCCGCACGCCAGTTATCCACCTTGGGTAGCGAAGAGGAAATCGACAGCCTTGCGGCGGTGTATGGCGTCAGCCGTGCCGTGCAGCAGGCCGCCGTAGCACAAAAAAGTCGCATGGCTTTTGCCCAGGCCTGCAGGGCCAATACCGTCGATTCGTACTCGTCTTATCTGGAAAAATATCCTCGTGGAGTGGATTATTTAGAAGCTTTGGCACGTCTGCAACAGCTGCGCGATGTGGATTATGGTTCCATCTCCTCGGTCCAGGATTTGGCCGATTTTGCCGAAAGTCATGTTGACGACCCTTTGGCCGACAGCGCTTTGGCACGTATCCGCCAGATGATTGTCCAAAATCACGATGTGGCTGCCGCTCAACTGTATCTCGAAAAATTCCCTCTGGACCAGGGCTACTATTCTATATTTAAGGAATATTATAGTTGGTTTTCTGCCGAAGGAAACTTGCAGCCTGTTGAGGCCTTTGCGGCAAAGTATCCCGACTATCCTTACCAATTGGCAGTGAGCTCCGATATCGAGCAAGGCCGAAAGATTGATGCCTTTGATCTGTCGAAGCCTTTTGTGGAGTCTGATTTCGATACCCTTTCCACCGTCATCCGTCTGCTCACAGGCCGCAGGATCGCTTTCGTGGCCTTGCAACGTGTGCTCCAACAGCAGATTGCCAAGAAAGACTGGGCTTCGGCCAAACGCAGAATGCAGAAGTTCGAACTCAGTTTTGAAGATTTCACCAACCAAGAATACAACGAGCTGTCTTCGCTCTTGAGCAACAATCCGGGTCCGGCCACCCAGCTGCAGCTTACGGCCGACAGCATCAGCCATGCCATAATGCATCCGTCTGGGGCAATGTATTTTACGCGTCGCCATCATGGCCACAACGCAATCTTCTATGCCAAGCACACTTCGGGCAAGAAAGGCGGGTGGAAACTGGATGGCAAAGTAACGGTGGAAGGCACTGCTTCCGATGTGGTGGCTTATAATTTCTTCGACAATGGCACCCAGGTGCTTCTCGGCATGGGTGGCGATATTTGGACGGCGCGTGTGCTCAACGATACCGTTTGGCGGCTCGACCAGCATCTGCCTAATCCTGTGAACACACCTTCGTTGGAAAAGGATGCCTTTATGCTGGCCGACGGCACTGGCCTGCTGCTGGTGTCCGACCGCCCAGGGGGGCACAATATGCAGCAGTCGGGTGCCTATTTCCATGGCGACCACAAACCCGCTACCGATATCTATTTCATTCCTTTCACCTCGGGCCGTTGGGGCGATGCCATCAATCTGGGTATCACCGTCAACTCGCCCTATTGCGAACTCAGCCCTATCCTTAGTCGCAATATGCGCACCCTCTATTTCGCTACCGATGCCAGCGGGTTGGGCTATGCCGATGTGTATTGTGCTACTCGTAGCGATATCGACGACTGGACCCACTGGTCTCAGCCTGTGAACATGGGCCGCAATGTGAATGGTGCTTTCGACGAGTCGGTGGTCACTTTCTTCCCCGACGAACGCCATATCCTGCTCACCTCTCGTTCGCCTCAGGGCGGGCAGCCTTCCGTTTACACATTTGCCACCCAGCACGATACCACTAGTGCCTATCGCACCGTGCAGGTGGATCTGCGTACTGTGCGCAATGTGTTGCGCAATATCGACCTTGCTCTGGTGTGGCGCAACCAAACCACAGGCCATCTCACCGATCGTCAGGTCGATTCGGTGATGACTTACCGACTTTACAAAAATAAGGATTATGCCATCCTGGCCGAGTCCGATTGGCTCTATATCCCCACACTCTATATCGATGGCGCGGCCACGGGCGAGTTGTCGTTGCAGGCCTATGGCATCGACCAGCTCAAGTCCATGCCCAATGCCCTGCCTCTGCCGTTGGTGCGCTTTTACGAGGGCACTTCGCGTTTGTTGTCGTTGGCCGAAACCGAGTTGCGTCACCTGGGTCGCTTCATGCAGCAGCGCACCACCACCAATATTGAGATTGAGGTGAATGTGGAAGGCACCGACGACTCGCAGTGCTATGACCTTTCGTTGGAGCGAGCCAAAGCAATCAGGGCCTTCTTGGTGGATTACGGTGTGGATGCTTCGCGCATCCGCCTTTCGGCTTATGGCAATGTGCGCCACAAAACCGACCCCTCGCAGGTGGGTGTCGGTATCCGCTTCTTTTGAAAAATCTTAAAATTTATTTAATTTTTTTCATAGTTCAAAAAAAATATGTATTTTTGTAAGTTGTAATATGTAGATTTTAATAAGCCATGGAACAGCATAAAACAATTATATTTGAGGGACATACACTGCATTATCGCGATGAGGGTCGTAGCCACAACCAGACTTTGGTGCTTTTGCATGGCTATCTTCAGAGCCTTGATGTGTGGACTTCCTATGTGCTGTCGTATATGCGATCGATGAGAGTGATAACAATCGATTTGCCCGGCCATGGCTATAGCGAATGTTTTGGCGAAGTGCACGATATGGGCCTCATGGCAAGGGCTGTGAAGGCCGTGCTCGACAATGCTGGCGTTGACCAGTGCGTGCTCATTGGCCATTCTATGGGAGGCTATGTGGCGTTGGAGTTTGCTCACCTTTTCCCGCATTGTCTGCGCGGTTTGGGACTGCTTCATTCTCATGCCTTTGCCGATACGATGGAGATTAAGGAGCGCCGTCTGGCCACCTGCGATATGGTGGATCAGAATCGTGCCAGCTATATTGTCAATTTTGTTCCTTCGCTGTTCGATGCCTCTAAGTTGGAGGCCATGAATCAGGAAATCAAAGACCTTCAAGATCAGTGTCTCGAAACCAAAGCGGCCAGCATTATAGCCAGTCAGCGTGGCATGTTCGAGCGACAGTCACGGGTTGATGTGCTTCAGGATTTGGAGGTGCCCATCCTCTTCGTTTACGGAAAGAACGACACCCGCATTCCCATTGAATTAGGGCTGGCTCAGGCTTGGGAGGCTCGTCATGCCGAAATTATGGTGCTCGACAATGTTGCCCACATGTCTCACCTTGAGGAACGCGACTATGTGCGCCCCCGTATTCTCAATTTCGTCAACACTTGCTATATGTAAGTGGGATTGTAGAATTCGGATTGTAGATTGTATCGTGGGCGGCAGCCAACTTTCAACTTTCAATTTTCAACTCTCCACTTTCTAAAATGCTTTGTATTGCCAGCCGGTAGCCCGGCAGGCCTAATCCGCATATAACGCCTTGGCAGGCATCGCTTAGTAGCGATTTGTGGCGGTACGGCTCTCGTGCGTAGATGTTGCTGATGTGCACTTCTATTACTGGTGTGTCGATGCTGGCAATGGCATCGTGAATGGCCACGCTTGTGTGGCTGTAGCCTCCGGCGTTGAGAACGATACCGTTGGCCGAAAAACCCACTTCGTGTAGTTTGTTGATAATCTCGCCCTCCACATTGCTTTGATAATACTCAATTTCCACCTCAGGGAAACTGGTGTGGAGGTGCTCCAAGTAGTCCTCAAACGAGCGTGAGCCGTAAATGGTAGGCTCACGCTTGCCGAGGAGGTTAAGATTGGGTCCGTTAATGATAACGATATGCATAGCAGTTTTTTAGCGGAAACGAACCATGTCGATCAGACGTACTCCGGTGAGCCATACGGTAATGCAGCCCACAACGCCTTTTGCTTCGTCCCAGTCGGTAATGGGCTGGAGGGTGGTGTCGTCCACAATCTCAAAGTATTCGGGGTCAAATTTCAGACTTTCGTCAATGCCGTTCACCTCGTGGAAACTGGCCAGGGTGTCAAGCACCCAGTCGTGCACACTTTCCACATCCTCGCATTCGCTCATTTCCACAGCCTGCTGCAAGGTGTCGTAGATATTGGGGGCCACGGCGCGAGCTTCGGCGCTGAGTCGCATGTTGCGGCTGCTCAGAGCCAGGCCGTCTTCGGCGCGGACGATGGGGCAGGGGACCAGCTCGATGGGATACTTGATCTGCTCCAGAAGGTTGCGGATAATGGCAATCTGCTGGAAGTCTTTCTCGCCAAAATAAGCGCGGTTGGGCTGGGTCAGGTCGAACAGGCGGCGCACCACCACGGCTACGCCCGAGAAGTGACCGGGACGGCGAGGCCCTTCCATCACCTCCTCGATAGGACCAAAATGATATACTGTCTCCACGGGTTCAGGATACATCTCCTCCACCGAGGGCACAAAGGCTATATCGGCACCGGCACCCTGCAGTTTCTCGCAGTCGGCCTCCACCGTGCGGGGATATTTGGCCAGATCTTCCTGGTTGTTAAACTGAATGGGGTTTACGAACACCGAAACCACCACAAGGTCGTTCTCCTTGCGAGCGCGTTCGATAAGGGAAAGGTGGCCCTCGTGAAGGGCACCCATAGTAGGCACAAGGCCGATAGTCTTGTTGCTCTTTTTAGCTTCCTCAATGGCTGCGGTGAGGGCAGCCACAGTAGTGATAATCTGCATTTATTATTGATTTGTAGTTGTTTACTTTGTGTTCCTATTTATTCGTCCTTCACCTCTTCATACTCGGTAAAACCATCCTCGTCCGTGTCCACATGGGCATCGGTGGTATGGCTGTCGGAGGGTTGGTACGTGGGGCGGCGCATCAGTCGGTTGGGTATCTCCAGCACATAGTTCAGCACCGTGAGCAGCAGGCTGAAAAGCAGTGCGCTACCAAAGCTCTCCACATGGAATTGCGGCACCAGTCCGGCTGCCATCATAATAATCAAGGCATTAATGATGAGCAGAAACAGCCCCATGCTGAAAATGGTGAACGGCAGCGTCAGCACAATCAGAATCGGACGTATGAAATTGTTGAGTAGCGCAATAACCAAAGCGGTAAGGATGGCGGCCTTCACCGAGTCAATCTGCACGCCGGGCAATATCCGGGTGGCCAGTATTGCGGCCAGGGTCATCACCACCAGCTGGGCCAGAAAACCCCAGGGGCCGGAGTACGTTTTGCTTGTAATCTTTATCGTTTTCATTATGGAATAATCATTTTTTTGAATGTCAGTATCAAAGGTCAATCTCGCCTTTGCCGTAGCGAATCACCTCCAGGTTGCTGCCCGAGCAGTCTATTACTGTCGAGGGCTGGTCGTCGCCAATGCCGCCGTCAACCACCAAATCCACACGGTTGCCAAAATCCTCGTTTATCAGCTCGGCGTCGGTCAGGTATTCAGTCTCTTGGTCGGCATCTTCGCGCCGCACCGAGGTGCCTATCAGCGGGCATCCCATCGCCTCGATAATCGTGCGCAGTATATTGTTGTCGGGCACTCTAATGCCAATCGTCTTATTGGGGTTCAAGTAGTTGCGTGGCACGTTGTTGTTGGCGTCCATCACAAAGGTATAAGGGCCGGGCAGGCATTCTTTCAACAGTGAAAAAGTATCCTTGTCCATGGGGCGCACATATTCCGAGGCCATGCTCAGGCTCGAGCACAGCATCGAGTAGCGGGCTTTTTTCAGCGAGAAACCCTTCAGCTGGGCTATCTTCTCCACAGAGCGTTTAAACTCCATGCTGCAGGCAAAAGCGTAAATCGTGTCGGTGGGCACCACCACTATTCCGCCCTCGTTCAGCAAATCCACCACGCGTCTTACTTCGCGTGTATTGGGGTTGTCGGCAAATATCTTTGTTATCATAACAGATTGCAAAAGTACAAACTTTTTATGAATTAAAATACTTTTTTTTATAAAATCTCGTTTTTAGTGCATGATGAAACACATTCTTACCACCTTCGTAGTACTGTTTGCCCTGTTGGCAAACGGCGGCGCAGCAGCGCAGAAAGTCAAGTTTTCCAAGTATTTTGAAGATGCCACCCTGCGTATCGACTATCAGCGCGCTGGCAACCGTCAGTCCGACACCGTTCTGGGTGCCTACGACGAACGCCTTCCGCAGTGGTCGGGCTCCCTCACCCAGCTCATCGACCCTTTCGACAACGGTCTTTTCCGCATTGTGATGAAAGATGCCAAGAGCGGCAAAACCATCTATTCGCGCTGCTACAACAGCCTCTTTGCGGAATATCGCGACACCCCTGAAGGCAAAGACAGCATCCAGTTCTTTGAAGAAGTGGTACGTCTGCCCTGGCCCAAACGTCCGGTAGACATCTGTTGGGAAGAGCGTGGCGCCGACCAGAAATTCTTCACCCAGTCCGTCGTGCGATACAATCCCGAGGAGCGTCTCCGTGCCCTGCGCCAGCGCGAATATGTCAAGCTCAGTGTCGTCGAGCCCATAGAGCTTCAGTTCATGGGCGATGTGCATCAGAAAGTTGATGTCGTCATCGTGCCCGAAGGCTATGGCCCTGCCGACACCGCCAAGATGCGCGCCGACCTGCAGAAATTCTGCCAGTACCTCCTCGGCCAGGAACCCTTTGCCAGCCGCAAGTCCGACTTCAACGTCTGGGGCATCCCCGCCACCGGGCGCGAGTCGGGCATCACCGATCCCAACAAAGGCATTTTCGTCAAAAGTCTTGTGGGCGCCAGCTACAATACCTTTGGTGCCGACCGCTACCTCATGACCATGCACCTCTTCCGCCTCCACGACGCCATCGGCATCACACCCTGCGACCACATCATCATCATGGCCAACAGCGAGACCTATGGCGGTGGCGGCATTTATAACTTCTATGCCATGAGCTCGCTCAACAAGATGGCAGGCATGGTGCTGCCCCACGAGCTGGGTCACAGCATTGGCGGCCTGGCCGACGAATATGTTGATGAAGACCTCAGCTATGCCGACACCCATGCTGCCAGTTTTGAGCCCACTGAGCCCAACATCACCACCCTCGTCCATTTCGACCAAAAATGGAAGTCGATGCTCCCCAAAGGCACCGCCATTCCCACCCCTGCCGACAACAACATCCCCCGCAATCAGTGCGGCCCCCTGGGCGTTTACGAAGGTGCCGGCTATCACGCCCACGGCATCTACCGACCCACCATGCGCTGCATGATGCGCGACTACGCTCCCTTCTGTCCCGTCTGCGCCCAGCGCCTCAACCAGGTGTTCGACCTCTATGTGAAATAGAACTGTTAGCACCTCAAAGCTTAGACGTTTAATTGCTTAGTTGCTTAGTAGTTTACTTGTTTATAGGTTTATGAGTTTATGGGGTTGTTTAGTTGCTTAATCATTAAATCGTTTAGTTGCTTAAACGTTGCGAGAATCAAAGCTTAGACGTTTAATTGCTTAGTTGCTTAAACGTTGCGACAACAACTAAGCAACTAAACAACCAAGCAGCTAAACAACTAAGCCAAGATATTTTGTCCGTAGATATTTCGCTGCATCTTCATTGCAACTTCATTCCAAGTTCATTGCAACTTCATTCCACCAATGAGGATGCAATGGATTTGCAATGATGTCAGAATGGCAGTAGTGCGAAGGATGATGGTCGTATGTATGACAGATTAGCGTGTGGCATGGTTTTTGATAATAGGAGATAAGGATTAATACGTTTTAATATGGCAATACTCAAAAAAGGACCTGCCCTGAGCGGCAAAGTTGGTGGCTTGAAATACAGTCAGAAAGATGGTGTAACAGTTGTGTCGGAACTGCCCGGCTTTTTTCACGACGCTAAGACTCGCAAGCAGTTGGTGCAAAGGATGAAACTGAATAATATTCTGCTGACATATAGAAGGCTGAAAGACGGTTTGAAGGAGAATTTCGAAGAGGTTTCCGGCACTCGCCGTGCCTGCCATGTTTTCAGAGGTGCCAACTTGGTGCTGCCCAACCATGCGTGGATTCCGTCACGTGGTGTCGATGACACGGGCGTGTTGGCTCCGATGGTCGTGTCCAGCGGTACGCTCCAGCCTATCGGATATTCGTATGTGAATGAAATGTATTGCTCTGATTTGAATGTAGGCGGACTGACAATTTCCGACCGAACCCGGGTGTGCGACTTGGCCAATGCTATTGTGCGCAATAATGCCGGATGGGAGTATGGCGATAGCCTGCAAGTGATTGTCGGTGAGCAATCTTTGCGGGATGCGGGATTACATGAAGACTCTGAGCCGCACTTGACCGGACTGAGATTCCTCGTATTCCGAATTCCGATGGACCGCGGTTGTGGTGATTCCCTAGACAAATTTGTCAGAGAACAATTGTGGGCGGCTGCCCGCAACCCGCTGGCCGTTAGTGGTGGACTGTTGTGTTTCTCGCCCATTGTAGCAGAAAGCCGATATGCACCAACCTACTATGCCGGTGCCTTGGTTCACACCCGCAACAACAAGTCCGGCCTCCGGGTCTCCCGCCAGCAGCTCCTCCTCTCCGATAGCACCCTCTTCGACCATTACTCCTCGCCCGAGATGTTGGCAGCGCAACTTGGTGAAGCGTAAGCCGTATCGCCCCGCTCTTCGATATTCTGCTCTCAACTGTAAACTCGAATTTAAGAATGCCTTATCGGAAAAAAATATTTGGACAATATTGGATTTTTTTTGTATTTTTGCAATAGCGAATAGTAGATGCTGTTTGCTGAGAAATATTAATAATTAATAATATAGGCAAATTATAAATACACCCATTGCAGAAGTATTAATAATAATAAAGCCTTCTTGTTGTGAAGTAATGGATTTATAGCAATATGGAAAAGTTAAAAATTCATCATTTGGGTCCAGTAAAGGATTTGAATGTCGGTATACTACCACTGACGGTATTCATCGGCACCCAAGGCTGTGGCAAGAGCACCATATCAAAAGTGCTCACCATCTGTAGGGACATGAGTTGGATACTGAAGCTGCTGAAAGCTGAAGAGAACCCGATAGCTCCTTTCGCCAAGTTCTGTATTGATGAGTTTTTTTATGACGATACCGAGTTGCTATACGAGTTTGAGAGAGTGTGGGGCCATTATGCAATCACATACACAAAAGGCGTCTTTGGAATAAATGTTTTTGGCCAGGCAAAAGAGGATCTTGCCAAAAAGATTCAGCAAAATCTATTATCATCTAACCAAACCCTTCTGTCGCAGTTGGGTGTATCGGATTTTAGCGATCCTTCCGTGATGGAGAAATATGGCAAGATTATCAATTCCAATGCCCGAACCATCCTCTATGTTCCGGCCGAACGAAATCTTGCCGGCACATTGTCCACCTCCCTAGCGAGTATGCTGGCCGCGCAAGTGCCACTCTACGATGCCTTGATTGAATACATGAGCGTGTTTGAGAAGGCCAAGAATACGCTGAAGGATTATGATGTTCCTTTCTTGAATGCCCACTTCACCATCAAAGATGGGAAGGAACGTATCCGCATTGCTGATGGGCAAGACGGGGCTGAACGTCTTTTGCCGTTCCAAGCATGCTCTTCGGGTATTCAGTGTGTACTACCCTTGGTGATGGTGATAGATTATGCATTGAAGTTAGCCTGCTTTGACTCGTTTGTCATCGAAGAGCCAGAACAGAATCTCTTCCCTACCAATCAGAGAGAACTGCTGAAATTTCTGATGCACAGAATGGATCTTCTTCATAATTTGGTAATCACAACACATAGCCCCTATATATTGTCTTGCCTGAATGTGACACTATTAGCATATCGCATCATTAATGAGTTCGATGGTGGGGCTGAGCACTTGAAGGAGGTGTATGATGGCGTATATTTGAATGATGAGTTGATTAGTGTTTATTCATTGGATCCTGAATCCGATATTTATTGCAAAAGTTTGATTGACGAGAAGACTCGTCTCATCGGTATAAACAGCCTAGACTCTGTGTCTGATGTCATCGGTGACGAGTACGACAGGCTTTATCATCTTTATCTCAAACTGAAACGCGCCAAGTAGAATGACAAGTAGAAACCATATCATCGCCGACTTGAAGTTGGCCGAATCGTTCGCACAGAGTCATAAGCCATTTGATGAGTGCTGGTCAATGATAATATATCACATTTGAAAATGTGTATCACAAGCGATAACGCTCCTATTTAAAAATAACTAGTCGGCTAAGCAATTATGGAAATTCAAATAAAAGACAATAAGATATACGCACCACTGAAAGAAAAGTGGCTGGTATTGAAACCTGAAGAAGAGGTACGCCAAACTTATATTTGCCGCTTGGTGGATTACTATGGCTATAGTCTCAGCCAGATGGCACAGGAAATGCAAGTCAATAACTCACAACGTGGACAGGGTATGGCTAGAGCCGACATTGTCATTTGGCGAAACGAACAGGATAAGTTGGACTCAAAAACTCCTTTGATTGTTGTGGAGTGCAAAGCAGAAAATGTAACAATCCGCCAAGCAGACTACTTCCAGGGCTACAATTATGCTGGTTGGGCCGGAGCAGACTTCTTTGTCACAACCAACCTAAAAGAAACTCGCATCTTCAAAGTTGATAAGTCTAAGATGCCAAAGGAACTGGATGAGATTGCAGACATTCCTAAAGCAGACATAGCTAACGATAGAAAAAAAATTCAAGAAATTCTGAAGCAGACTCGAGAATTTACCCGCGAGGAATTCACCAGACTGCTAATGACCTGCCACAATATCATCCGTAACAATGATAAATTGTCGCCAGAAGCTGCATTTGATGAGATAAGCAAGATACTTTTCATCAAGATTCGCTACGAACGGCAGAACTCGAAGACTCAGATTTTCTCACTCGATACCTTCAAAAAAGACCGTGACACATATAACAAGTATCGGCCAAAAGATGGCCCTGTCTTTTATCAGTTCTTGTTTCAACAGACCAAAGATGAATTCAAGAACGACAATCTTTTTGAAGCCACAGAGACTATTCGCATTCGTGAAGATAGTTTTGAGAAAATTGTAAAGGAGTTGGAAGTTTACAATCTGTCTATTACCAGCGACGATGTGAAAGGCATAGCTTTTGAAAAATTCTTGGGCAAGACCTTCCGTGGTGAGTTAGGACAATTCTTCACCCCCCGCACTATCGTGAATTTCATGACTGAAGTGCTCGACCCCGTGGAAGGGGAACTCATCTGTGACCCATGTTGTGGTAGTGGCGGATTCTTAATCAAGGCCTTTGAGTATGTAAGAGAGAAGATCGAGAACGAACTTTCGGAACACAAACGAAAACTCAAGAATCAACTCTATCCCGATGACTACGAATCTCTTTCTGAAGATCAAAAGGAAGAGATTGATGAAAAAATCACCGAAACATTTGCTAAGATGAATTATGAAATTGATCTTAGCAACCCTAACGGCCGATTGCGCAATCTTTCGTACAACTGCATTTTTGGTACTGATGCAAATCCTCGTATGGCTCGTACTGCCAAAATGAACATGATTATGCACGGTGATGGACACGGTGGTGTGCATCATCACGATGGCTTGTTGAACGTGAATGGCATCTGGGAGAACCGGTTTGATGTCATCCTGACCAATCCGCCATTTGGTCAGCGGGTGAGCAAAGATATGAAGATTAATGAGGCCGACCGATTTACCGACCAAGATAAGATCAAAGCATATCGAGAGCATTATGGTAAAGACTACGACAATGCACTACGTCAAGTCAACGACAACATTGGCAAACCATTTTGGAGTCTGTACGAGACTGGCAAGATGAGTGGTGGTCTTACCGAGGTAATGTTCATCGAGCGATGCATCAATCTGCTCAAGCCTGGCGGACGTATGGGCATTGTGTTGCCTGAAGGTGTACTTAATACTGGTAAATTACAAAAAGTTCGCGAATATATTGAGGGCAAGGCTAAAATATTGCTTATAGTGTCCATACCTCAGGATGTTTTTATCGCATCGGGAGCAACAGTAAAACCCAGCCTTATCTTCTTCAAGAAATTCACCGATGAAGAACGCCAACAATTTGACAATGCTGCCTACAAGTCTGGAATTGAGGTAAGAGCGCACCATAAGACCGAAAAAGAGGAATTGGTGAAAAAGATAGAAGCAAAAGGTAAGAAATCACCTACCGCGGAAGAAAAGAAGCAGTTGAAGGCTCAACTGAAGCGGTTAGAAGACCGTATGGCCAATGAGATAGTTGCACGCACAAAAGAACTCTTTGACTATGAAATACCCATTGCCGAAGTCAAATATGCAGGTATATCCACTACGGGTGCTAGTATCAGCGATGAGTTGCCTGAAGTTTGTAAGGAATTTACTGCATATAGGCAAGCGCATAAACTGTGGGACAATACAACCAATAAAGTATCCTACAGGAAAGATGATAGGGGTAATCTATATCGAGAAGTTGTTCTACCCAATGGGGAAGTGCAAGAAATGGAACTTGAATATCAGAAAGGGGACTCGTGATGAATGCATTAAATACAATCAAGTTTAGCCAATTACAACAATGGGATATTAAGCGGCTTGTGCAATCTCATTTTCATTCAAAGCTGCCGATTTCATCTTTAGGAGGTCATATTATTGAACAAAATCAAAAATACTATATTAGCGAATCCGACCAACAATATGGAATACTCGGAGTAAACAATAAAATAGGAATATTTGATGCCTATATTGAAAAAGGATCTAACATCCATCAAAAATACAAAAAAATGGATGATGGGTGGATAGCATATAACCCATATCGTATTAATGTGGGTTCAATCGGTATAAAGTATCGCAAACATCAATATGAATATATTAGTCCAGCGTATGTTGTATTTAGCTGCACGTCAGATTTATTACCAGAATATCTATTCCTCTTGATGAAAACCCCCTCTTTCAATAAGATCATTCGAGAGAATACAACCGGATCAGTAAGGCAGAACTTATCGTTTAAAACCTTACAGAAATTAAGATTACCTTTACCTAAAACCTCCATCCAAAACGAACTTGTTTCTAAATATAATCTTACCATTGCTGAAGCACTTGAAAAAGAGAGACGAATAGTAGAGCTTGAAAAGGAAATCAATCAGTACTTACAAAGTGAATTTGGAATTAGGTACGCAAAAGGAAGTATTGAAACTGGACTAAATTATAAAAGATTCACAGATACTGATCGCTGGGACTTATGGAATGCAACCACAGACTATTTCCCAGATAAACACAACCGAATTTCTCTAAAAAATGTGATAAGTCTTAAAAGTGGAACATTCCTCCCTGCTGCTGAGCAAATAGGGACAACGTATCATGTCTATGGGGGTAATGGGATCACAGGTTCGCATGATAAGTATAATTATTGTGGGAAAAGAATTATTATAGGAAGAGTAGGTGAATATTGTGGGAATGTTCATCTTGTGGATGGTTATTATTGGGTTACAGATAATGCTTTTATTGTCGATAAAAAACTTGAAGAGGTGTCTTGGGAATATTTAGAGATAGCTATTTCTTATTTGAATCTTAATACGCATAAAACAGTATCAGCACAACCGTCTCTTTCTCAAAGTCGGATATTACAGCAACAAATCAATATCCCACCCGCTGATGTTCAAAGTATAATTACTTCTCATATATTAGAGAGAAGACAGCAAATCATGATACTTGAGCAACAAGCCTCCGACCTCCGCAAAAAAGCATTATCGGATTTTGAAAACGAAATATTTGAATAACAAATAATCTAAGGTTATGCGAAAGAAAGAACAACAAGAGCTCAAGAATGAGATGGTTGACGAGATAGACTCTTTCCAATTGAGATATTTATGGGTAGAGGATTTCTTTAAATTAAAGAAATTTGATATCCGAATCAGTAGCAATTTAGTAGTTCTAATTGGAGAAAACGGTAGTGGAAAATCTACGGTTATTGAATGTCTTGCTGATATTTTTGGACATCTTTACAAGTATTTCGTGTTAGACGACTTAACAGCCGAATTCATAAACAACTACAAAATAGAATACGTTATTGGTGGTCGGGATATCAATATAGAAAGTCATTATTCTGATTCTAACACAAATACCTTTGCTCCATATATTACTATAGATGGTAAGCCTATTGATATGGCAAAAAAGTCTCAACGCAAGAACTTTATTCGGTATTTACCATCAAAGATTGTGTTATCATATTCGGGTATTTCTAAACACATATACCAATTAAACAAACATTTTGAGGACAAATACATTGACAAAATTATTAATACCCAAAAGAATTATTCACTTAAACCACTAAACCTTCCAGAAACGAACCCATTCGTTTATATTAAAGCCGAATACGTTGAATTCATAACATTGGCTTTGATGGCACAAAAGTCAGAAACTGCTAATAAGATACTCAACAAAATTGGTGTCAATGTAAACAACTGTTCGATTACAATTACCATAAAAAAACCTTACTGGGCTAAAAAAAATAGTAAAGACAGTGCCTATCCATGGGGGATACAAGGCAAAGTTTCAACCGATTTTATTGATGGTCTGAATAGTTTTGGAACCCTTAAAGAAAAAGGTAATAAGGATCAATATCAGTATGTTTTTTATGGGGTTAATGACATTCAAGAATTTTTTAATCTCTTTGAGTTATCTTCTGGTCAAGTGTTGGGTTTTTTCGATACATTGTTATGTGATGATATTTTAGACTCTGTTCGAATTTCATGGAAGCAAGATAATGTAGAAATGGTATTAGACCGATTAAGTGAAGGTGAGAAGCAATTGTTGTTATCTGAGGGATTATGTTCCATTCTAAACTCAAAGAACATTCTGCTACTTATGGACGAGCCCGATGTATCACTCCATCCCAAATGGCAACGCGAGTTTATTCCAAACATTAGGGAAGTTTGGCAGAAAGATGCAATGGCAGTGATTACTACGCATAGTCCAAATATTGTTTCTTCACTCAAAGCAAACGAATTGAAATTGATTAGAGATGGTCAAAACGTTACTAAAAATCCAAATTATATCGGGAAAACAGCAGAAGATATTCTATTGGATTATTTTGACTTATCAAGTACAAGAAGTGTTGAAGCAGAAAATCTCATCAACAAAGTGTGGCATGAGATCAAAGAGGGTTCAATTGATACTGAAGAATTTAATCAACTATTAGAAAACCTATCTCGATTAATTGGCAGGGGTGATAAAGAGTTGTGTTCAATAAACCTTGGAATAATTCATAGAAAGAAATCAAATGCACAAGATAAATAAACAAAAGCCATTGGCTGATTTTTCTGATTTCGTCAACAAAAACCACCCTCAAAAGTGGGAGGATCTGCCTTCTACAATCAGGAGCAATTCTAGGTTACAGATCTTGGTATGTGAGCAAGATTGTTTATGCGGTTATACTGAAATGATTTTGGACGAAGATTCAAACTCCTCACATATTGACCATTTTGTTAAGAGAGATCACAATCCCCAAAGAATTTTCGATTGGAATAATCTTATCGTTTCTACAATTGATGAGGATTATGGTGGGAAATATAAAGATAACAAATACAAAATTCAGAAAAATAAATACAAAAGCATTTTCAATCCCATAGTCGATGATATGTCTCAATACATTCAGTATTGTGAGAATGGCGAAATGGTTGCAAAGGAAGGTGTTGGTCTTAAAACAAAACAAAAAGTAGAAGAAACAATCAAAGCATTTAATCTTAATCACAGTTCCTTAAAGAGAAAAAGAGAAGAGCTAATATTGGAATTATCAACTTATCGTGACCAAAAAGAATTGCTAAATGATCCAGATGTAAAGAATGCCTTTGCTAATAGAGGATTTATTAGTTTATGGAACTGGTATATAGGAAATAATAATCCAAGTAAATAATTGGTAGTCAATGGTTCGGTAGAAAATAGTTAACAATTAGGCGGCAGGAGCCGCGATATTAA
>JAKSMO010000029.1 GCA_024400545.1 Bacteroidales bacterium | reverse complement strand
AGGAGCTGGTCGGCGAGAGCAGGTTGATTCGTTGATTTGTTGATCTGTTGATTTGTTGATTCCTCAGACTGATGGACTTGTGCCAGCATCATACCGCCACCAATGAGGGCAGTATGGCCAACAAAGGGTAGCTGCTCAATCTGTGCAATCTGGTCGGGGGTGGCCATGACGGCCACAGCATTGAGCCAACGGCTCTGCCCCACCTCTTCAATGGCTAACGAATTGACTTGGTCGGCATAAAAAGAAGCAACAGGATAGTTGGTGATGTCGTAGAGGTCGGCACCGCACTGGCGGTAGCGCTCAATGGCCTTGGCATCGAAATAGGTGTAGGGATCGAAGGTAGAACCCTGCTTATCGGTGAGGAACACCCAATAGCACTGCTGACTCATGCCCATCACGCATGAAATCACAAAAGCGATGTATAATATAATCTTTTTCATTGTAATACGGAGTGTAATATTTCGTGTGATTTAAAATTACGGAAATCAGCTAAATGGAGTTGAAAATACTGCAGTAAGTTGTTGATAAGCGCAATGCGCTGGTTGAGGGTAGTGATAGGCAACGGTTGCCCATTGTTGACGGCTTGCAGATAATAATGCAGCAGTTGCGAAGGGGTAGGATCGAGGGCTTGTGTGCCGGAATAGCAGAAACGTCCTTCTTGTAAATCAAAAAGAGGCTCACGACTGCTATAATTATCGAGAGGGGCAATGCCCAAATATTGTGACACAGTGAGCAGGAAACGGATGGGATGATGCGAAAGCTCGCCATCTTCAAATCTGCAACTTTCAACCACATAATCAAAAAGATCGGGCATGGGTTCTTCTTCGCGCAAGGTTTTGTAGAGTAGCTCGGTCATAAAGAAACGCAACGCATAGCGAACAGCATCAGTATCGGAAGCAGCAGGGTTTTCGGCATCGACATGGGGGGCTATCTCTTTCAGATAGTTGATGGAAGTTTTGGGATTGTTGTAAACCACAAGGTCGAGATGCGAAAGTGGCTGGAGCAGATTCTGCTTGGTGCGGCTACCACCTTTGCGCACACCTTTGAGGATATAGGAACGCACGCCCAACTGCCGAGTGAAGATCTTGGCAATGACTGAAGTCTCCGCATATTTTGTTGTGTGGAGGACCAAAGCCGGTGTGGAGAGCGTGGGTGTCATTGTGTATTTACTTTTATTTTATCGTATCATTAATATTTTAGCCACCGAACGCATGGATCCTGCCTTGTCGGAAGCAAAAACAAAATAGGTGCCACTGGCAACACGGCCACCCTCAATGGTGCATCCGTTCCAAATGGCCTGGCCGCCATTGGCCTTGGTGGTATAGACCACATGACCTCGGGAGTCGGTGATATGGACTAGCGCGTCGCGGGTGAACCCTTTGATGGCAATCAGTCCATCATAATCAGGTCGCACCGGGTTGGGGAAAGCATGAATATCGGATTCGGGCTCGGCATCGGCATAAGTGGCAGTGGCACGATAGGACTGCACACCCATATTGGTGCCGATATAGACTTGGCCAGTAACAGGGTGCACGGCAAGTGCCACAATCTTGTCAGAATTGAGCGGACTGTTGGCCGTAGTAAAGTGTTCCAACTGTTCGAGACCATTGGCAGAAATGAGATAGAGGCCGTTGTTGGAAGTGCCTACCCATTTACGATTGGCACCATCTACGGCAATGCAGGTGATGCTTTCGTAAGCCATAAGGTATTCGTATATGCCATCTTCGCTATAAAGGATGTTGCTGCAGTTGACAGGAGCCTGCTCTCCCCTACCACCATTGGAGAAGACACGGTATCCATCGTAGATGACTTTGATACCCTTGTCGGTGCCAAACCAAATATCGCCAGAATGGTCTTGTACAAGACAGGTAACAGTATGGGTTTCCAACTTGCTGCCATTGTTTGGATTCACATAAGCCATGCGGTTATTACCATCGTGGACATAGATACGATTGGCTCGGCCTGCAAACCATTTGTAGCCATAGATACTATCCCAGATGATCTTATCGATTTCACGTTTCTCGCCCGCCACGCCATTGAGCATTGGCGAAATATCAAACGACTGCCAGTCGCCATTTTTGCGACGAACAAGCAAGCCTTTATCTACTAAGGAATTGGTAATCCATAGATCGCCATTCCAATCGAAAGCCAAGCCGCTCACACGCTGGTGCACATAATTGCCCGAGCGATAAGGGACCATTTCTGACACATTCTGATAACTGTAGAACTCGCGGGCTTCATTGCGGTAAAAATCCACCACACCTGAGCCCCATGAAGTGGCCACTACATGATGGTAATCGGTTGGATCTACCGCCACATTGAGGATATCCTGGACAGGAAGGCCTGAGAAACCAAGTTGCTCCCATTGTTTACCATCAAAATATGTCACCGAAGGCGAGAGATAGGCGCTCTCGTAGGTCGGTTTCTTACCGCCTTTGCAAACATAGACATTGTCCCAAGACGAAGTGATACTATAAACGTAGTCGTCGTTGAATGGTCCTTGGGGGGCAAAACTAGCGCTAGAGCTGTAGGGCTTAGGTATTTTGACAAGTCCGGCCCAGGCATGGCCCACCCAGAGAGTACCATCAGCATCGATGTCAACATCCCATGAAGAGAGCGCATTGAGTACCGTTTCCAACTGGAAATCAGCGTCATATATCTCAACACAATAGTTCTTGTTGACCAACACAAAGCCGTTGTGCGCTTTGATCGACTCCACATGGTCACGGCGAAGGCTGTCCCAATCGCCGTCAACCGTTTGGTAATAAATGGTTGAGGTGTCGGGATTGTCTCTACAGGTCGATGCCATAATACGACCCTGGCTGGTGAGAAGCTCGCGCACCGAGCGACTTTGCAACGGCGAGAGCGTATCGAGCGTCCATTCCTCGTAAATGTGCAGTCGGTTACTGGACTTAGGAGCGTATAGTAAACCGTTGTCGGTTGCGGCAACGATGAGGCTATCGGTAAAGGCAATGTCGTACACAGTGCCTTGGCCGCCTTGGTTGCCTAAATAATAAGTCTCGGAAATCTCGTGACGTGACAGATCGACAACCACGATTCCGAAACCAGTAGCCAAATAGGCTTTGCCCCCATGAAAGCGGACATGATAAATCTTTTTGTCGCCACTAATGTTGCTGTGCCGGATATCGGCAATGTGATAGACCTGACTACCCAGCTTGAGGTCGATGGCCGAATTGGAATAGGCTACAATGAGAAATCGGCTACGCTCATCGTAGGCAAAGGTGCTCACACCTACATCCGTCAAACCTGTGGTTTTGGTCAAGGCTTTGGTGGAGAAATCCTCTTTATCGTGGTAAAACATCGACATACGTGTGGCGGCATATACCTTGTCGGGAGATACCTGTACTTTATGAGCTGCCACAAATGAGGCATGATCCTGCCATTGGCCAACAGGCACTTGTGCACCTGCTGCCCAAACCACAACCATCATCAAACCAAACCAAAAGCCTTTTTTCATAACATCTATCTCTTACCTGGGTTTTGTCACCAAGAACTGACTCAACATAATCATAATCCATGCCACCACAGTGTTGATAGCCATGGACAAAAGGGTCATTCCAAAATTGCCGAAGTTGAAAACCTCCACCAAACCATAAGCAATACAGTAAACAGCCGACATGATGATGGCATAGACCGAAAAGGTCTGGAAAGGCACTTCATGAATGCTGGGGGTTGTCACCACAGCTTCAGGTTCGTTTTGAGTGAGGATACGGTTGCCCAGCACAATGCGGAAGAAAGCCAGCATAGTGCAGCTAAAGGCATGGAAACCGGGAATGACACAAAATACATCCACCAGCATACCTGCCGCAAAGGAAATAAGCAGCAGAGGTATTTTGCCTAAGTTGGAAGGCAGCATGAGCACCGCCAAAATATAGACAAAAGGTATCACATACCCACCCAAATATACAAAATTAGAAATCAGCACCTGAAGAACTATCAGGATAATAAAGCGAAAAATATTAGCAAAAATCAGTCGTGTCATCTCTGCGCATCCTCCTTTTGAGTACGGGCCATCAGCGAATCTTGCTCGGCCTTAAAAAAGTTGTCGATAATATACACATGGTCAAGTTTGGTGAACTCGGTAGCCATGCGCACTTGAATTGTATAGAATCCGCTGCCACGTTCGGTGAATGCTTTTTCTACAAAACCTACCATCACACCTTCGGGGAAGTCGTTTGCCATACCACTGGTGACGATGGTGTCGTTGACACGCAGACGATAAGTGGTGGGAATGTCGATAAGTGTTGCATAACGGAAATCTCCACCGCGCCACACCAAGGAACCGTTGGTGTTGATGCGAGGAATTTTAACACTATTACGGCTGTTGCTGTGCAACACAGGCATCACTGTAGCAAAATTGTCGGTAGTATTAACCACTACACCCACAATACCTTGAGGCGAGATAACTGCCTGGTCTTCGTGGATGCCCTGTAAACGACCTTTGTTGATCATGATGTAGTTGTCGCGCTTGTTCCACGAATTCTTCACCACCGTAGCTTCGGTGTAGCTATAGCGTTGGTTATAAACAGTGTCTTGGTGGGTGAAGCGCTGCATGTTGTAGCTGATATACGACGATTCGAGTCTAGCGCGCAACTCTGCATTCTCGGCAGCCAGCAAGTCGTTCTCGTGACGCAAGCCAAAATAATCCCCTATCGACGACACAACACCATAGCACCGGCCGGCAACAGCATTGGCAGCATGCACAAGCTTCGAACCTTGGTAATTGCTATTCTGCGAGATAAGCACCAACGCCACTATCTCAAGTATCACAAAGACGAAGATGTAGTTAAAACGTTTTAAAAAACTTATTAGCGATTCCATACAAACAGTTCTAATTCAAGAATCAGATTTCAGACTTGGGAAGGCATAGCCATCAGGCATCGCTCCCATAAGTCTAAATGAGATTCTCAATCTTAATTCATCAGATAGTTATTAATCACCTGCTGAGTTTTATCCACAGCATCGTTGAGAATATCGTTCACAATGGTCACATCAAACTGGTCGCTCATCTTCAGCTCGGCAGCACTGCGGGCCAAGCGTTTGGTGATATTCTCTTCGCTCTCAGTACCACGATTGCGCAAACGTTGCTCAAGTATTTCCACACTGGGAGGCATTACAAACAAAGCCAGCGCGTCGGCGCCAAAGTATTTCTTCAGATTCATGCCACCATTCACATCAACATCAAAGATAATCACGTGGCCATTATCCCAAATGCGGTTGATCTCGCTCTTCAACGTGCCATAGCAAGTGCCGGCATATACCTCTTCCCATTCTAAAAACTGATCGTCTTTCACGCGCTGAGCAAAAGTTTCGGGAGATAAGAAATAGTAATCAATTCCGTCCTTTTCGCCCTCGCGAGGATTACGACTGGTAGCCGAAATGGCAAATTCGAAACAGTCGAAACGCTTCAGGATCTCACGGATGATGGTGGTTTTGCCACTGCCCGACGGGGCTGAAAATAATATTGCTTTACGATGATTCATGTCAAATATTTTATGCTCTACCGTTTGTAGTTTTAGAATTTGCGATCAAATGCCAAATAGAAGTTCTGCACTGCAGGCGAATCGGTTTTCCATTTGTTCTCTTCGGCAACCTGCTCCACATATTTCAAGGCCTGCTCACGGTCGGACATCTCATTCAAACGCATGATAAAGTCGTTGTAGCCTTTGATGTTGTTGTGGAACAATTCCGACATGAAGCTGAACTTATCGTTGATGGCAATCACGGTGCGCAAATCGTCAACCTTTTTAGCATTGACACGGGTTTCTAACTGCTGCTCCACATTGCGGGCATTCTGGTTCAGCACATCGCCAATCGTGCGAACTTTGGGTTGTTCGGATGTGCGGTCCAAATTCAAATAGTCGAACAACGAAGCCTCACGGGGTTTTTCTTCCTTCACTGGAGCGGGCTCGTCGGCAAAAAGATCGTCATTGGGATTGCCTGCCAATTTCTCCATCTGAGGCTCCATCATGGGTGTCTCTTCATGTTGCTTCTCGTCGGGAGCGAAAACTGGCTTCAACTCACTTGCTGCCAAAGCGGCGGCAGTTGCTGCTGCAGCGGCCTTCTTGGCGGCTGCCTCTTCAGCCAGACGTTTCTCTTCAGCGGCCTTCTTGGCGGCTGCCTCTTCAGCCAGACGCTTCTCTTCAGCGGCTTTCTTGGCGGCTGCCTCTTCAGCCTGACGCTTCTCTTCAGCGGCCTTCTTGGCGGCTGCCTCTTCGGCCAGGCGCTTCTCTTCAGCGGCTTTCTTGGCGGCTGCCTCTTCGGCTAGACGCTTCTCCTCGGCGGCCTTCTTGGCAGCTGCCTCTTCGGCCAGACGCTTCTCTTCAGCGGCTTTCTTGGCGGCTGTCTCTTCAGCCAGGCGTTTCTCCTCGGCGGCCTTCTTGTTGGCGGCTACAGCTTCAGCCAATCGGCGTTCCTCGGCTATACGTTTCTCCTCAGCTGCCTTTTTAGCGGCTGCCTCTTCGGCCAAACGCTTCTCTTCGGTAGCCTTCTGCACAGCCTCTTTCAGGTCCAGTTCAAGCGTATTATCCAACTCCACCACAGTGGATTCTTTCTCCAACTGCAGACAAGTCATATACAATTCGCGCAACTGTTGCAGAATAATATCGATTTCAATTTGAGGCACAGCCCCCTGATTTTGACGGATACGGTTGGCTATCAAACCTAGCTTCTCCAGGCCTTGCACAAGCGAGTTTGCTGAATTATTCATATATAATAATTATTTTAATTTACTAAATATAACAAAGTTGCACCGATTTTGTCGGAGCAAATGAAAATGTAAAGATACAACTTTTACCTCACATATACAAAAAATAAATTTGAATATTTATCAACACAACTCAACCATGTCAAAAAACACTCCTCTAAGGATTATTGCAAGTAATTATTATTGCATAAAGTAGCTCTATCCTGCGCCCTACTTTCAAAGGATAAAAAATGGTGGCCGCAGCATGCTGTAACCACCATTTTTCTGTTGTATTTTTATCAAGGACTATTAGAAGCCCATGCCGAACATCTGCCAGTACTTGGCTTCGAGCTGAGACCAAGCAAAGGAGGTGTTCTCGTACTGCTGACGGGTATAGTTGTTGAGGGTGGCATTGACATCCTCTACACGGCCAAGACGATCGTAGCGGGAGACCTCACGCTGGAGTGCGTCAAGACCAGCAAAGCATTTGTCTTCAAGTGTTTTCACTTCTTTCATCATACCCTCTTTGGTGCGCTGCCAAGCCACAGTAGCAAGTTTGTTGGCACGACGGTATTTCCAAATAATAGCATTGGGGTTGTACTCTTTCTGTCCACAAATGCTATAGGGCTGAGGCAGCTGAGAGTTGCCACAGAAGATGGGGACACGGGGAGTCTGGGCGGGATTGTCCACAGACATCCACACCACACCGCCTACGCAGTCGGGCAGCCAGTCGCGGCACTGGGCTACAAAGCTGTAAGAGCACCATGCCACACTAACAGTGCGACGGAACTCGATGGTGCCGGGTGCAATGGTGTTGAGGGTACGCTGCATAGCAGAAGTGAGCCAAGGATTGGCAATGGGGCTGACGATAGTGTCGTTGATAACATTGCCTTTCTTATCTTTACGGGGATTGGCCATCTTCACATTTTTGCACATATCCATATCGGTACCTTCGTAGGTGGAACGGAAGAGTTCGATAACTTCACGCACATCGACATTCTTCTCGGGACGCACGGAGAAAGGCAGCTCGTCCATATCCATATTAAGTTCGAGCGAAGGAGCCAGGTGGCTGAGAATGAAGAATTCACGATCGCGGAAGTTTTTGCCGTTAGCATAGCTGCTGGTGAAGGCTTTGTAGAAGAGGAAGGGTTCTTTACCATCCCAAAGGCCGTGACGGCGAGCCACGTCTTCGATATTGTCGGAGCACATAAAATACTCGGTGTTGCCACGCTGGAGGCGACCAATGCGGGGAACATTGCAAGATACGCCCACATGGTCGTCGGGGATACGCTGGGCAGCCCAAACACCGCCAATTACGCCTTTACCCTCACCGCAGATTTCCATCTGCCACACTTCCTTGGTGTCGGCAATAGTGATGCATTCGCCACCATCGGCGTAACCATAAATCTTGATAAGGTCGGCAATGAGGCGGATGGCGTCGCGAGCAGTGGTGCAACGCTGAAGGGCCACACGTTCAAGCTCTTCGATCAAGAACATACCGGCAGGGTTGATCAAAGTGTCGGGACCGCTGAAAGTGCTCTCGCCAATAGCAAGCTGATGTTCGTTGAGACAAGGATAAGCGGTGTTGAGGTAAGCGTAAGTATGGGCAGCCTCGGGAATGACACCGGCCAGACGAAGACCTGTGGTATCACCACGGAAAGTGGTGTGCAGGGTGCCTTTATAAACTTGGTGGACAGCGCCAGGAGCATGGTCCTCGGCGGGTTCCATGTGCATCCAGGTGCGATAACGGCCGTCGCAGGTATGGGAGGTAATGACACTTCCATCCTTAGAGGCTTGTTTACCAACCATGATGCTGGTGCAGCTCTGACCGTCGAATTCGGGTTGGCTGATCTCTTGTCCCACAGCGGTGAAGACAAATGCCAACAGGGCAAAGGAGAGTAAAATCTTTTTCATGTTGATATATTTTTTTTATTATTTCTGTATAAAAGGTGCATTAATCAAATTGACAAACACTTGTGCGGCAAGCGGAATGAGCGCATCGGGAAATTCATATTGCGGATGATGTAGCTCAACATGGTGCTCACCGGCTCCGATACCGAACATGGCTCCGGGAAAATGAATCAGATAGTTGGCAAAATCTTCGGACCAACGGAAGGGTGTGAGCGAATATTGGTAACGACAATCGCAGTATTCTTCAATATGTTCGACATGTGCAGCATGGTTCTCGGTGGCATAAAATGGTTCGCACAACGATTGCTGCATGGTGAGATGATATTGCGAAGCACTTTGCTGGACGATGCTGTTGACCTCGGCAAGGAGGTGCTGCATGGCATCGTTGGTGAAAGCCCGCAGGGTAAACATAACTTGTGCCTGGCCTGCAGAGGTACCAAAAGCCTCTTCGCCCAACTGCACACAGATAAGGGTGGACTGGCGGAAAGTGTCGATATCGGCATCGGGAGCACTATTGAGTTGTGCCACCCGCTGGATAATTTGCGCTACGGCCAGACCGGGGTTAATTCCTTTTTCGGGGGTTGAGGCATGGGTGTTGCGCCCTTGCAGCTCATAGATAACGCCTGTGGAGGCTGCGGCAAAGGTGCGACGATTGAGCACCACAGTGCCCAACGGATAGCCCGGCAGGTTGTGAAGACCATAAACAGCTCGCACATTGTATTGCTGCAAGATGCCGGCATCAAGGATACGTTGTGAGCCAAAACCCGTTTCCTCCTCGGGCTGGAATACCAAGATAACGTTGCGATCCTGAGGTCTGCCATGCTGACCCAGCCATTGAGCCACCTGCAGGAGGATGGCCGTATGGCCGTCGTGACCACAGCGATGACCGATGGGCAGGGCATCAATATCGCCACGAAGCACAATGGTGGGAAGCGACTGTTCCGTTCCCCACACAGCCACAACTCCAAAACCGCCAACATGGTCAAACACCCGATTGGGCGCACACGATGCCAACTCACGCACCACAAGGTCGTGAGCATACCACTCATCGCCGGATATACCGGGATGGAGGTGTAGGTCGTGTCGGAGTTGTACAGTATTCATATTATTTATTATATTTCAATATCAATTCTTCAAACACTTGGCCACGATGCTCGAAATTTTTGAAAGCATCGTAGCTGGCCGCTGCTGGGGAAAGGAGACATACCGACCCTGGCGCAGTATGCTGGTAGCACCACTGCACAATCACTTCATAGTCACTCTCCAGCAGCACATTGCGGTCGGCCAACGGGTTGTCGTTGCGGGCAGACCACTCTTCGTGCATTCGAGCGCCAGCCTTACCGACAAAGACTATGTTGCGGGGCAAATGCGGATGATCCACCAAATAGTTGCCTAACGGGGAATAGTCAATGCCCCTATCAAATCCGCCCAGGATGACAGTATCCACCTGCGGCAAAGCCTCCATGGCGGCTATGCAGGCCTCGGGGATGGTGCTGATAGAATCGTTGTAAAATGTGATTCCATGATAAGTGCCCACCTGCTGCAGGCGATGTGGCAGACCACGGAAACTGGCCAAGGCCTCGGCAAACTGATCGGACGACACCGACAGAAATTCAGCAACTAGTTTTGCCACATAGATATTGGTGATATTGTGGCGACCGGTAAGGGTGGTTGAAAGTTTGTCGATACCATCATTTAGCGCATCCTGATAAGTGAAGATCGCGCTACGAGAAGGCAAAAAAAGCTCGTCGCTCCGAAGCAGATCCATCAAATCCTGACTGTCGCCTCCCAAAAAGCAAGCGTCGTGAGCATCTTGATGCAAAGCGATCTGCATCTTGGCCATCTGATAATCATGATAGCTATGATAGTGGTCGAGATGTTCTTGGTAAAGATTTAGTATCACCGAAACATGCGGTGAGCAATGGATATTTTCAAGTTGATGGCACGAGAACTCGGCCACTACCCTTGAATGATCGTTGAGTTGATCTAAGATATCAAACAACGGAATGCCCATATTGCCAGCCAAAACGACATTGCAACCAGGTATGGAATGCTTAAGCACATGGTGAATGAGGGTGGTAGTGGTACTTTTGCCTTTGGTACCAGTTACTCCTACTGTGATATCGTGATAAACTTGAAGGAAGAGATCGGTTTGCGATGTGATGGTGTTGAGTTCACAACGCCCTTCAAACTTCATGGTGGAGATACCGGGCGACTTGATAATCAAATCGTAGGGCTCGTTTTGAAGCCGAGCCTGATCCAAGTGAGCAAAGATTTCTTCGTCGTTGCAGGCAATATCAACCCGCTCGCCATACAATATTTTATTGAGAAGAGCATGGGTGCTCTTTCCTTCACGGCCATAGCCCGCAATAAGGATACGGCGGCCAGACAGGAGTTGGGTGAGTTGTGATTGCCTATACATAATTATATTATTGTTGATTGTTTTCGTGGTTGGCCTCGGCTATAGCGGCAGCAAGTGCCGTATAGGCCTGGAGGGGGAGATTATTGTCGGCAAGGAGTGCGGTGAGCGACGTGGTGGGAGGCACGGGCTTATAGGTGGCCAGCAGACAAGGCCGCTGACCCGGATACCAGCGCTGGATGGTGAGGCTGAGGGCGCTATGGACCTCGCTAATGGTGCCAACACACTCGAAAGGCTTGGTTTCGGCCTGGCCGGTGAGTTCGAGAAAGTATTGCTGAAGCGAAGCATCATCGAGCATATTCTTGCCGAAGATTGCATTGAGCCGCTGGGGCGCAATGAAAGGCGAAAGGATAATGTAGGCAAACAAACATTTGGCGCAATGTCCGCACCAGATATCCTGTTTGCTTCCCACATTGCACGAACGGAAAACATCGAAATATTTTTCGTTGCGACCGAAAAGCATAGCTATCTGCAATTCCGATAACGGGCGCAGGAAGCTATAATAGTTGTAGTGTGGCGAGAGAAATTTCTGCACATATTCGCGGAAATCGTTCTCGAATTCCAGACTCTTAGAGTACTGGTGATTGACCATGGAGCCCACCACGGTTGACTCGTTGGCACTGCTCTCGTTGGAGAGCGCCACATGGTGCGCGCCACTCAGCTGTGCGGCCAGCATGGTATAAAAGGCCAGCATGGCGCTAAAGGGGGTATGGCCATTGAGAGCCCCTTCTTTATTCAGCTGCAGCAGTTTGGGATGGATGGTGCGACGGATTTCCAACACATCGTCCATCGTGTAGCCCGCTGCCTCAATGCAGCCAACAGTAGCACCACGGGGATTCATAATAAGCGGTATGGGCCGTTGGCCTTGGGGAGATACAAACTGCAGCAGTTCTAACGTGACTACGGAGTCTTTGCCTCCACCAATAGGGCATAGCGTGTTGCCGTTGCCGGCCTCCACATCGGCCAGCGGAGCCCACATGGGCTGGCTGCTCTGGCAGGTGATGGTAAGGAAATCGTCAATCGTAGCATCAATGCCGTTGATATAGAAAAACTCACCAAGACCATGATAATAAATCTTTTTCCAGAAAGGAATCTGTTCGGGACTGAGGGCACCGCAGCGCACCACCACAGTGGGCGGGCATAGGCATTTCCAATAGCTAATAAGCTCAATCATGCCGATATTGAACACCAGCTGGTCGAGCACCTGCTTGGGCTGCTGGAAATTCAAAAACGGACGCGAAGGGATGAAAGCCGTAGGTGCAAAGGTAATCTCGTCTCCGATACGAAAAGTAAAAACGATGTGCAGTCCGTCGGGCTGCACATCGTATTGATAACCGTCATAGACAAACTCGGGGTATGTCTGGCGGAAAGAGTTATATTTTGTCTGATTAGACATCGGGGTTATTTCAGCTTAAACTCAGTAACGCCGATGAGACTGCTGTTGGCAAACAGGCTAAGACGATAGATACCAGCCTCAAGCTCGGTCTCGTCGTCCTTGCTCCAGTTCATCTCGAAAGTGCGGGTATCGCCAGTAAATTCGTACGACTGAACGGTGGTGTAGGTGGAGCGGATGCCGTTAGCGTCGAACTTCTGTTCCATGGAACCATTGTGGAGAACCACATTGGAAGGAGAAGTGAGCACAGAGTAGATGGTGATGGTGCCGGGCTCAATAACGTTGTTGGCCAGAATAGTGCCTTCGATACGGAAAGCGCTGACAGCAGTGGCGCGAGTGGTGGGACGGCCAGTACCATTGGAGAGGCGCTTGAGAGGAGTAACGGTGAGACCATCGGTAGCAAGGATAGAAGCACGGCTTACCTTGGCAGCCATCTTAGCATTCTCAACAGCGGTATTCTCGGCATTGCGCTTGTAAGAAACCACCTCGTTGCGGAGGCTGTCGTTCTCGGCGCGGAGCACCACGTTCTCGGCACGGAGGCGCTGGAGTTCTTCGAAATACTCGTCGCACTGGTTCTGCAGCTGAGCAAGTTTCTTGTTGATGTTGCCTTTGGTCTTAGCAATGGCAGCCTTGCTTTCAGCAGTGGTCTTTTCGGCAGCGGCGTTGGCCTTCTTGGCGTTCTCGTTGGCCTCGGCCACAAGAGCCACCTGCTTAGCCAAATCCTCCTGCAGACGAGCGATCTCCGACTTCTGAGCAGCCACCTCGTTCTGGAGCAGTGCCACCTGGGCTGCATAGTCGGTGTTGGTGGGAGCAGCCTGAGTCTCGGCAACGCGCTGGCCAAGGAGGTAAGCCACATGAGCGGTAAGGGAGTCGTTGGTATTGGTGAGGCGGACCTTATCGTTGGTGAGGGCCACGATGCGGGCATCCTGCTCTTTCACCAAACGCTGCAGGCGGGCAAGAGCCTCGCGGTCAACAGCGCCGTCAACAGAACGGAGGTCGGCAAGCTCCTGAGTGAGCTGGTCGAGACGGCTCTGGAGGTTGGCTATTTCATTTTTCTTTGCTTCCAACTGAGCGGTAAGTTTCTTCACTTTGGCGTTGTTGGTCTTGGTAACAGTGCGGGTGCGAGTGGTACCGGAAACCTGGCCATTGGTATTGGTTGCGCCAGCGTTGTTGAGCTGGTTGATCAAACTCTGAATTTCGGCAGCCTGAGCCTGGATGGAGCTGTCGCGCTGGGCGAGCTGAGTGGTATAGTCGTCGCAGCTAGCCTGCATCTCCTGATACTCTTTCATAATCTCGTCCAAACGGCCCTGCAATTCGCTAGCAGAACCAGTGTTTTGCGTGCTCTGATCGCAAGAAATAAGGCATCCTGCAGTCAAAATAGCAAGCGCAATTACCTTTAATAAAGATTTGTTTCTTACTGTTTTCATTGTATTTATGTATTTATTTTTATCTAATTGAAAAAAAGTTTGTACTTTTGTAATCAAATTGCAAAGATAAATATTTTTTTTTGAATAGACAATTTTTCGCTAAAAAAAATATGAAAAGACCAATATTTACAGCTTTTCTGATGCTGTTCGCAATGGGGTTTAGCCAGGCCCAAAACCACGTTTTCCTCACGCTCGAAGGCGGTGGTGGTTATGGCATTTTTCGCGATTTGGGCATCTCCCCCATCACTTATCAAGGCCTCGAACTGGCTCCGGCCTTTGCCCTCAATTTTAGCTCGCCAACCTGGCAATATCAGGTGGCTCTGGGCGCTCAGGGCGGAGGCTATGGCTACCGGCCCGGATTCGCCTCCATGCAGCACTATGGCGGACTGCCCTATTTCTCGGTTTCTGCCATGCGCAACGTGTTGCAAAAAAATCGGTTATCGGTATGGGGCGGACTCCAACTTTCTGAGATGATGGACATACGGCATCTGCCTGCCTTGGGCAACACCAGCACCAATTTCTCCAACTTTATCAATCTCAGCATTCTGGGTCGAGCTGAATACGAGGTTGCCCGGTTCCGTTTCCACGGCCAGCTCTGCTTCGCTCCAGCTTCGGTATGCCTTCGCCCTGGCTTTGCTTATCTCGACAATTTCAACCAAGACATCAGCAGCCCTACCCACAATACTTTCGACCAATACGCATGGTATGTGGCCGCGCTCACCTCGGTTTACACCGATTTGGGTGCCACGCTGACGCTCAACAACGGCAACCGCATCGGGCTGGCTTATCGTTGGCACTACCTCACCTCGCGCGCCCAAACCGCCAGTGCGCCATTTGTTTTTGAGCAGGCCAGCCACGCCATAGTTGTGTCGCTCGATTTTATTCTAAAATAATAATCCCTAATGAAAAAGAATACATTATCTATATTATTGGCAGCTACGCTGTTGATTACTTCGTGCGAAAAGGCTATCATGACTCCCGACACCGCGCCCACGGCGGTGAACACTTTTGAATACTTATGGCACAAGGTTGACCAACAGTATTCTATGTTTGATGTGAAGGAGGTTGACTGGGGTGCCGTTTACGACTCGTTGCGTCCCCAGGTGCACAACGGCATGACAAACGACAGCCTTTTTCTTGTTTGTGCCAAGATGCTCAACACGCTGCGCGACGGGCATGTCAATCTTTACTCTTCTTACGACATTTCTCGTTCCGATTCAATCTATTACGATTTTTACACCCGCAGCTCTATCGACATCCACACCGTAGTGCTCAACTATCTTGGCATCAGCTACCACATGACGGGTGGCTTGGCCCACAATGGGTTGTGCGACGGCCAAGTGATTTATATACGATACAGTTCTTTTAGCAACGGATTTTCACTGGGGCAATTACGCTATATCATCAATTCCTACCCCGAAGCCCAAGGCATGATCCTCGACATCCGCGACAATGGAGGGGGCAGCCTGGCTAATGTGGACAACCTGTTGCGTGTCATGCCATCACATGGGCAGGTGCTCTACCGCAGCCAAATCAAGTCGGGTCCCAATCACAACGACTTCACTCCTTTGGTGGAAACATATGCGCCCATGGTGGCCGACTCGTTGGCTTTTCAGCAACCCGTTTATGTTCTTATCGATCGCGGATGTTTCAGCGCAGCCAGCGTTTTTGCCATCTCCACTCAGGCCTACGATAATATAAAGCTAGTGGGCGACACCACCTCGGGCGGACTAGGCCTGCCCAGTTCGGGCGTACTGCCCAACGGATGGCAGTATCGGTTCCCCGTCACTCGCGCCATTGCCCTCGACGGCAACAACTACGAGAACGGAGTTCCGCCCGACATTTATATCGCATTCAATGCCGAAGAGGCTCACCTTCACGGCCGCGACAATATCATTGATTCTGTATGCCAACTCATTATTAACCAGAAATAAACTTCACTATGCGCAAGATACTCATCGCCACTCTACTGTTTTTGTCGGCTTTTGCTGCTAATGCCGACCTTCCCTTCCGCCAGCACCGTTTTGACCACCTATGCAGCCTCAAAGCCGACTCCAACGCTATCCTTTTCATCGGCAACAGCATCACCGATATGTACAACTGGAACGAGGCGCTCAAAGTTCAGCCCCCATACTATATCTGCAACCGCGGCGTATCGGGTGCCTTGAGCGACGAGATTCTCGAACATATTCCGCAACTTGTTGCCTGCAAACCCTACAAGGTATTTCTTATGATTGGCACCAACGACCTCGGCTCGGGCCGCACACCGCAGCAGGTGGCCGACAATGTGGCCAAGATTGTCTCTGAAATCAAACGTCTCTCACCGCGCACAAAGATCTACTTTCAAAGCATTCTCCCCTCCACTGTGGGCAGCCGCACCTTGGAAGCCGAAGATCAAGCCAACCAGCTCATCCGCCAGCTTGCCTACGCAGAGCAACTCACCTACATCGACCTTTGGCCTTCTCTTTTTGAGATACCCACCAACAAGAATCTATCGCTTGACGGCCTTCACCTCACTGGCAGCGGATACTGGCATTGGATTAACGGCCTCGCCTACAACCACGAATCTGCCCCAATCCCCGAGGCCGAAATCGCACTGACAGCCAATCACGACGCTCAACCCACTCAGCTGTGGGGTTCCAACGCCATGCGTGCGTCTTATTTTAGAATGAATAAGATAGGCGCACAGAATATTCTTTTCTTCGGCGACGAGATGGTGAAATGCGGCGAATGGAACGAACTGCTCCACGACCCTTACTTCCTTAACCGCGGCACCGGCTGGGGCTACGATGGCACCGCCCCCTCTATCGCCACCACATCGGCCCTCGTCACTGCCTCGCAGCCAGGCGCGCCTAAGGCAATCCTCCTCTATACTGGCACCGGCGACCTCAACACGCAACAGCCCATCGACTCCGTGCGTCAGCACTATCTCCAACTCGTGGCACAAATTCTCCGCAAATATCCTTGCACCCCCCTCTACCTTGTCAGCCTCATGCCCACAACCCACAATACCGACCGCATTGAAATATTCAACTCCCTCACCCGCCAGCTCTGCGAGGCACAACACAACTTGCACTATATCGATATTTACACCCCTCTCTCGCAAGGTCATACCACCAATCCGCGATACTTTCAGGGCAACTACCTCAATGGACTGGGCTACGAACTTGTTGCCAAAGTGATAGAAGAGCACCTCTACCCTAACCGCAATGCCGACTACCGCATACTGCGCTCGCTCCAAGAGAGTCGCACCCAGGGATGGGACAAACATTGGATTGCCGTGAGCAATACCCTGGTGCTCAGTCCCCTTCCCACCATCGGCTACACCATTGCCGACCTCGCTAGTCCCGACCACCGCTACCGCCCCCAAGCCGTTGAGTCGGCCCTCTCCCTCGGCCTCACAGCCGCCACCACCATGGGACTGAAAGCCGCCGTTGCACGTCCACGCCCATGGGTAGAGCACCGCAACAACCTGCAGTGTATCCAGCACGTATCGTCCTATTCCTTCCCTTCCGGACACACCTCCTTCTGTTTCTCCACAGCCACCAGCCTATCGCTCATCTGCCCCAAATGGTACGTTGCCGTCCCCGCCTATCTCTGGGCCAGCTCGGTGGCATTCAGCCGTATGTACATCGGTGCGCACTATCCCTCCGATGTCCTTGCCGGAGCCCTTATCGGCACGGGATGCGCCATTGCCGCCCATTTCCTCACGCCGCTCATCGTCAAAGAATCGCCCCTACCCGCCGATGCCGCCATGCTCCCCGCCGTCTCCCTCACCTTCTAACCACCCTAACTCCACTCCAACTCCGCTTCTTGTCCCATATTTATACTATAGTTATTCTATAGTTATTCTATCCATATAAAGGGATAAGTATAGGATAGATATAGTATAAATATAGTATAACGAGCGAAGGTACAGCGCGCGCAGACGGGTCGGGCCCAAAAAATAAAACGCCAATTCAAATTTTTTTCATATCTTTGCATTTTATTATTACTCATATTTGAATTAGATATGTTTTTCAAACTGATTGAAATAAAGCGCAACGCATGGCTTCAAAGTCCCTCATGCCCCATCAACTCATTGATTGATTACATGGAGAGTAGGGGCATGATGCGCGATGCTCAGATTATCAAAACTCATGAGTAAGAAAGCACAAAATAGCAAGCCGCAGAACATTGTCCTCTACCAGATGGACAATAGCAACGTTTATGTCAGTGTATATTATTCCGACGAAACCTTTTGGATGACGCAGAAGGCTATGGCTGAGTTGTTTGGTGTAAATCCTCAGGCAATAACCAAGCATTTAGGCAACATATACGAAGAGCATGAATTGGTGAAAGAGTCAACCTGTTCCAAAATGGAACAAGTTCAGCAAGAGGGCCTCCGAACCGTGAAAAGAATGGTTGATTTTTACAATCTTGATGCCATCATTGCTGTGGGCTATCGTGTCAACTCTAAGCAGGCTACGGCTTTCCGTATCTGGGCCACCCAAACACTGAAAGAGTATATCATCAAGGGGTTTGTGCTCAACGACGAAATGCTGAAGAATGGCAAGCCTTTCGGCAAGGACTACTTTGATGAGTTGCTGGAGCGCATCCGCGAGATCCGTGCCAGCGAGCGCCGTGCTTATCAGAAGATTGCCGATGTCTTTGAGCAATGCAGCTTCGACTACGATAAGAAAAGCGAGACCACCAAGGCTTTCTACTCTTTTGTGCAGAACAAGCTTCACTATGCCGTTACTGGACAGACTGCCGCCGAGCTTATCTACAGCCGTGCCGACTCCACCCAGCCCACCATGGGGCTGACCACATGGGGTGCTTCGCCCGATGGCAAGATCCTCAAAAGGGATGTCACCGTGGCCAAGAACTATTTGAATGAAAAGGAACTGTCTCGACTCAACCGCTTGGTGACGATGTTCATCGACTATGCCGAACTCATGGCCGAAGACAATGTGCTGATGAGTATGCAGGACTGGCTCAAGCAGACAGATGTGTTCTTGAACAACAACCGCCGCGAGGTGCTGGCCGACAAAGGCACAGTCTCCCACGACCAAGCCGTTGCCAAAGCCACCCAAGAATACGAAATCTTCAGAGTAAGACAAGACCAAGAATACATCTCCGAGTTCGACAAGGAGATGGAAAAATATTTGAAAGGGGAAGCTACCACTTTTGAATAATAATGAAAATGTCGAACAGGTTAATCGAGTATTAAGTAATTAATAATTATAATATGACAGATATATCAAATGAACTTGATGAAGTGATGAACTTCAATAAAAAATACGAATCAATTACTACTGGCAATAGTCCTCAGCAATCATGCATTGAAAACTGCATCCAAGAGTTTGAATCTAATTATTCTAATTGGAAATCAATTGTAGGATATTTAAATAAAGGAAAGGATTGCGAGGATGTTTATGGTGCTGCTCTTCTTATTTATGGTACTGCTCTTTCAAAGAATACACAAACAAATAAAACCCAAATTGAAGCCTTTCAAAAAGAAGTCACTGATTTTGAGTCAAAGGTTAAATATAAAGCAAATCTAAAACGCTCACTTTGGGCTGATGTAGGTCTGTGTTGGAATAAATTAGGAGAAGATTATGAGTCAAAAGTGCTATCTTCTTTAAAAAAAAGTCAATATTATGATTTTTCTGATTTAAACCACACTAAATATAGGTACCTTACATGCTATTCATTTAGAAAGTGCTCCCATTTTCTTAATCAATCACTAGTCAACCAATCCGTTCCTTTGTCCTCTCCATCTACATTTAATGATATTTTTGATTGCCCTGTGTTTGATATGGAAAATACTGATGAAGTACCCAAAATATCAAAACAAGCTTTGTATCAATGTCTTAAGATTGCCTGTTTTGTCCGTAACATATCATTGCCCAATAAGGACAATCATGATGGTTCTCCCAAACATCCAAATGATATTGAAGAATATAAAAACACTCTGATGTGGGCTCACTATGCTGACAGTCATAAAGGCATCTGTATCAAATATTCATTTCCTTCAGATTTTACAAAGATGGGGTCAAATAGCAATTGCGAGTATGTCACTTTCTTCCATGATGTGAATTATCAAGACACTCTTCCCGATGTAAAATCAGAAGAAGGCATTTCTTATTTAGATGCTTTTTTTACAAAGAGTAAGGTATGGGAGTATGAAAATGAATTGAGACTCTTATATTTTAATCCTGATAATAATGATACATACGTTTCAATCCCGATGGAAAATTCAATTGAAGCAGTATATTTTGGAGTGAATTGTTCCAGCATAGATAGGAAAACCATCATCAATATCTTGAAAGATGTTAAGTTTCACTTTTTCAATGAAAAGGGAGAAAAAATTGAAAAGAATATTAAATTCTATCAGATGAAAAAAGATGAGAAATCTTACGGTAGCATTGTTGCTGAAGATATTTCTCTCCCTGCAAACAAAAAAAGTAGGTGTAAACTTTCATAATGTTTCAAAGAATTTGTCAACTTTTCAAGTAAAATAGTAATGATAATAAATTTCAAAGAAATACCTCAAGCAAATACGGGGTCTGGACTTCAAGATACTTTTGAATTATTCTCACGGGACTTTTTGCAATATCTTGGATACCGAATAGTTCAAGATCCAGATAGAGGTGCTGATGGAAAAAAGGATCTAATCGTTGATGAGATTTGCAGAGGAGTTGAATCGGAATATACTGTTCGCTGGCTTGTAAGTTGTAAGCATTATGCTCATTCTGGTGCTTCTGTCTCAGATAAAGATGAAATCAATATTTCCGACAGGTTAAAGCAGCATAATTGCGATGGATTCATGGGCATATATTCCACAATAGCAGCAACTTCATTGTCGGGACTTCTCAACGGAATAGACCATCATATTATTTTCGATCATGAAAAAATTGAAAGCAGACTGTTGAGAGATAGTAGCGGCTATATTATTGCAAATAGATATTTCCCAAAATCATTTAATAATTGGCAATTAGAAAATCCATCTCCTGCAAAAATATTTGACGATACCCCTAAATTAGTCTGCGAATATTGTGGAAAAGACTTGCTCTTTTCAGATGATCATGGAATTTTTATTGAATTCAAAAACGCTGATACTGGTGTTATTGAAAGTGTAGTAACATCATGTCGCGGACGCTGCGATAAGGCTTTAGTTGACAAAACGAGAAGTGTAGGCAATTATTATGACAGTTGGAATGATTTGAAAGATATTTGCAACCCAACAATATGGCTGTATACATTAATGGCTTTTGTTAATTCTTTGCAGACAGAGAAGTATAGTAATGAGGCTTTTGAGAAATATAAGTCCATATTCATCAACACATATCCTTTTGTTGCAAGAAATCTTACAACAAAAGAGAATCAAAGGGTTCAATCCTTATTGCAATTTGATTTAATCTAAGCTACTATGGCAATAAAATATATACCTTATTTTCCGAATACTTTGGAGGGGCAGGCGATACTGGACAATTTTGTGCGGACTCGCAGGATGCTGTCTTATAGAGATAATAATATGGTGGTGGAGCATGTGCTGAGGGGGATGCCGCTGTATGAGGTGGAGGATGTGGAACGTGTGGGCCAGAATCCCGATGGCAATATCTTGATGCGGGGCGAATGCCTCTCGGCTTGTGCCTATTTGAAGGAGAAAGGTATCACGGTGGATTTGGTGTATATCGATCCGCCTTTTGCTTCGGGGGCTGACTATGCCAAGAAGGTGTATGTGCGCCGCAACCCCAAGGTGGCCGAGGCTATCTCTCAGGCTGAGTCGGAATTGGATGTGGAGGAGATGAAAGCCTTTGAGGAGAAGATGTATGGCGATGTGTGGGACAAGGAACGCTACCTCAACTGGATGTACGAAAACCTGATGGCTATCAAGAGCGTAATGAGCGACAATGCCAGCATCTATGTGCATCTGGATTATCATATCGGCCATTATGTAAAAATCCTGATGGATGAGATTTTTGGTGAGGACAACTTCATGAGTGAGATTGTCTGGAAAAAGACAAATGCACATAACTTTAAAACACAAGGTTATGTCGATACCTGTGATTACATTTTCTTCTATGCAAAGAATAAGGAGGATAATGTGTTTAATATTCAATACTCTCAAATTTCCGAAGCACAGCTTTCTCGTTATAAAAAAGATGAGAATGGCCGATATTACACAGGGCAAGACTTGACATTCACAGGAAATAGTGAGTCAAGGAAATTTACATGGCGAGGTGCTACACCACCTGCAGGAAGGGTCTGGGGAATGTCGTTTGATGAGTTAGAACGACTATACTTGAGTGGTCAAATTCTATTAAGAAAAGATGGCGTTCCTCGACTAGATGGATACAAAGTATATTTAGATGATAAAAAGGGTACCCAATTAACCAATATTTGGGATGATGTTGACCGTGTTGGCAATACTGCAGAAGAGCGAGTCGACTACGCCACTCAAAAACCCGAGGCCCTGTTGGAACGCATTATCAAAGCCAGCAGCAATGAAGGTATGGTGGTGGCTGACTTCTTTGGCGGTAGCGGCGTTACGGCTGCGGTGGCTCACAAGTTGGGCCGTCACTTTATCCACAACGACATCGGCATCAACAGTATACAGACTACTCGCGACCGACTGTTGGCTGCTGGTGCAAGTTTCGACATGATGGAAGTGAAGGACGGCGTATCGCTCTATCGCAACCCCATTCAGACCATGGAGAAACTGAAGAGTTTGATACTAGGACTGCGCAACGAGGACAAACTCGACAAGTTTTGGGAGGGCAGCATCCACGACAGCCGCCATGGCATGATGCCCGTGTATCTGCCCAACCTGATGGATGGCACCACCCGACTGCTGGACCGTCCGCTGATGAACCGCATTCTGCATGAGGCCATGCCTGACTTGCCCACCGACGTGAAAAGAGTGGTGGTGTATTATATCGATATCACCGACAAGCAGGATATCGAGGCCTTTATCCGCGAGAATAACGATGCCTCCCTGGCCGAAGTGGAACTGCGCGACTTGAAGCAGGTGCTGGATCATGTGGTGGTGGAAGACGAGGTAGAATATACGCTGGCGCAAGGCAATAATGGACTGCTGCCCTGCTGGGAAGTGACCATCGACCGTTTCCACAGCGACCGCGTAGGCCGCAAGATAGACGAATACAACCACAAGACCGAGGCACAAGCCCTAACCAAAGGCAGGACTCCCGCCCTTATCCGCATCAGCGAAGAAGGGTTAGAGACCATAGAATGGCTGTCGGTAGATTGCTCCACAGCCGAGAAGACTGCCCCCTGGCACAGCGATGCGGAAATAAAGATAGATCGCCTGGGCTATGTGATAGAGGACGGCAAGAAGACCACCAAGTTCTGGGATGGCAGCATCCGCACCGAAGGCAAGCCCCTCCGCCTCAAAATCCGCAACATCTGCGGCGACGAATCTATCATAACATTAGACTAATAGATTATTCGCATACGCTTGCAACAATTTGAAAAAAAAAATGATTATCTTTGCAAAATGAAATACCACTCTGCTCAGGAGGCCGTCGGCCTGATAAAAGACGGCGAATATCTGCATTGGCCCTGCGTGGCCGGGGCTCCGCAGCACCTCATCCAGGCGCTGGTGCGCCGTGCCGACGAGGGTGCTTTATCCCATGTAAACATCTCGCACCTCTACACCGAGGGATTTTCGGACTATGTGCTGCCACAATATAAAGATATATTCCACCTCAAATCCTTTTTTGTAGGTGGCAATGTGCGCAAGGCTACCCAGGCCGGGCTGGCGGACCATATACCTTGTTCGCTGAGCGAGGTGCCCCGCATAGTACGGTCGGGTGTGGTGCGATGCGATGTGGTGATGCTCTCTGTGAGCGAGCCCGACGCAGAAGGTCGTGTGAGTCTTGGTGGTTGGGTGGATTATATGCCGGCCGCCATCGAGAAGGCCCGCCTCGTGATTGCGCAAGTGAACAAATACATACCTTTCACTTACGGCGACGCCCTGCTGCAAACCCGCAACAACGGCCCTATATTGGTGGCTAAAGACGGCCGAGAGGTACCGCTGGTGCTGGTGCGCCACGACGAGCCGCTGGCCGATTCGTCGATGCCGCCGCTTACCGAAACCGACCTGGCCATTGGCCGCCATACTGCCGCCCTCATCCCCGATGGAGCCACACTGCAAATCGGCATCGGCAGCATTCCCACCGCCGTACTGGCTCAGTTGGGTGACCACAAGCATTTGGGAGTGCACTCTGAGATGATTTCGGACGATGTAATCCCCCTGGTGGAAAAAGGGGTGATTGACGGCAGCATGAAGAAGACCGACCCCGGCAAGATGGTGGCCATGTTTCTGAAAGGCAGCCAGAAGCTCTACGACTTTGTTGACCACAACAGCCAAGTGCTCATCAACGATGTGGGCTACACCAATTCGCCCTTTGTCATTGCACAGAACCCCAAGGTGATGGCGCTCAACTCGGCCATAGAGGTTGACCTTTCAGGCCAGGTGTGTGCCGACTCGGTGGGCACACGCATTTTTAGCGGCAGCGGTGGACAGCTCGACTTCATGCTAGGAGCCACCTACAGCCAGGGGGGCAAGGCCATTATCGCCATGAGTTCGACTACGGCCAAAGACAAAAGCAAAATTGTGCCCACCCTTACGCCCGGTGCCGGCGTGGTGACACCCCGCACATTGGTGCAATGGGTGGTTACGGAGTATGGGGCCGTGAACCTCTATGGCAAAAGTTTGCAGGAGCGCGCCCAGCTACTTATCAGCATAGCTCACCCCGACCATCGCGACGAACTGCTTCGCATTTATAATGAACAATGGTAAAACTAATCAAAATTATAACATTATGAAAAAGATTGTCCTTATCCTCTTAGTGGCCATGCTCTCCCTCCCCGCCATGGCTCAGAACAAGAAAAACAACAATCCCAAACAGGCCAAACAACCTAAAGTGGAGAACACCACCGAGGCTCTGCCCAAGGTTTACGACGAGAGTCTGAATGCCATGGAGCAGATAGATATGGCTTTGGATCAGGCTCGCGCCTCCGGCCGCAAGGTCATCTGCCAGGTGGGCGGCAACTGGTGCCCCTGGTGCTTGCGCTTTGCCAACTTCATCACCACCGACCCCGAAATCAAACAGGTGGTTGAGAAGCACTATGTATATATCCATGTCAACACCTCCAAGGAGAACAAGAATGTAGAGGCACTGAAACGCCTGGGCAATCCCGGCCGTTTTGGTTATCCTGTATTCGTTATCCTCAACAAGGATGGCGAGGTGATGCACATCCAGAACAGTTCCTATCTTGAACAAGATAAGAGCTACGACCGCAAGAAAGTGCTCGACTTCTTCCTCAACTGGACCGACGAAGCTATTGAAAAGATCAAATAACTGCTAATCTATGGATTTGAGGGCAAAAATGCCCTCAAATCTATCCTTTTTTATTCCCAAACGGACACCACCCACTCCACTATGAAAAAATCCCTTTCCATCCTTTGCCTTGCAGTCCTGCTCCTTACCAGCTGCACCAGCACCCAGCTCACTTTCATGTCGTTCAACATTCGCAACAGCAGCGCCTGGGGCGAAGATGGCGACAACGACTGGGCTCACCGCCGCCAGGCCGTGGCCAATATGATTATGCTTGAAAGCCCGGATGCCCTGGGCATGCAGGAGATGTTGCCCGACCAGCTTGCCTATCTCGACAGTGCCCTTGCTCCGCAGTACGACCGCATCGGTGTGGGCCGTGACGACGGCAAAGAGGAAGGTGAGAACATGTGCATCTACTACAAGCGCGACCGCCTCTCGCTCCTGTCGTGGAGCACTCGGTGGCTCTCCGCCACCCCCGACAGTGTCAGTTTCGGCTGGGACGCCGCCTGCCGTCGCACCGTCACCGAGGCTACGTTTATCGACAAGCGCACCCAGCAGCCTATTGCCTACCTCAACACCCACCTCGACCATGTGGGTCCAGCGGCTCGACGCAACTCCATACGCTTGCTCTGCCAGATAGCACGAGAATATGCCTGCCCCGTTGTGCTAGGAGGCGATATGAACTCCGACATCAACGACACCATCTTTACTCCCCTTTCCGAGACAGGGTTGATGCCCGCTCGCAACCTTTGCAATGCCGAGTACCGCACCACCTTCACCGGTTATGGCAAATACCCCGCCACCGTGATAGACCACTTCTTCGTGCGCAATCTCAAGGTAAAATCTTTCCGCACCTTGGACGGCAACTACGGCGTGCCTTACATCAGTGACCACCACCCCATCCTGATGAAACTGAAATCAAACTAAGGCTCCCAGAGATTTCGGACTATCCTGAACCTTCGGACTTTTCCTGCCCCAAAAAAACTTCCGCCAATGGTACTACTCTTCGCTCCAATGCAAGGCTACACAGAAGCAGCCTACCGCCGATGGCATTTTGAGCACCACGACGGAGTGAAGGAATATTACACCCCTTTTGCCCGGGTGGAGCGCGGACGCATACGCGAAAAAGAGAAACGCGATTTGCTACCCGACCGCAACCGGGGCGTGCCCACGGTGCCACAAGTCATTGTCAGTAATCGCGACGAATTAGCTATCCTTTGCGACAGCATCCAACGCATGGGATGGCAGCGAATAGACATCAATATGGGATGCCCGTTCCCCATGCAGACCCATGCCGGTAGGGGCAGCGGAATACTCCCCCATCCCGACCGTATTGCACAGATATTGGAGGAAGTGCATTCCCGTCCGGAAGTAACATTCTCAGTAAAAATGCGGCTCGGATTGGACGATCGGATGCAATGCTTTGAATTGCTGCCTATGCTCAATGATTCGGACATAAAACAAATCACCTTGCATCCGCGATTAGGCATCCAGCAATATGCCGGACAAGTGAACATGGAAGTCTTCGGCCTTTTTTACGAATCGTGCTCAAAACCATTGGTATATAATGGCGATATCCGCACCTTGGCCGACATAAAACGCATACAAAAAAACTTTCCGCAACTTTCGGCTGTTATGATAGGGCGCGGACTGATTGACAACCCTGCGCTGGCAGCCGAATGGAGTAAAACTACATCAGCGTGTGTTCGATAAGGGTGTAGGTACCCAAACCGATAAGCACCACGCCGGCTATGGCTGTAGCCATACGCTCGGGCACTGGGATATTGCGCTTGCCCAACACCAAGCCTATCAGCGACACCATCACGGTAACAATGCCTATGACAATCACCGTGATCAGGATTTCCCACAAATCGCTTTTCAATCCCAGGCCAATACCTACCACAAAGGCATCGATGCTGGTAGCCACACCCAAAAGGCACATTGTGGCAAAACGTGTCACATCCAATTGCTTATCATCATCCTCTTCATGAAAAGCATCCCACAACATCTTGCCACCCACCAGCAAGAGCAAGCCAAAGGCAATCCAATGATCCACACTGGCCACAAAAGCCTGACAGGCCTCGCCCAGCAAGGCGCCTAACAACGGGAATAGTGCCTGAAAAAAGCCAAAAGTGGCTGCCATCAGCAATCCCCGACGGTACGACATCTTGCTTTTGAAGGCACTTGTTGCCGAAACAACCAAACTGTCAACGCACAACGCCAATGCAAGCAGAAAAGATTCAACAAGCAGCATATCCTTATTTCTTTTTAATAACCATCGACAACGTAACCGAACCCACCAGTATGCCCAAAATTACCATCAGCGACGCCATGGTGGATATTTCCAAACCAAAGAACTCATGACCGATCATCTTCACTCCGATAAAGCAAAGCAACACACCCAGTCCGTAGTTGAGCAGCCAAAACATATCCTTCACATTGCTGAGCAAGAAGAACAGTGAGCGCAAACCCATAATGGCGAAAATATTAGAGAAATAGACGATAAAGGCATCAGTAGTCACCGAAAACACAGCCGGAATGCTATCTACAGCAAAAATCACATCCGAAAATTCAATCACCAACAACACCAAAAACAATGGTGTCATATTCCAGCGCCCATCTTTCTTGATAAAGAAATCGTGACCATGAACCTCACGTGTGACGGGGAAAAATCTGCTGGCAAACTTCACCATAGGATGGTTGGCCGTGTCGATAGTCTCGTCATCTTTGTTGCGGAACATCTTGATACCGCTCCAAATAAGAATCACGCCAAATATAGCCAACACCCACGAGAAGCGCTCTACCACAGCCCCTAGCAAGAAGATAAACAAGAATCGCATCACAATGGCACCCAATATGCCCCAAAACAGGATGCGATGGTAGTACTGCTTGTCGATACCGAAACTCACAAAAATCATAATCATCACAAAAATATTGTCAATCGACAACGATTCCTCCAAAAAGTAACCGGCCAAATACTGCGAGAAAACTTCTTTTCTATAAAGTCCCAATGCCGTAGGCCAATCGCTGATACCCGACAGCCGGCTCTCCAAAGCTGTGCCGTGGGCATAGGCCATCAGTTCTTCCATGGTAGTGATGCCATGCACCCATTCGGCCTTCATGCGGAGCAGCAATCCAAACAGCATGGCCAACACCACCCAAATTCCGGTCCATGTGGCTGCTTCTTTGATGCTGATCTCGTGGTCTTTCTTATGAAAAACGCCCAAGTCCAGTGCCAACATAAAGATGATAAGTGCCATAAAAAAGGCGAAAAAAACAAATTGCGATGTCATATTTCTAACTTATTATTCTAACTTTTTTCAACACATATTAAAAAAACACCCATAGATGCGCCTAACGCCATCTATGAGTCTCATTGCTTGCGAAAAGAGCCAAGTCATTGCTGACCAGGGATCTGTTGACTCTTCTCACGGCCTCTGCCGCCAATTACTCCCTCATATTTTCACACTGCAAAGATACTAAAAACAACCGACATGGAAAGATTTTTTTCATTTTTCTTTCCATGCCGGTCATCAATATCATTATCTCACCAGCGTTACCGAACCTTTACGCTGATGCTGGAAACCATCCTTATCTGTGTAGTACAACACATACACATAGGCCGCCTGTGGGAGTGCGCGTCCGCGGTAGGTACCATCCCAAGCATTGTCGATACTATGCGAGGAGAACACCTGATGTCCGTTGCGGTTAAAGATGGTAAGGCGGAAATTGCTGATGCTGGTTCCGGGTTGGTTGAGCCGCACACGGAACTGTTGCAAATCGGGGTCATCCGAAGCCGGAGCAAAGACATTGGGTATCCACACAATGGTATCGGGCACATTGGTATTGAAATTGGCCTTAACCGATTCTTGCTTTGGTGCAGATTGTTCCACAACAGGTGACACAACCTGTGGCTTGGTTACGACGGGAGCCACAGCCTTCTCGGTTTCTACAGTTTTAGGCTCGCTCTTGGCAACAACTTCGGGTGTTTCAACACTGTTGGCATTTACAGCTTTCACCTGCTCCACCACCTCGGCAATGGGGGTGGCAACCAACTGTTCCACCGTTACCAAACTGGCCTTATGCGACTCCGTCGTCTTCGCCACTTCAGGACGGACGGTTTGTGTTGATGTCACCTCGGCAGATTCCACTTGAGTCTCCTCTTGCGGCAAAGTCTGAGCCACTTGAGCCGAAGTCTGGTGTTCTACATTTTCAGTGGCCACATGTTTTTGAGCCGACGGCCACAATACTACAGCTGTTATCGACGCGGCCAGAATAGAGAGGGCCAACACCCCTGTAGTGGCCTGCGTGCGCACCTTTTTGCGACGGAGGTCTTTGTTAATACCCTGCCATACTTCGGGATCGGGATCCACACTATAATTTTTCAAATTATTATTCATATCTTTTTATTTTCTAATATTTTTCTTATTTTTGATCTTGCTCTAAAAAGGTAGGTACGCACACTTCCCTCCTGCACATTCAACAATTGCGCAATCTCAGCAAACGAGTATTCCTCAACTTCGTGCAAATTAAACACTATCTGGTAAATTTCGGGCAATTGATGCATAGCGTCCAACACTTCCTCAATTAGGAATGCGTCGGTGTCAAAAACATCCTTGCATTCGTCAATCATCACATCCGACATATCGCAGCAAACTACTCGCGAATGACGTTGCAGATAATTCACCCCCTCATTCACCATAATCTTATACATCCAGGGTTGCACCGCACTAGGATCTTTCAGCTGACGAATATTTTCAAAAACCTTAACAAATCCATCATGCAGTAAGTCTCTGGCCTCGTCTCTCGACCTACAATAGCGTACACAAACACCCATCATTAATGGTGCAAAATGCTCATACAGACACCGTTGAGCATCTGTTTCCATGCGTTGGCAGGCTGGCACTACTATTTCTGCGTCAAATTTCATACCTATATAGACAATTTATTTTCGAAAATGTTACAGACAAAGTCATTTTTTTTGCATTTTTCACATTTTTTAACGCAATTCTCCCATTTTTATTATCCTTGTTGCTAAAAATAACGTTTTTTTCCTGCCACCTTGGACTATGCCAGGCATTTCTTTTCTCCCGAAATAGCGTTTTCTTGCTTCTCATGCCAGAAACACCGTCGATTTTACTACAAAGAATTAGCCCCTATTGTTTTATCTTGCGCATGTTTTATTTTCATCAATCCCCGAGCGTTGCATGCAACCACTTATTCAACAAAACCTTACAGCGTCATTTCCATCAAAAATATGATTGTAGATTACAATGTAATATAATTATATGGCGAAAAAATATTTGTATGTCGGAGATTTTTCGTATTTTTGCAGTTTGAAATAACGGCAACCAACTCTATCGCCGGCATACTCCGCAAGGGGGGGTGCGGGAGGAAAGTCCGGGCAACTCGAGCCACCATACTTCCTAACGGGAAGGCGGCAGGAAGGAAAGGGTCCTGCCGACAGCAAGTGCCACAGAAAGACAAACCGCCTTAGGGTAAGGGTGCAAGCGCGAGGTAAGAGCTCACGACAAAGGACAGCGATGTCCTTTGATGGTAAACCTTATGGGTTGAAAGACCAAATATACCGACAGTTAAGGGCAGGCTCGCCCGTTGTCGAGGGGTAGGTTGATTGAGGTCGGCGGCGACGTCGATCCTAGATTGATGATAGAGGCTGTTGCTTGCAACAGAACAGAACCCGGCTTATGCGGTTGCCGTTATTTCTTTATTTTAAATAGTACAATAACTATCGCATTATGAGAAAGATCGTAATACTTACCATAGTGGCCACCCTGCTGGCCTCGGCATGCTACAACGAGGGGCAGATGATGCTCAACCCCACCCCGCTGATGCAGCATCAGTTCAAACCCACTCAGGCTTCGCTCCTGAATGTGGCCAAGACCTATGCCGAAACCATCAACCAAAACAAGAAAAAGGGACTCATGCATCCAGGACTATTCTCCGACTACGGTGTGGCCTTGGCCCAATTGGGATGTTACGAGCAGGCCAACGTGATGCTGAACAACGAGAAGATGTTCTTCCCCAACAACTCGCTCTATGTCGATTACCTAAAATCTGTGCTCACCCCCAACTATTTAAACAACCACGCTACCGACACTTCGCTTATCGACCTCAAAACGCTCGACACCATACCCATCACCCTCACCCCCGACGAGCTAGCCTTGCAGCAACAAGTGGAGGCTGATCCCGAATATCAGCGCTTACAAAAACAGCTCCAGAAAGAGGAGAAAGAACAGCAAGCCAAAGCCCTAAAGAAAGCCAAGGAGCAACGCGCCAAGGATCAGGCCAACGAACGCAAGGCCAAAGCCAAAGCTAAGGAGCGCGAGCAAAAAGCCAAGGCTGCCGCCAAGTAACAGGCTGAAAAGGAACGTGCCGCAGCTAAGAAACAAGCTGAAAAAGAGCCTGTTGAGAAAAAAGAGACTGTAAAGTCCGAAACAAAAAAAGTTAAGGATGTGAAGTCACCCGATGTAAAAGCAAAAAAGACACGCGCAACTCCAAAGGCTGCAGCTCACAGAAAGG
>JAKSMO010000028.1 GCA_024400545.1 Bacteroidales bacterium | reverse complement strand
TGGTATTGCCTGTAGCGAAAATGAGCAGCATCGGCGACGAAAGGTCGAGGTGCTGTACCAGCCGTTGCTGCTGCGCCATGGCCGAGAAGGCTGACATTAATAGTAAAAGGTTTATTATTTTTTTCATGGTCGGATGATTTTAATCTAAGTCGTTAGTTGCAAGTGCCAGCAGGGGCTCTATGACAGATGAATGGAATGTGGGTTTGTGCGATGGCGCAACCACAACGCGCACAAGCGAATATGTTTCGATGGTGGAGACTACATGTGATTGTGCGGCGGTTGCTACCAGGCGGTGGGTTTCGATATAGTCGGTAGGTGGAAGTTCTTGAGGGAATACACATTCCGTCTGTATCGTTGGGGCGGCTGCTTCGTACTGCAAATCAATCTGTTCCTCATTGACGGATACGGCTTCCCGGTTGGGCTGGCTGATTGTGTTTGGCATCTTGGGGTATGGGCGATTGCTGACAGATGAGGCAACTTGCAATGGCTCATTGGATTGAGTTGCCAAAGGGATGGATGGTTCGCAAGAAGGTGCGGTAGGCTTGAGCACGGTTATTCCGGCTCCAATGCCAATGATTATGCTGGCTGCCGCACCCCAGAGCCACGGCGTGCGGCGGCGGGGCTGAGGCTGGCTGGACTGGATGTTGCGGTGCAAGGTGGAGAGTGGGATGTTGAGACCTTTGTCTAGGGTCTCGGCATCTTGCTGCCAATCTTGCTGGTATTGTTTCAGAAAATCATCGTCCTGCATGGTTATTTGTTATTAAGCATGTTTTCAATTGTTTAATTATGCGAGAGTATCTTACTCTGAGGCTGCCCTCGCTCTGATTTGTGAAGCCGGCAATGTCGCAGTAGCTATAGCCATCCAGTCGGTAGGACACTAGCAGTTGGTCATCGGCAGGGAGGTGGGCGATAGCCTCGTAAAGGTCGTCGATTTGTTGCGGATGGTCGTTGGTGGTAGTTTCTGGAGGGTTGCTAGTGAGCACGATTCCTGGGCCAGCCTCTTCGTGCCGCAGCCGGTCGATGGCGGTGTTGACGGCAATGCGCCAGAGCCAAGTGGATTCGCTGCTATCGCCCTTGAAATTTTCCATCTCGGTCCAGAGTTTGAGGGCAATATCTTGATAGAGGTCGCGTGCTTGCTCCAGATCGCGGTGGCAGTAAATCTGACACACCTTGATGATGAGTCCGCGGTGGCGGGCTATCAGTTGGTCATATTTTGCGAGCGCGTCCTGTGTTGGCATTCTTTTGGAGTTTATGCTTAATTAGTCGTATTTGTTGTTGAAAATGTTACAGCCATTCCCGCTTTTTTTTTGACCCAGGCAATGCTTGCCGAAGGAATCCGACTCAGCCTGAACGGAATCTGCGAGGTCATCATCTTTCCATTCGGATTGCAAAGATACGATTTTTCTATCAAATAGCGCTAGTACACCTTGACAAGGAAATCTACTTTAAAGAAAACAGGCGATAGCGTGGGCGGCAGAGACCGAGGGCAGAGCGAAACTATAGCGGGTGATTGGTGCTACAATTCGCAAGGTTTGGAACAGAAAAGTTGCTAATTGAAAAAAAAGTGTTATCTTTGCATTTATATATAAATAGCGAATGATAATATAAAATATTGATAATGAGACCTGATTTTTCAAAAGTTGACTTCCGTGAGGTAAAGGATAACAAAGAATCCTTTGCTCAATGGGAGAAAGAAAATGATATTCAGAAAACTTGGAAGACCCCCGAGCAGATTGATGTGAAGCCCGTTTATGGCCTCAAAGACCTAGACGGCATGGAGCATCTGGAATATGCCGCCGGTATCGCCCCCTATCTGCGCGGACCTTACAGCACTATGTATGTGATGCGCCCCTGGACGGTGCGCCAGTATGCCGGTTTCTCCACCGCCGAGGAGTCCAACGCTTTCTACCGCCGCAACATTGCTGCCGGTCAGAAAGGTCTTTCCGTGGCATTTGACTTGGCAACCCACCGCGGCTACGACAGCGACCACGAGCGCGTGGTAGGCGATGTGGGTAAGGCCGGTGTGGCCGTGGACAGCATCTTGGACATGAAGATTCTGTTTGACCAGATTCCCCTTGACAAGATGTCGGTTTCGATGACCATGAACGGCGCCGTGCTGCCCGTGCTGGCATTCTACATCATTGCCGCCGAAGAGCAAGGCGTGGCACAAGAGCAGCTGGCCGGCACTATCCAGAACGACATCCTGAAGGAGTTTATGGTGCGCAACACCTACATCTACCCTCCCCTGCCCTCGATGAAGATCATTGCCGACATTTTTGAATACACCTCAAAACACATGCCCAAGTTCAACAGCATCTCCATCTCCGGCTACCACATGCAGGAAGCAGGTGCAAGTGCCGACATTGAGCTGGCTTACACCCTGGCCGACGGCTTGGAGTATCTGCGGGCCGGTATCAATGCGGGCATGAGTGTGGATGACTTCGCACCCCGCCTGTCGTTCTTCTGGGGCGTGGGCATGAACCATTTTATGGAGATTGCCAAGATGCGTGCCGCCCGTATGCTTTGGGCCAAGATCGTGTCGCAGTTCAACCCCAAGAACCCCAAATCCCTCGCGTTGCGCACCCACAGCCAGACCTCTGGCTGGTCGCTCACCGAACAGGACCCCTATAACAACGTGGCCCGCACCTGCATCGAGGCCATGGGTGCCGCCCTTGGTCATACCCAGAGCTTGCACACCAATGCCTTGGACGAGGCCATTGCCCTTCCCACTGATTTCAGCGCACGTATTGCCCGCAACACCCAGATTTATCTGCAGGAAGAGACCAATATCTGCCGCGTGGTTGACCCCTGGGCTGGCAGCTATTATGTAGAAACCCTCACCCACGAAATCGCGCACCGCGCCTGGGCCCACATACAGGAGGTAGAGGCTCTTGGCGGCATGGCCAAGGCCATTGAGAGCGGTGTGCCCAAAATGCGTATTGAGGAGGCTTCGGCCCGCAAGCAGAGCCGTATCGACTCCAATGTGGATACCATCGTGGGTATTAACAAATACCGTCTGGACCACGAGGATCCCATTGAGACCCTGGAGGTGGACAACACCGCCGTGCGTGAGGCTCAGATTGCCCGCCTGGCAAAACTGCGCGCCGAGCGCAACAACGAGGAAGTGCAGGCAGCATTGGATGCACTGACCGAGTGCGCCAAGACTGGCAAGGGCAACCTGCTGGAACTCTCTATCGACGCTGCCCGCAAGCGCGCATCGTTGGGCGAAATCAGCTATGCCCTCGAAAAAGTATATGGCCGTTACAAAGCCAAAATCAATCTTATCAGCAACGTGTATAGTACTCAAACTAAAGAAAGCGATATCTTTAAGAAAGCACAGCAGCTCACCGACGAGTTTGCAAAACTCGAGGGCCGCAGACCCCGTATCATGGTGGCCAAAATGGGCCAGGATGGTCACGACCGTGGTGCCAAGGTGGTTGCTACCGGCTATGCCGACCTCGGATTTGATGTGGATATGGGTCCCCTTTTCCAGACTCCCGCCGAGGCTGCCAAGCAGGCCGTTGAGAACGATGTGCACATTCTGGGCGTCAGCTCGTTGGCAGCAGGCCACAAGACCCTGGTGCCCCAAGTAATTGAAGAGCTCAAAAAGCTGGGCCGCGACGACATCATGGTAGTGGTTGGCGGTGTTATTCCCGCACAGGACTACGACTACCTTTTCCAGGCAGGCGCAGCCGCCGTTTTCGGCCCTGGCACCCCTGTGAGCGCATCGGCCACCAAGATGATGGAACTGCTCATGGAAGCACGCCAATAATACGATTCGACAACAAAAAAAATTACCCCGGGAGTGTTCGACTTCCGGGGTAATTTTATTTTTGTATCGATAAACTCAGGTGGGGTATAGGAATTACTGACCCAAGAGATTAAGCACATCCTTGATTTGCGGTGTGAGAATAATCTCGGTGCGACGATTCTTTGCCTTGTTGGCGGCACTGATGTTACGGACCTTGGGCGCATACTCGGCATGGCCGGCAGCCACCACCCTGGAGGGATCGATTTGGGGTCCGAGTTTGAGCAACTGCTTCACTACGGCAGTGGCTCGCATAACACTGAGATCCCAATTGTCCTTCACCGCCGTGGTGCCACGGAAAGCGTCGTTGTCGGTATGGCCCTCTACCATAATGGTAAGTTTGGGATTGTCCTGCAAGATTTTGGCCAAAGACTTCAGCGCCTCGACACCTTGAGCCGAAACCTCCCAGCTGCCAGAAGCAAAAAGCAACTGATCTTCCAAAGAGACATACACCTTGCCATCCTTAGTTTCCACATTGAGGCCCTTGTCGGAGAAGCCCACCAATGCTTTTGCCACGGAGCTGCGCAAGGTTTCGATCTCAATCTGCTTGGACTCGAGCGCCTGGCTGATGGCCTTTTGGTTCTGCTCCATTTGCTCCTGTCTTTCTTCGAGCTGTTTTTGGTGCTGGCGCATCTGCTCCTCTTTCTGGTTCAGCTCGCGATTGCGCTGTTCGAGCAGCTTGTTGGCCTTGGACAAGTCGCGATTCTTACCGGTAATCTGCTGCATGTAGTTCTCCACCGTGGTATCGTAATGCAACTGCAAAGCCGCATAAGCCCTATTGAGAGAAGTGAGCGTGGCCTCGCACTCATGGCGGGCATCGGTCATATCGCTAAGCGTCATGGTCATGGCCTGACTTTGGCGGACCAACTCGGCATTTTCTTCGCGCAATTCCTGCAACTCCTGCTTGGCCAATGCGGCGCTCTTGTTGGCTTGGGAATATTGCGACTGCAACGACTCGTACTCTTTCATCGAAACACACGACGACAGCAGCAAAGCCGAGGTGAGGAAGAAGGTAATATTACGTTTCATAACAGATTAATTTCTAATAGCTATAAATCAAATTATATGTATTTATCAATTATAAATAACGCAATTTAAAAAAAAATCGTATCTTTGCGTAATCACTTTTTGTTAGAAATGACCACTGTAGAAACATATAAAAAGTTGCATATATGGCGTTTGCAACACGTTTCGGAACAATCATATTTATTGTTTTTAAGCGTTGTTGTAGGACTATTGAGCGGCATGGCTGCCGTGTTGCTCAAAACCATCGTGCACTGGGTGGGGCATTATGTGATGGCTTTTGGCGACACCCATTTTATGCTAGGCGGAGGTAATACGCTCATCTTCATCTCGCCTTTTATCGGGGTGCTCGTAACAGTATTATTTGTAAAATATATTATTAAAGGCAACATAGGCCATGGCATCCCCAATGTATTGCTGGCCATATCGCGCAAACGGGGACAGCTGCCACCAAGAAATATGTACACATCGATGGTGGCTTCCACCATCACAGTCGCCTTTGGCGGCAGCGTAGGACTAGAGGCCCCGATAGCATCAACGGGTAGTGCCATAGGATCAAACGTAGGGCGTTTTTTCCGCGTGAGCGCACGAGGGGTGAAACTACTATTGGGCTGTGGTGCGGCCGGGGCTATAGCCGGTATTTTTGGAGCCCCGTTGGCCGGGGTGCTTTTTACGGTGGAAGTGTTGATGTTCGACATGACGATGACCACCGCTGTGCCCTTACTAATCTCAGCCCTATCAGCTTCGACTGTAGCCTATTACCTAATGGGTGCCGATGTGCAATTTGCCTTTAATGTGACCGAAGATTTCACCTTGCACCAAATACCTTTTTTGTTAGTATTAGGGGTATTTTGCGCACTCAGTTCGGTTTACTTTCTGCGTATCACCGACAAGGTTGAATCTTGGTTTGCCAAACGCAGAAACTGGGTAAGCAAATGCGTTTGGGGCGGCTTGGCCTTGGGTGTGATGATATTCCTGTTTCCGCCACTCTATGGCGAGGGATATTGGGCCATAAGCGAACTGCTAAATGGCAGCAACAGCGACCCATTGTTTGCCAACAGTGTGTTCAACACCTTCAGGGAAAACGAATGGTTTGCCCTAGGCATTCTGCTGGTGCTGATTTTGCTAAAACCAATAGCCACCGCAGCCACTATTGGCAGCGGAGGTGTGGGCGGTACCTTTGGTCCGTCGTTAATCGTGGGCGGACTGAGCGGCTATTTTATTGCCGCTTTGTGCAACCATATAGGCCTGCCGCCGCAATCCACAGCCAACTTCGCATTGGTGGGCATGGCCGCCGTGATGACGGGTGTGATGCACGCACCTTTTATGGGCGTGTTTCTGATTGCCGAGATTACGGGAGGATACGCACTGATGCTGCCGCTACTTATCACAGCCACAGTAACCTACATTTGCGTTCAGCCATTTGAGAAACACTCCATCTACGCCCGAAAACTGGCCGTGAAAGGCGACTTGATGACCCACAACAAAGACGCTTCGGCTTGGCAATTGATGGACCTTGAGAAACTGATTGAGAACAACTTTAAGACAGTGCCTGAGAATGGTACTTTGCGTGATATTGTGGAAGCCATAAAGCAGTCGAAACGCAATCTGTTTCCTGTTGTGAACGACGAAAATAAATTTCTCGGACTCATTGTAATGGACGACATTAGAAACATCATTTTCGACACCGACCAATACGACACCCTGACGGTGAAGGAGCTGATGATGACTTTTGACGACAAAGACATTGTGCACGTGAATGAGAAGTTGAGCGACGTGGTGCAAAAATTCCAATTGAGCAACCGGTACAACCTTATTGTGGTTGACGAGGACGGAAGGTACTTGGGATTCCTTTCGCGCGCCAACACATTCTCCGCCTACCGGCGATTCATCTCGCAGAGCAGCGAGGAGTGATGGATTACGAGCCCCTGATTCACCCAAAAAAGAAAGGCAAGCGGCACCTCTTTTTGCATATTATTGCGAAAAAGAGACGCTATGCCAGAGAGACAGGCAGACTCGGCCCATAGAACTTTGCGCCACCAAAAACAAAAAATTATTTCATTTAATGGGCTGAAATTGAAAAAAATTCGTATCTTTGCAGTTCGGATGCCGTGACACCCACGGCATTAATTTACTTATAATCAAAAAATAATAAAATAATATAATATAAATAAGCTCATGAAAATGAAGAAGCTCATTGCTATGTTCGCCATTATTGCCGTTCTGCTGCCGTCGGTTGCTGATGCACAGAAGAAGCAAGGCAACAACAAGAAAAAGGACGACAAGAAGGAAGCTAAAGCCAAGGAGAAGTCCAAGAAAAAAGACAAGAAGAACACGACCCTTCAGGTATCGGCTCTGCTTGAGAAGGACACCCTTTTGCGCGCCAACACCGACACGCTGATGAAGCATGTCCGCATTCTGGCATCGTCGGAATATGAAGGTCGAATGGCTGGTTCCAAAGCCTATCTGTCGGCTGCCGACTACTGCGCCGAAGTGCTCGCATCCTACGGTGTGAAGCCTTGGGAAGGCGAATGGGGCCAGTACTTTGAGGTTGAATACAACGAGATTGAAAACTGCAATTTCAACACCTACGTCAATGATAACGACACCCGCACCCGCTATGTGTTGGGCCGCGACTATGTTTGCTCCAGCATGACGGGTCGCGGATACACCAATGCTCCCGTGGTTTTCTGCGGATGGGGTATCGATGCCATAGGCTTCAACGAATACGAGAAAGTTGACGTGCAGGGCAAAATCGTACTCTGCTTAAGCGGTGTGCCCGAATTTGTGCCTTACAAAGTGGCCAGCAGATATGAGACCATGCGCCAAAAGGCCGAAGTAGCACTGAAACACGGCGCCATCGGTTTGGTGTGCATCAACATGTCGGAGACCTGCCATTCCTACGAAGTCCAACACCAGGCTTACTGCGGCGAAGGTTCCCACCAGTCCACCTGCCCTGTGGTTCAGCCCACTATGGACATGGGCACCGAGCTGCTGGCCGATGAGAAGTTTACCTTGGACTCTGTGATCTTCTTGCTGAACAACACCATGCGCCCACAGTCTTTCCACCTGCGTAAGAAATTCGAGATCAACATCAACGCAAAATACCGTCCCAACGCAAAAACCGCCAATGTGATTGGCTATCTGCCTGGCTATGACGACAAGCTGAAGAATGAGTATATTGTTGTTGGCGCCCACCTGGACCACTTGGGAATGCAGGGCAACACATGTCTGTTTCCTGGTGCCGAAGACAATGCCAGCGGTGTTGCCGCTGTGCTGGAAACAGCCCGCCTGCTGACCTCGAATGCGCCTAAAAGCATTGAGTACAACAAACGTTCCATCATCTTTGTGCTGTTTTCGGGTGGCGAATTGGAGAACTTAGGTTCCGAAATCTTTGTGTCAAACCTCAGCAACCTGAGAAATGTGGAATGCTTCATCAACGCACAAAGCATTGGCTCGGGCGATAGTATTGCTGTATTGGGCAACAAACGATTCCCTCTGTTGTGGGAAATCGCATCACGCAACGACTCTATCTCCACCAAATCGATGGTGCGCGACATGCACACCTATCCGAAAGGCGACGCAGCCGCTTTTGCCCAGATTGGCATTCCTTCGCTGGTGTTCACCAACTACATGGGCAGCAGCCATATTCATGTGCCTAGCGATATCTCGGAGAACATCGACCGTGAAATCATGACCAAATGCACCAGCCTAATGGCCGAAGTGGTTTATGAGCTATCTTTGGGCGACTATCAGGGTCGTTCATTCAAATCCAGACGCTTCAAATTTTCCGAATAAGACTCCCACCAACTATCTGAAATTGAAAAATGTTCACACTTTTTAAAAAAGAACTCGCCAGCTTTTTCTCGTCCTTGATAGGATACCTGACGATTATTGTATTCTTGGTCCTGACAGGACTGATGCTTTGGGTTTTCAAGGGCGATTTCAACATCCTTGACTACGGCTATGCCGGCATGGATGGTTTGTTTATCATCGGACCATTCCTCTATCTCTTTCTCATTCCCGCCATCACCATGCGCATGTTTGCCGAAGAGAAGAAGAACGGCACTATGGAATTGCTACTCACCAAGCCGCTGAGCGAGATGACACTGATCTGGGCCAAGTTCTTGGCCGGATTTGTGCTGGTGTTCATCTCCCTGCTGCCCACTCTGGTATGCTACATTAGCGTGGTCACCCTCGGCGATCCTGTGGGCAATATTGATACTGGTAGCGTGGCCGGCTCTTATCTCGGACTGCTGATGCTGGGTGCTGCGTTTGTGGCCATTGGTCTTTTTGCCAGCTCTATCACCAACAACCAAATTGTGGCGTTTATTGCTGCCGCATTGATGAGCGCTTTCATGCACTTGGGATTCGACGCCATTTACAGAATGGGTTTCTTGGGCAACGCCGACCTTTTCGTGCGTTCGCTGGGCATGAGCTATCACTACGAATCCATCAGTCGTGGTGTTGTTGACACTCGCGACGTTATCTACTACGCCAGCATCATCGCCCTCTTTATGATGGCCACCCGCATTGTACTGCAGAGCCGCAAATGGCATGGCTGGCACAACAAAAAGGACTTGCGCCGCAGCCATTGGATTGAGCTCACGGCAGGCATACTGATTGTCATCTTCACCAATGTGATTGGCTATTATGTTTTTGGACGACTTGACCTCACCTCGGAGAAAAGATACACCCTTTCGAAATCGACCAAGAACCTGCTTAAGAAAATCGACGAGCCACTGCTCTATCGCGTGTACTTGGAAGGCGAGTTCCCTGCCGATTTCAAACGTCTGCAGAACGAGACCAAGGAAATGCTCAACCAGTTCCGTGCCTACAACAAGAATGTGCAGTACGAATTTGTGAACCCAAACAATTTCGACAATCCCGAGGAACGCAAAGTCTTCTACCAAAAGTTGGCTCAGAAAGGCATACAGCCCACACAGATTCAGGTAAGCAACGGCAATGGTGTCACCACACAAGTGCTGATTCCGGCCGCCGACGTTATCTACAAAGGTGGCGAAACCTCCATCCAACTATTGCAGAGCCAGAAATACGTTGACCAGACCCAGCTGTTAAACAATTCCATTCAAAGCCTGGAATATGTGCTTTCCAACCCCATCCGTGCACTTGCTCGCGGACAGAAGCCTATGGTAGCGTTTATGCGAGGCCATGGTGAGCTGGAACTGCCCAACATGTCGGATATGATCACCTCACTCTATGAATACTACAACCTGGACACCGCCCGCTTGGATGGCAACATCAACTCTTTGACCACCAGAATTCTTGATCCCAAAGACTCCACTTACCATTTCCACAACAAGCACGACCTTATCATCATAGCAAAACCCACCAAGCCATTCTCCGACCAAGACCTCTATATTCTGGACCAATATGTGATGTATGGCGGAAAACTGCTCTGGCTTATCGACCCGCTGGATGCTGATATGGACAGTTTGCAGTATGCCAGCCAGGCTGTAGCCACACGCCTGCCGCTGAACTTGGAAGAAATGCTGTTCACCTATGGTGTTCGTGTTAATCCCGACATGTTGTTGGATGTTCGTTGCCGCCCCATTCCCATGACCGTGGGTATGGTGGGCGACAAACCCCAGATTGAATTCCAACCCTGGATGTATTTCCCCGAGATAGTTCCGCTTTCGCCACATCCCATTGTGCGCAATCTCGACTTGATTAAGACCGACTATGTAAGTTCAATCGACTTGATTGACAATGGAATTGACAAGACCGTATTGCTGGCCACGTCCGAATTCTCGCGGGTAAAGAACGCTCCAACCATCTACGATTTGAATGAAGCCAAAATTGAACCCGACCGTCGTCTTTTCAACCGCAGCACCGTGCCCGTTGCCGTGCTGTTGGAAGGCAAATTCCAGTCGATGTTCCGCAACCGCCTCACCCCCGACTTCATGGACTTGCCCGCTATGGGCTACCGAGCCGATGGCGACAGCACCCGCATGATTGTATTCTCCGATGGCGATATGATTAAGAATCGCTTCAATTTCAACGATGGCACCGGATACCCCCTCGGCTACGATTTTTACACCGAAACCATGTATGCCAACAAGGAGCTCATGCTGAACTGTATAGACTATCTCGTTGGCGAAGAGGGTTCTATTGCTAGTCGTTCTCGTAACATCAAGATCCGCAAGCTTGATGTGATGAAAGTAAAAGAGGATCGTATCGGCTATCAGCTTATCAACATCCTGATTCCTTCCGGCATCATTATCTTGGCCGGTATCGTAATTGTCATTATCCGTCGCAAACAATATCGTAAAAAATGAAGAAGAGAAATTTTATAATAATTGCAGTAGTTCTGGTGCTGGGCATCATTACCCTGTTCATTGCCAAACATGGAGCAAAGGATGCAACTTTCGACCAGGATTTTCATGTGGAAGACATCGCTTCCGTCACTAAGATATACCTTGCCGATAAAGAGAACACCCACGTGCTGCTGCAACGTAGCACCAACAGCCCCGAAGACTCCACTTGGCTGGTAGATGGCACCTTCCCCGCCAGCCAGGGTATGGTTGACCTGCTCCTTGAGACGCTCCATGATATGCGCATACGCCAGCAGGTGAACAAAAATGCCGTGCCTCAAGCCATCAAACTGATTTCGGCACGTGCCGTGAAAGTTGAAGTGTATCAGCGTAAATATATGATTGACCTGTTTAATGGCAAATTCAGACTTTTCCCGCATGAGAAACTGACTGTCACATATTTCGTAGGTCATGAAACGCAGGATATGATGGCGTGCCACATGTTCCGCAAAGGCGATAAAGCACCCTTCATCATTCATATCCCTGGCTTCCGCGGATACCTCACGCCTCGATTTGTCACCGATCCTATGCTTTGGCGCAGCCACGAGATTGTGCACTGGGACATTCATCACCTCGACAAAGTGGAGCTTGATATTCCCAACGATCCTTCTGAGTCTTACGCTGTAAAACGCGATGGCGACGGATTTGTATTCATCAAAGATAAGGCTCAGGTGCCTAACTTCGACACTGCCCGCGTGGCGCAGATGCTTTCGTGCTTCGCCAATCTTAATTTCGACGAATTTGCCAGCAGAGTACCTAATTCCAATATGGAGACTTCGTTCAACTCAGCTCCCCGCGCCGTACTGAAAGTGACCAATACAGAAGGCGAAACACGTGAGGTTAAGACCTATCTGAAATACAACAATCCTACCGACAGCCTAGTGATGCCCGATGAAAATATGTACGATATGTTCGACCTCAACCGACTGTACGCCATCATCGATAGCAAAGACACTGTGTTGATTCAGTACTTTGTGTTTGACAATATCCTTCAACCCGCCAGCTTCTTCCTCGGCGGCACTTCGAGTTCATTTGCAAAAGAATAGCCTATGAAGCCGCTCATCCTAATCACCAACGACGACGGAGTAAATTCTCGTGGCATCAGACATCTGGCACGGATTGCTCGAGAGTTTGGCGATGTCATTGTCATGGCGCCAGACCACAATGCATCAGGTGTGAGTACGTCGATCACCTGCACCCGACCATTGCGTGCTTTTTTGGTGGATGAAGAGCCCGGCATCACATACTATGCTTGCGACGGCACCCCCGCCGACTGCGTGAAGATGGGTCACGAGCATTTCTGCCCCCGCCGCCCCGACCTTGTTTTGTCGGGCATCAATTACGGTAGCAACGCTTCTGTCAATGTGGTTTATTCCGGCACCATAGGAGCCGTTATCGAAGCTTGCCTTGACGGGTATCCCGCCATTGGCTTTTCCTTGTTGACACATAGTCCCTCAGCTTCTTTTGATGGTTGCACCGAAGCCATTCGACACATCATTCATCAAGTACTCGAAAGCCCTCTTCCCGAGTACACGGCACTGAATGTAAATATCCCCTATTTGCCTGCCGAGCAGATAAAGGGTATCAGGGTTTGTCGCCAAGCCAAAGCCGCATGGAAAGACAGTTTGGAGAAAAGGATTGACCCTGTTGGCCGCCCCTATTGGTGGATGACGGGTAAATTTGTATGCGAGAATCCGGGCGAGGATACTGACCAATACCTATTAGGCGAAGGTTATGTGACCGCTGTTCCCATCTCGCCCGACTTCACTGATGTCACAAGTATATCTACATTAAAGAATCTCGAATCATGAAAAAGTTTCTCCTTCGCAATAATCCCACTTTCGGAGTTGTGCTCGTGGTAGCCTTGGAAATCATCTGCGCCGCATTGCTGGCGCTCGGACTGGTGGCTTGTGGAGTTTCCATTACCGAACACTTGCGCTGGTTCGCCGCCATTTTTGTTGCCCCACTGCTTTTGTTGCGATACTATGCTAAAGAGAAGAGTTGCCCACTCACGCTCAAAGCTGTGGTAACCACACTCTTTATCACTTTTGTGATATTCATGTGGTACTTATTAAAATATAGATATATTACATTTGAATAAACCAACTACACGATGAAATATTACATCATTGCCGGCGAGGCATCGGGCGATTTACACGGAGCCAATCTTATGCGCGCTATCTTCAAAAAGGATAGCGATGCCCAGATACGGTTCTGGGGAGGCGATGCCATGCAAGAAGTAGGAGGCACACAGGTGCGACATATCCGCGACTTAGCCTACATGGGTTTTGTTGAGGTGGCCATGCACTTGAAAACGGTCCTGGGCAATATTTCATTCTGCAAGAAGGATATCATGGAGTTTCAACCCGATGTGATAGTGTATATCGACTATCCGGGCTTCAATCTCAAAATTGCCAAGTTTGCTCATGCAAACGGATTCAAAAACGTCCATTATATCTCACCCCAGCTGTGGGCATGGAAAAAAGGCCGCATCAAAACTATGCGCCGAGACCTGGACAAGCTATGCTACATACTTCCGTTCGAGCAAGATTTCTATGCCAAGAACGCATTCCCGCAAGCCGTGTATGTTGGCCATCCACTACTTGACGCAATAGCCGGATTCCAGATGGCCGAACATGGTATCAAAGAATACGACCGACCCATCATCGCCTTACTGCCCGGTAGCAGAAAAATGGAGCTGAAGAAAATGCTTCCCCCAATGCTACGCTTGGCAAGCCGCCATCCCGAATTTCAGTTTGTCATTGCGGGCATGACCCTGCTGGGTGACCAATTCTATCAACCCTACCTTGCCGACATCAAAAATGTGGATGTGGTTTACGATAAAACATACCCGCTACTATCCAAAGCCTATGCCGCTGTAGTTTGTTCGGGCACAGCAACACTGGAAACCGCACTTTTCAATGTGCCTCAAGTGGTATGCTATCAGGCCAACCCCATATCTGCGGCCATTGCTCGCATACTTATCGGCGATAAAATCAAATATATCTCATTAGTCAACTTGATATCAGACGCCCCTGTCGTGACCGAATTGATTCAAAATGATGTTAACGACACAAACATCCAAAAGGAATTTGAGCGCATTACCATTGAAGATGAAGTCCGAACGAGAATATTCAACGGATACAGTCGGATGTTTCAAATTCTTGGCAACGCGGGAGCATCTGAACGCACTGCCGATGAGATAATTAAATCAATGAAACAATAAATATTTTGAAATATTTAATATCCATACTCTGCCTGCTGACTTTCACGCTAAGTGCTTCTGCCGACCGCGTGAAAGTACGACTTTTCTCCAACAATACGGTCGATTTACTCAATGTGTCCTTTGATTTGGGATTATATAACCTTTATGCAAACGACACAACACTTATCGAGTCGGCCGTGGGCGACGGCAAATCGGTGGAGCTTACCCCCAACGGCAAACAGGTGCATGTGTCTATCGACGGCTACGATTACGGCAACCATACCAAGGTCACTTTTTCAGCCACCGACACGGCCTGCATCCTTTGCCTCAATCCCCGTAATATCAAGCAGCGCACCTACGAAGGCGACCTGATTGTCTCAATAGGCAAGAATGGCAAGCTTTTACTCATCAACGATGTGGAATTTGAGACATATATAGGCGGTGTTGTCCAATCCGAGATATACGGGACGCAAACAGACATTTTTAGGGTCCAGGCCATCATATCCCGCACGTGGGCAATGAAGAACATTCATAAGCACCAGGCTGAAGGCTACAATTTCTGCGATCAGGTGCACTGCCAAGCTTATCTCAATCGCTGTGTTCGGCCCGACATAATGCTTGGCACAATGCAGAGCAGCGGCATGACCATTGTAGATGCCGATGGCAAACTAATCGACACCCCATTCCACTCCAACAGCGGAGGCCAGACGGCCAACTCTGAGGATGTTTGGCGCGCTGCCTTACCCTACCTTCGCTCCGTCCCCGACACGTTTTCCTATCATATGCGGCAGAGCGAATGGGTGAAGGTGGTCAACGAAGACAAATGGCTTAACTATTTCTCCACCAAACACAAACTCAATATTGCCAACGACAGCATCCGTCACCAGCTCCTCCACTTTGCACAACCCCAGCGCAAAGTTCGTCTTTGTGATGTACCCCTTACGCGTGTGCGCACCGACTTCCAACTTAAATCAACCTTTTTCTCGGTCATCTACGACAGCACTGCACATCGAGTCACCCTTTCTGGTCACGGTTTCGGCCATGGTGTAGGACTTAGCCAAGAGGGCACTATCCGCATGGTAGGCTTGGGCATCAGCTACGACAGCATTATCCACCACTATTATACCGGGTCACGCATCCATTACGACGAAATGCACCCCCACTCTTATGTCGAGAACTATATCAAACAAATATCTTTAATCATTGAGGAAGACAAACAACGTTCCACTCAATCGTTCTCTAAAAAGGATGACTGGCTAGGACGCCTCTTCCGCATAAGAGACCGCGAGGAGCGCGAAGAAGTTTACGACCCCAAATCCGAGGAACTCGATGCCGATTGGCAATACGAATGGTAATCATATAAAACATATTTATTCAGCAAAAACAACACAACAATATGACAAGAAAACTACTTCCAATTCTTACAATCTTCTGCTTTTTCTTAAGCGGAGTGCAGGCTCAGTCTGTTTCGTGGAAAACTATCGAGCAAGCGTCCAAGACTGATACACGAAGCAATGCAAAACTCTTCTTTGTTGACTTCTACACCTCTTGGTGCGGATGGTGCAAAAAAATGGATCGTGAGACCTTCACCGATCCCACTGTCGCCAAAATCCTCAACACCTACTACATTCCAGTAAAATTTGACGCCGAGGGCAATTCCGAGTTTACCTGGCACGGCGAAAAATACCATAACAGTCCTGCCACCAACGGCCGCCCGAACTCCCATGCTTTTGCAAAAAAAGTACTGGGTCAACGCATGGGTTTCCCCTCTTTTGGCATCTTCAAAAGCGACCAGCAGCAGCTCACTGTAGTTCAAGGCTACAAATCGGCCAACGATTTCGTCATTATCCTTTGGTATTTCGCCTCTGGCGACAACGCAAGATATCCTTTTGATAAATATCAAAAGATTTTCGACGACGAAATACGCCCTGTCATGAACAAAAAGTTGGGCATCAAATAAATCCATTTCCAATAATCTAAAAAGAAAAGCTATGGGACTATTTAGTAGAAAAGAAAAGAAAGAGTCGCTCGACCAAGGTTTGAGCAAGACAAAAGAGAGCTTTTTCGCCAAACTAACCAAGACCATCTTGGGCAAATCGACCGTTGACGACAGTGTTCTCGACAATCTTGAAGAAACGTTGATTACTTCCGATGTAGGTGTGGAAACCACATTGAAAATCATTGAAAAACTTCAGGAACGCATCAAACGCGACAAATACATCAGCACATCCGAATTAAACAACATCCTCCGTGCTGAAATATCAGCATTACTCAGAAAACACGATGGCCGTTTCCCCGAGGATTTCGATTCTCCACTTCCCAAGAAACCTTATGTCATTCTCGTTGTTGGTGTAAATGGCGTTGGCAAAACCACCACTATCGCCAAATTAGCTTATCAATACAAAAAAGCTGGCAAAAAGGTTATGCTTGGCGCTGCCGACACTTTCCGCGCAGCCGCCGTGGAGCAACTCCAATTATGGTCTGAAAGGGTTGATGTGCCCATTGTTCAGCAAGGTATGAATGCCGACCCTGCTTCGGTTGCTTACGATACGCTCCAGTCAGCCCTGTCAAAAGATATGGACGTTGTCATCATCGACACCGCCGGACGATTACACAACAAAGTCGGCCTGATGAATGAGTTGGGGAAAATACGCAAAGTGATGCAGAAGCTCATGCCCGATGCACCGCACGAAGTCTTGCTCGTCCTCGATGCCAGCACTGGTCAGAATGCCATAGAGCAGGCCAAACAGTTCACCGCAGCCACCGATGTCAACGCTCTTGCCCTCACCAAACTTGATGGCACCGCCAAAGGCGGTGTTATCATTGGCATCAGCGACCAATTCCAAATCCCGGTACGCTATATTGGATTGGGCGAGAAAATGACCGACCTGCAAATCTTCAACGCAGAGGATTTTGTTGATAGTCTTTTTGACCAAAAGAAATAGTATGAAAGTTAATCTCATCACTCTGGGCTGTAGCAAAAATACAGTCGATACCGAGAATATTGCAGGTCATCTTCGCGATGCTGGACATTTAGTCTATTTCGAACGAGACAAGAACGACTGCGATATTGTCATCATTAACACTTGCGGCTTTATTGGCGATGCGAAAGAAGAGTCGGTAAATATGCTGTTGCAACAGATAAACGACAAGACTAATTTCCAGCGCCGCCACAACAAGGACGGCCGTAGTCGCCTCTTGATTGCCCTTGGATGCCTGGTAGAGCGTTACCGCGACGAACTTGTCAACGAAATGCCCGAAATAGACGCATGGTATGGTGTGCACGAATGGGAGGCAATCGTAGCCGATACTTTGCGTTGGACCGACCAATCTGCGTCCTGCCAAAAACCGTTTACCGCAGCCCGCAAACTTAGCACCCCCAAACACTACGCCTATCTCAAAATAGCCGAAGGTTGCAACCGTAGTTGCTCCTATTGTGCCATCCCGCTTATTCGAGGCAAACATCAATCACGTCCGATCGACGAATTGGTCAACGAAGCTCAGCAATTAGTTGCCCAAGGTGTTAAAGAGATTATTGTCATCGCTCAGGATACCACATACTATGGCGTTGACATATATGGACACCGAGCTTTAGGTCAACTTCTCGACCGCCTGGCTACCGAAAGTGGCGCACAATGGATCCGACTGCACTACACTTACCCAACCTCCTTCCCCATTGATGCCATTGATGCCATACGTCGCCACGACAACATCTGCAACTATATCGACATTCCCTTGCAGCACATCAACAGCCGCATCCTTAAATCCATGCAACGTGGTATCGACCGCGAAGGAACCCTTAATCTCTTGCGTACTTTCCGCGAAAAACTCCCTAATGTGAGTATTCGCACCACCCTCATCGTCGGCTACCCCGGTGAAACGGAGGAAGAGTTTGAGGAACTGAAACAATTCGTATCCGAAGCACAGTTTGACCGTATGGGTTGTTTTGCCTATTCGCCCGAAGAAGGAACACCCGCCGAACCGCTTGGCGACCCAATCCCCGAGGATGAGAAACAACGTCGTGTAAGCGAACTTATGGCCATTCAGGAGAAGATATCCCTTGCCAAGAACGAACAGCGCGTAGGCAGGGATTTCCGAGTGCTGGTGGACCGAGCAGAGGGCGACTACTATATTGGCCGCACCGAGTTCGACAGTCCCGAGGTGGACGACGAGGTAATCATCGCCTCGCACCATACATTAACTATTGGTGAATTCTACCAAGTCCGCATCACTCAGGCTCTCGAAAACGACCTCTATGCCGACATCATTGAATAGCACCATTTGAGACAATACAAAACAAGAAAACGCTTTCCTAAGGAGAGCGTTTTCTTTTAGCCTAGAGCATAAGGAGAGATTACTCCTCGGTGTTCTTTTCGATGGCAAGTTTACCGCGATAATAACCGCATTCGGGGCATACGTGGTGATACATTACCGGAGCACCGCAATTGCTGCAAGTGGTGAGCTGTGCTTTCTCCAGGCTGTCGTGCGTTCTTCTCTTGGCCGTTCTGGTCTGCGAGAATCTGTGTTTTGGATGTGGCATAATTTATATTTTTTTATTTGTTATTAATCAAGTAATTTTTTCAGAGCTTCCCATCGAGGATCTGTTTCGCCATCAGGCAACACCTTCACCTCATCGTCGCTGTCCATTTCCTCATCATCACGCTCTTCACTAATGAACTTCAACATTTCTGGGTCGCACTCACCTTCAGGATGGATTTTTTGCATAGGCATACTCACCGCCACATACTCATACATCCATTGGCCCAAGTCAATCTGGTAGGCATCCTCGGGGAGGAAAACGACATCTTCATCCTCGCTGGTTTCCGTGTCGCTGAACTTCACACAGAGGGTCTGCTCTCCCTCTACCGGAATGCTCAACTCCCCAAGGCAACGATCGCATTGTGATTTTATTTTACCTTTAAAGGTAAAATTGATCAGCAAATGACGCTCGCTTTTCTCCAGAATCACTGCAAAATCGACGTTTCCATCTCTCAATTCTTCGTTTTCGAAGCCTTCAAAGAAGCTACCATCCAGGACATAATTATACACGTATTTACCTGATTTTAACCCACCAAACTGGATAGTAGTATCGATTTTTGCCTTCATTTTCACACTCTTATTGAGTTTGCAAAGTTACACTTTTTTTTCGACATAGCAAACATTTATTTGTTTTTTTTCAAAAAAAATACAATTATACCCACCTATGCACTCACTTCCTACCCTCTAATTGGCCAAGTAACCCTTGTAGCCGACATCTCAAACAAATACCCAACAAACACTTACACTGCACCTCTCAACAAATAATATTGAAAATACAGGAAACCACCGCATTGAAATAACAATCAAGCCACAACATTACCATATAAACCACGACCAATTAACCATTTACCAAACATCCTCCCGACGCCCCTGCCAATACCTGCACACCTCTATTATTTACACAAACCCCATTCCCCAAGCCCCATACTTGCACACTAAAAAAGAAAAGCGACGACTCCTGTTGATGAAGTCGCCGCTTTAACCGAACAATATCGCTTAGAGGGTCGATTAGTGTCTTCTCTCTTTAATACGGGCTTTCTTACCGGTGAGCTTGCGGAGATAGAAGATTCTAGCTCTGCGAACAGCGCCATACTTGTTGACGTCGATCTGCTCGATGAACGGGCTGCAGATGGGGAAGATACGCTCCACACCTACGCCGTTGGTGATTTTACGGACAGTAAAGGTCTCAGTAGAACCACTTCCGCTGCGCTGAAGAACAACGCCCTGGAAGTTCTGGATACGTTCTTTGTTTCCTTCTTTAATTTTATAATGAACAGTGATGGTATCGCCAGCCTTGAACTCGGGGAACTCTTTGCGTTCGACCAGGTCCTCTACATATTGCAATAATTCAATTTTTCCCATGACATAAAGTTTTAAAGGTTAATCACTCAGTTTCGTTTGGCTTATTTCTTAACCATCTTAACAACAGCGGTGAAAGCCTCGGGATTGTTCATAGCCAGGTCGGCGAGAACTTTGCGGTTCAGTTCGATGTTGTTCTTGTGCAATTCGCCCATAAAAACAGAATAGGAGATACCATTGATGCGGCAACCGGCGTTGATACGGTTGATCCACAATGCACGGAATTCTCTTTTCTTATTTTTTCTGTCGCGGTAGGCGTAGGTCTGACCTTTTTCCCATTTATTCTTGGCGACGGTCCATACGTTTTTACCTCTACCCCAGTAACCTTTGGTACGGTTGAGGATCTTTTTTCTGCGAGCTCTGGAAGCTACAGCATTTACTGATCTTGGCATGTTTGTTTAATTTGTTTTCATTAAAGCGGGATTCATTCCGAATCCTCTTTGGTGCTTTTAATAATGGTTAATAACTCCTGCGGGTTGCGACTTCACAGCCGTCCCACACAATTGCGGCCTACAACTAGGCCAAAAGCATACGTTTTACGCGCTTCTCGTCGTCGCGGCTCACCAGTGCGGTGTGGTCGAGATTACGTTTCTGCGTGGTTTCTTTCTTAGTCAGAATGTGGCTATGATAAGCATGCTTTCTCTTGATTTTGCCGGTGCCGGTGAAAGCGAAACGCTTGCGAGCAGCGGCCTTGGTTTTCATTTTAGGCATTACTTTACTGTTTTTTAAGTTAGACTATATTTTGCGATAATCCGGTTCTGTAGTTTTATGTTGCGGAATGTGGCATTTGTTTCAAGCCCTCAAAGCTAATCGCTGGGGCTTCCAAACGCAACCACATTCCAGCTGTTTACTTTTTAGGAGCAATAATCATAAGCATTCGCTTACCCTCCAAACGGGGCATCGACTCGGGCTTGCCAAACTCCATCAAGGCCTCGGCAAACTTCAGCAGCTGGGTTTCTCCTTGTTCCTTATACACAATCGAACGGCCGCGGAAAAACACGTCAACCTTCACTTTGTTGCCATCTTTCAGGAAGCGTTTTGCGTGGTTCAGTTTAAACTCGAAATCATGCTCATCGGTCTGAGGACTGAGACGAATTTCCTTAATAACCACTTTGGTGGAGTTAGCCTTGCGCTCTTTTTCTTTTTTCTTTTGCTCGTAGAGGTACTTTTGATATTCGATAATCTTACACACGGGAGGATTTGCCGTGGGGGAAATCATCACGAGGTCGAGACCATCGTTATAGGCCTTAATCAAAGCCTCTTTGGTGTTCATGATGGTGGGTTCCATTCCGTCACCCACTACACGAACCATGGGAGCAGTGATGCGCTCGTTAATCTGATGTTCGGGCTCCTTTTTTTGGGGTCCTCTTCCGCGTCCTCTGTTATTATTGGGGGCGCCGGGGTTAAATGGTGCTGCTATAGCTTGGTTCTCCTATATTTGTTAATACATGCACAACCTATTGATTGTGCGGTTAATACAATTGCTTCGAGCCGATTTTATCGTACTCTCTGAAATTGCAAAATTACACAAAATTATTGATATATAGAAAAAAAAGTAATTTTTAATATATTTTTAGCCTTTTATCTGAATCTTGAAGCCCTCGTCAAGCAACGGCTTTACCAGCGCTGTCATTTCTTCTACAGTGAATTTCTGCAGGCCTTCGGCAGGCGTCGGACGGTCTATCGTATATACCATCACCTCTCTGGGTTTCAGCAGTCGCACAATATCCATCCAGCCTTCAAGCACTTCGCCCCGCGCCGAGTCAAAGTCATATTCGGCACTGCGAAGCATACAGGTCTGCAACACAAAATTCCCCTCAAACTTCTTCAGCGCCTCCACCACACGGGCTATGTCATAACCCGGAGCGGGCTTGTTGATGCGCTCTATCAACTCATTTGTTGGGGCATCAATTTTCATAATGGGGTTATCCACCTTGCACAATGCCGCAAACACCTGGGGCAGATGCACCCTGGTGGCATTCGACAAGACCGAGACCTTAGCCGTTGGCGCATATTTGTCGCGCAAAGCCAACGTATCGTCAATTATCTGCGGAAACTCAGGATTGATGGTCGGCTCGCCATCGCCCGAAAAGGTAATGGAATCCACCTGGGTACCTTCGCTTTGCAGTCGCTTAAGCATCGCTTCAAGATCAGTGCGCACCTTCTCGGCAGTGGGGATCACCGTGTCGTCACGGCCGTCCTTGTTCCAACCGCACTCACAGTATATACAGTCAAAGTTACAAATCTTACCCTTCTCTGGAAGAAGGTTAATACCTAACGACGTGCCAAGTCGGCGACTAAAAATAGGTCCGAAAACAGTTTCTTCTCTCAACATGATTTAATATCGTATAGTGTCTTGAATGGTATCGTGCGCATGCTTCTTCGTGGCATCCACCCGATTATGTATGTTCTTCATCAGTTCCGTAGATTTCTGCGGCTGCTGCTCACGTTCGCGCACTTTAGGGTTTGTCTGATACAACACCATCGAAACAACCAGATATCCCGCAAAGGCAAACAATATCAACGAGCAGACCTTGTTGGCAACATTCAGCACATGGGCTGTAATAATGCGCTGCAACAACGAGGCCAGTTTGCACTTAAGCAGGTCGAAACAAAGCGTGGCGCCCAACACTCCGGCAAAGAAGGCATATCGTTCAATCCCTTGCAGGTCAAACTCGCCCGTAACCAGGGCAATAACCGACACCCAATAGATCCAAATGGCAGGATTGGCCAAATTAATCACCACTCCCTGCAAAAAAATCGTTCTTCGGCGCGGATCTCCGCCCGACTCCTTGAATCTGATTGTCCGATTATTCCCCTCGTATTCTTCAATGGTACTTATCTTCTTGCAAAAGAAATACACACCCATTGCCACCATCACAGCGCCACCTATCGAAGCCACCCACACGTTGTGCAACAATTCATACAAATTGGCATTTTTCAACACCGTTAGCATCAGAAAAACAATCAGTACGTCGCTCGCACTCACGCCAAAGGCGAAAGCGCTCGACTTGCGGTAACCATATTGAATAGAGGTACGGATCTGCGAAAAGAACGCAGGGCCGAAGCTGAAAAACAGCGACAAAGCGATACCGCATAATATGCCAACAAACAGTTGCGACATGTTGTTTTTTGTCTATAAATGTTCCCTAAATAACGCCATTGTCAAAAAAAAAGTATATAAAATAATATTTTTTTGTAATTTTGCATTTTATTAACACCACGTATTATTTTGTAAAATTCATATTTACAATGAAGAAAGTATCCATTCTGCTTGCCACTTTTTTGGCTTTTACCCTAACTTCCTGCAACAATAATTCGCCCGAGAAGGTTGTTTCCGACTTCTATCAGGCCACACAGGACTATGATATCGAGAAAGCCCTCACCTATACCAATCTGAACGAAGCCGACCGCCAGCAAGTCAGCGAACTTATCGACCAAATGGGCATGGTGATTCACGAATACAAGGTTCTTGGCTCCACTATCGACGAAGGCGACACCACCGCCACTGTCACCCTCCACCTGGTTGCCTCCAATGCCTTCAATCCCGACACATTAGGCAACGATCTGGAAATCCCTTGCCAGAAAGTTGACGGACAATGGAAGGTGAAATTCATGTAATCCCTTTTCTCCATGGATAAGACTATCGACCTGCTTCTACACCTTTTACGTTGCTCGTTGAACAGCACGATGCCCAGCCCATCCCTTCAAATATCCGAGGAGGAATGGACTTCGCTATTTTGGCTTGCCCGTAAGCATGGGGTGGTGACAATGATCAACGATGTAATCGAGCAAATGCCGCCAACGCAACGCCCCCAAGGCGACATTGCCTTAAGTTGGGCACTCTCGGCCGACCGTACCCATTATCATTACGCCCACCAACAAAAGGTGCTCGACAAAATCACCTTGCAGGCTAAAGAGGAAGGCCTCGACATTATCCTAATCAAGGGCATGACGCTCTCTAAGCTCTACCCACACCCCAATTCACGCTCTTGCGGCGATATCGACATCTATTTCCCCGGCAATTATCAAAAGGGCAACCTACTGTTAGGGGCCCCCGACGCCATGGTTGACGGCAAACATTCCGAGATGGCCGTAGATGGGGTGACTGTCGAGAACCATCTGCACTTCCTCGACCTCCATTACCGTAGCCAAAAAAGGGCCGAAGCCTACATCCTTCAGTCTCTCCCCCAAGCCAGCCCCGACGGCGAGCTGCCGCCCATGGCCAACATGGTATATCTATTAATGCACACCGTTTCGCATCTCACCGCCAAGATCAAACTGCCTTTGCGCAATGTGGTGGACTGGGGCATGTTCCTCAATGCCTACAAAGAGCAGCTATCGCCCTCCGAATGCCACAAAGTGCTTCGCCATATCGGCATGGTCGATGCCTTCAACCTCCTCACCCAGCTGGCTGCCGAATTCATCGGTGCCGACCTCAGCGACTATATCATAGGAACCGTTCGCCAGGACGACGCAAAGCGAATGAGAGAGATGATCCTCAACAAGTCGTACATGGAGTCCCGACCCAAAATCTCCAACCCCATAATATACCTCAAAGTGCGGCTCCAACGCCACCGTCAACGCCGCTGGCTTTACCGCTACTTGCCCGCCAATGCCTTCGAACGCTCGTTCTCCCGCCTCAAACACATTTTTATCGAATAACCTTCCACTCAATAGATCTAAACGGAATCCTTGCAAGGGTTCCGTTTTTTTGTATCTGTTCAGAAATCATACGTACAGAAAAAGAGCCGCCCGATGGGCGGCTCTTTTTTATCATAATCGCACTAAGCGATAATCAAATCACTTGGATTAGAGAACCTCAATATACTGATTAAGGTCAGCAGCAGGGGTCAAGAAGTTTGCAAGAAGAGTGAAGCTCTTACCGCGTGCCAGGTAGAAGTTAGAGGTGATGGGCATTTCTTTAGTATATACATACTGGTGATTGGTACCGTCGATAGTTGCATTGAAATAGTAAGAAATAGTGAGGCTCTTACCATTATCAAAATCCATGCAAGGAGCCATAGCAAGATGACCGAAAGTCTGAGCAAGAATAGCGCCAGAACCAGTAATAGAGGGAGTGGGCTTGAAGGGAACATCAAGAGTAGCAACAACCTGATCGCCATTTGCGATAGGAGCGCCATCCATTACATACTGAGGACCCATACCAAAGAAGTCTGCACTAGAGGAGAATGCATGATCTGCATTTACCAAATGAGCAGAGCCAGTCAGACGGATGTTGGTAGATCTAACAACAATTTTGGTAATGAAAATGTCGGGAAGATTGGACTCGGTGGGAACGAAGTCAACAGTATTATCAATACCCTGACCATTAGCTTTCCACATTGCACTAGCAAACTGAATACCATACTTCACAGCAAAGGAAAGGACGGCAACATTGTTGTAAAGCTTGAAGTTGGGAGCAGAAGCTTCGGCTGCATAACCAGACATGGGCCAAGTTTGACGAGCAGCTTCGGTCAAAGTAGTAGTAGTACCGGGGTCAGCAGAAACAAGGTTCACATTACCCAAAAAAGTAGTGGTGTACTGACCATCGGTGTAATTAATACTGGATGCGGGGTAAGTTACGAGATAGCCTGCCTGGTTACCGGGAACCCAAAGCTTTGCGTGAGTGGAACGTGCACCACTTATGGTCATTTCGGTCGGAGTACCATTTACATAAGCAGCATCGCCAGGGGTAAAATAAAGTTGACTATTGCAGAAGGCCTGCTTTTCATCATTCTGGTATTCTTCACCTGCGATGTTGAGAGCCACCATACCATTCTCTTCCTTGTTACAAGCTACAAAAGCAAGTGCAGCAAAAGCTACAGCAAAAAAAATGTTCTTTTTCATTTCTCTTAGATTCAATAGTTTTAGATTAGAACTCAATGGTACCATTCGAGCCAAGAGACTCGAGCATAATGGGATCACTGTTAAAGAAACCGTTTTCGACGGCTACGACTTTGACTTGTACTGCAGGTGCCAAATAAACCTGTTTCATGTTTTCTTTCATTTTTTTGTTTGTGTGTTTTTAAGTTATTAATTCGTTTCTTTTACAATATTTATCCTCCGCCTCAATGGCATCAGAAAAAGTTCTTTTTTCTTCATACTTCACCCTCAAACTTGCCAGTAAAAATCCACCCTGAAGCTTCTTTTACCAGCAATTTATTCAACAACCACATGTTGACGAACAATCACAAAAACATGAAAGCCTATCACTTAGCGCAACAATGGCTATCATTTTTGTCATTTTTCATCTTTGCAAATATACAACTTTTTTTTACATTCCACAAAAAAATATGCAAATCTATTTTTTCACACTTGCTCACGCACTATTTTAGGCCAGGCTCCAATGAAATCACGGTGATCCCACGGTCATCCTACGGTGGTAAACCACCCCCCTTGCCGCAGAAACCCCGTAGAATAACCGTAGGATGACCGTAGGATCAGCGAAGCTTCTTTTGTGGCAAAGGGTGATATTTACGCAAAAAAGTGTTATCTTTGCCATCAGAGTTGCGTTTTGCCTTTTATCCACAACTAAGGTAATAACAACGGTTTAAACACACAACTTCCATTCTTATCATTTCGAAAAAACAATTCAAAAACCTTCAAATACTATGGCAAAGCAAAATAAGACCAACGCCGCCCGACTGCTCGACCAGCAAAAAATAGCCTACGAACTTATCCCTTACCAGGTGGACGAGAACGACCTTGGCGCGGAGCACATTGCCGCCCAGCTCGGCGAGGATATCCAGCAGGTATTCAAAACCCTGGTTCTCCTCGGCGATAAGACCGGCTATTTTGTTTGCGTGGTGCCCGGCAACAACGAGATTGACCTGAAGAAGGCAGCCAAAGCCACGGCCAACAAGAAGTGCGATCTTATTCCCATGAAAGAGCTATTGCCCCTCACGGGCTATATTCGTGGCGGATGCAGCCCCATCGGCATGAAAAAGGCCTTCCCCACTTATTACCACAGCTCTGTCGAGACATTCGAATTTGTTTATGTGAGTGCCGGAGTACGCGGCCTCCAGTTCAAGATTAACCCACACGATCTAATCCGTGCCTCCAGAGGTCAGGTTTGCGACCTCATAGCCCAATAGCACTTCTTGCATCCTCAGCCCGCACTGGATGCCGACTTGCAATTCATCATTATACCATAATACTAAAAAAGCCGACCATCAAGTGGTCGGCTTTTCGTTATTCTGTAGGATGAAGTGCCATCTGCAATTCGTCGAGTTGTTCCTGCGAGATGGGCGATGGGCTGCCGCTCATCACGTCTCTACCACTGTTGTTTTTGGGGAATGCGATAAAGTCGCGGATACTATCTACACCGCCGAACAACGAGCACAGACGGTCGAAACCGAAAGCCAAGCCGGCATGGGGAGGTGCGCCGTAGCTAAAGGCATCCATCAGGAAGCCAAACTGCTGGTAGGCGCTCTCGTCGGTAAAGCCCAGGGTGTGGAACATCTTGTTCTGGAGCTGGCTGTTGTGGATACGGATGGAACCGCCACCCACTTCAACACCGTTCATCACGATATCGTAGGCATTGGCGCGGATGTCGCCCCAGCGTGCGGGGTCTTCCAGCAGTGCCTCGTCCTCGGGTTTGGGTGCGGTGAAGGGATGGTGCATGGCGTAGAAACGCTGGGTCTCTTCGTCCCATTCCAATAAGGGGAAGTCGATTACCCACAGAGGAGCATACACATCGGGATTGCGGAGGCCGAGCTGGGTGCCCATCTCCAGACGCAGGGCGCAGAGCTGCACGCGGGTCTTCATGGCCGGACCGCAGAGGATGAGCATCAGGTCGCCAGGCTTGGCACCGAATTTGTCGGCTACAGCCTTAAGGTCGTCCTGGGTATAGAATTTGTCAACGGAGGACTTGAAAGTGCCGTCGGCATTGTATTTCACATACACCATTCCGCCTGCGCCCACCTGCGGACGTTTAACGAAGTCGGTGAGGGCGTCGAGCTGCTTGCGAGTATATTCGGCACAGCCTTCGGCATTGATACCCACCACGAGTTCGGCACCATCAAAGAGGCCGAAGCCATGGCCTTTGACCACGTCGTTGAGCTCAACAAACTGCATACCGAAACGGATATCGGGCTTGTCGCTACCATAGAGGCGCATAGCATCGTGCCAGGTCATGCGGGGGAACTGGTCGAACTCAAGGCCTTTGACCTCTTTGAAAAGGTGTTTGGCCAGGCCTTCAAACATGTTGAGCACGTCTTCCTGCTCCACGAACGACATTTCGCAGTCGATCTGTGTGAATTCGGGCTGACGGTCGGCACGGAGGTCTTCGTCACGGAAGCAACGTACAATCTGGAAATAGCGGTCCATACCAGCCACCATGAGGAGCTGCTTGTATTGCTGAGGACTCTGGGGCAGGGCGTAGAACTCGCCGGGATTCATGCGCGAAGGCACCACAAAGTCGCGAGCACCTTCGGGGGTGGACTTGATGAGCATGGGGGTCTCAATCTCCAAGAAATTGCGGTCGCTGAGGTAGTTGCGCACAAGCATGGCCATGCGGTGGCGCAATTCGAGATTGCGGCGCACGGGATTGCGGCGGATATCGAGGTAGCGGTATTTCATGCGGAGGTCGTCGCCGCCATCGCTATTGTCTTCAATGGTAAAGGGAGGGGTCTTGGCCTCGGTGAGGACAACGAGGTCCTTGACTTCGATTTCAATCTCACCGGTGGGTATCTTGGTGTTTTTGCTGGAACGCTCAATCACGGTGCCAGTGGCCTGGATAACATATTCGCGGCCGAGTTTGCGAGCTTTCTCGCAGAGTTCGGCATTGGTTTCCATATTGAAGGCGAGCTGCGTGATGCCATAGCGGTCGCGCAGGTCAATGAAGGTCATGCCGCCCAAGTCGCGGGAGCGCTGGAGCCAGCCGCAAAGGGTAACGGTTTGGCCGACATGCTGGATATTCAGTTCACCACAAGTGTTTGTTCTGTACATATTATTGTAGTATTATTAGTTTTCAATTATTATTCTGCTGCGGGGGCAGGCATTTCTGCGGCACTGGCGGCACTAGCAGCGGCAGTGCTGTCGGCTGCGGCCAACGAGGAGTTCATACCCTCCACGGTTTCGGCCAGGCCCTCTTTCACAGAGTTGGTAACTTTATGTGTGATACGATATACGATAGAGGACTCGTCGTAGTGCAGGGCTTTGGCCTTCTCAAAATGGCCGAAGAAGTTGTTGAAGTACATCAGCAGGAAAATAGCGGCTGCGCATACAAAGAAAGAGATGAGCCAGCGAAGCCACTTGGGCATTTTCTTCTCGGCAAAGGGATCGTCGAGCACCACTTTGGGGAAGTGGGAGAGCTCGGTAAGGGTGGCACCAAAACGGGTGTTGACCACGATCTTTGCATTCACGGCCCAACCGTTGGCATTGAGCACGGGACCCAGGTTGCGCTTGCGCAGCTTGCTCCAGGCAATAAACATGGAAGGACCCGAAACGCACAACATAATCAGCACTACGAAAAGCACCATGCTGATAGGATTCTTGAAGAAGGTGGTAAGCAGACCAGTAAGCGCACTGGTAATAAAGCCGATAGCCATACCTATGGCAGCAAAGATACCGGCAAACTTAGCAATATCAAAGGCTTGTTTTTTCTGACCTTCCTTATTCTCACCACTGAGCGAAACACCGTCGGCTTTGGCTGTCATTTCTTCCATCTGCTTGGCCTCTTTCTCGGCGGCCGACTTGTTGATTTTTTCGGTGATGAAAGTGCCGATTTTCTTGTAGGGCGACCAGAAAGCCTGGCGGATGCTGATGGGGTTGTCGAGGATGTGGGTGACTACGGCATCCCAGTCCTGACCACTGCGGTCATAGAATACGGCATTCTTGCCTACGCGGAGGTTGTCGAGGTCGCCATCGGTAAGCACGGCCACAATATTCATGGTGGCGTTCTTCACGCGGGAGGTGCAAGTGCAATAAACCAGGAACATGCCACTGATGCGGGAGTCGTTGAGGTGCTTGGCAGCATCGGAAACACGCATGCAGAGATTCAAGCAACGGGAGTCGATATAAAGTTTACCTGCCTGGAAGATGGCGTCTTTGGAGCGATCGTAGAAGTCGGACATCATCACATAGTTGCGCAACAAGGTGTAGAAGTCGCGGTTGAGATGAAGCAAACGCTCAAGGGGTTTGATGGCGTCGTGTTCCTCGGTCACTTTGGCCGACTGCTCGTCGTTGATGGCCGTGGTTTTGTCGGCCTTGGAAGCCACATAGGCGTCGCATTTAGCCACGCAGGCATTCCACTCGGCTTCGGTGAGGCTTTCTTTTTCGGGATAATCCACATCCAGCACCAGGGTCTTGACTTTGCCAAATGCGGCCTGCCATGCGGGGTTGATACCCTCGTTGATGGGCAGCACACAGCTGGCTATGGGACGGGAAATGGGATAGGTGGAGATTTCGCCAACACAGGTGGCAAGGTTCTTTTCGCTAATGGCGGCCACCTTCTCGGCATTGACATCCAAGGCAGCGGTGCTCTCGCTATGGAACTGGATAAACTTGCAACGCATAAAATAGTCGGCAATCTTATCCTTCACAGCATCTACTGCGGCCACAGCGTCGTCGGAATTGGCACCGTAGGGGGCATCGTCAACAGCCAGTGCACCAAGCGATGCTTCTAAAGCCTTTTGGCAATCGTCGTCGTAATGAGCCAGAAAATCGTTCAGCTCGGGCAACGAGATGGAGTTCTTCTCCAGTCCCATCAGCTGGATAACCTTGGCGGCACATTCTTTCAGCTGAGCACCTTCTTCGTTTTCGGTATTAAAGTCATCGAGTTCGATAAAATCCTGTCCCAATAAAATCTTATCGGGATTGTTCAACACCTTGCAAAGCCATTGCGAAGCGGTGATTACTTCATCCACACGAATCTTGCCATCGCGGTCGTAGTCAATCAAATCCAGCGTGCGCTCATCCAGTTCCAAGCCTTTCACAGGGCAACTCAACACAGTCCACATCTTCTGGTCCAACTCAGCCAAATGAGCAATATCGGCACCCGAGGTAATATTTACACGGGTGACACCGCCCAACGAACAATAAGTCCATTTGTAATCGCTCTTACCACCCATAATCTCAGTCAATTTCTTCTTCATGCTTAATAGTATTATCTAATTATTGAATTTGCAAAGATACAACTTTTTTTCGGAATACTGAAAAATAATAAATGAGCTCCTGCAACCAGGAGCTCATATTAGTCATTTATTCACTTATTGGACATCAAAACAAAGACGCACGGCACATCCATGTTGAAACGTAGAAGTAGCATATGACGCATCAACACCGCCAGAATAGAACCTCACAATATGACCACCATTAAGTGGGCTCAAAGTAAAAGCGGATGAACTCCAATACCAACTGCCGTCGTTTGCGCCATCTGTATTTTTAAAAGAAATACTACTGCCAGTTTGCCTCCATCCTGCAAATGGTAAAAATACCGCTCCATAATCTTCCATCAATTGCCAATTGCTTAATGAATATATATTTGTATTAAACCCACTTGTTGAACCCGAACTAAAAGAGCAACCAGAAGGTAAATTCCATGTATCGGGAATCAAGACTACGCCATTTACGCTAGTGCTACCCTCCGAGATTGTCGCCAGTCCCCATTTAGCATCTCTAGCAAACAAACAAGCCCACTCTGGTTGGGTCAAAGTACGCCAAATTCCAGGTCTATTTCCGCCATTGGATATTGAATTATATACGCCCCAATCAAAATCCGTACCGGAAATATGGGTTCTGGTGGTTCCATACATAGATGCTGTACTATTAGTATAGTAAGGGGCTTTACCGCCACCAGCATTGGTATTACTGATATTACTGCCACTTGTTGCCCAACCAAAAAGGTCGATCCAACCATCATAAGTGGCCGAAATGTTCGTATTATCTGCACCAATTATATCATATTGATGCTCGGCAAAACGCCAGGTATTAGTAGAAGCTTGATATTGCAGATTGCCCTTGGAGAAACGAACCTTTTTAGTGGCACTTACCGAAAATTCTCCGCTCAGCGCCCCTTCATCAAAGGCTACAACATCATGCTGGTTATCGGCCGACATGGAAAAAGGAACATTGGCCAACAGCCCCTTGGCAATAGTGCCGGCATACTGATTGGACTGGCTCATAACATATTCATGCTCTACACTTTCGCCATCATTATGGCCGAAAAAGCTGATAGTAAATTTATTTTCAACAGTAATAGCAGGAATAAAAGCATACACCACTTTACTGGCACCCGGAGCAAGTGAAATATTCAAACTAACAGGGGTAGCACCGTCGGTAGAGAATCTACAAAGAGAGACGCGATCGTTGCGCATCTCTGAGTAGGCAGCATTCATTTTCACATATCGGTCATCAGTTGTAAGCGACTCAATTGAGGCGCTACCACGCAACGGAGCAGCCGAAGCCACCACCAACACAGAGTCGATAACCAAAGTAGTGCCGGAAAATCTATTGGTGCAATTAATAGCCAGAAGTGAGCACATAGGGGTGAATACCAAGCTGCCAGAATTATTATTACAAAAAGCACCCATAGGCGACATGATCAATTGATTACCTGCAGCATCAACCTTATAATTCTGAACACGAGGGAGAGTCATCTGGGTCAACGACTCACCCATAAACTCGGCAGGAAACACTGCATTATAAGCAGCTGCAGATGGCACAGTGAGCTGAACGGAATTACCGCTGCCCTGCACAGCGCAAATGGAACCATTCACATTCACCTCTTCATTACCTCCCCAAACGGGGGAGAGATTGTTCATACTTATTTTACCATTGCCAGCGAACTGACTGAAGCGCGCACGAAGCACTGTGTTTTCTTTTTGACAACCCGTAATCATAAAAGCTGCCACACAAACGGCAAACACCAAGCCGAAAAACTTAATAGATTTCATATAATGATAAATATTAATTACAACTGATTAATTCCAATGCCAATCATACTCACTATAACTAGAAGAAGATGGCGTAGTGGAAGAATTACCTCCCCAGAAATTAGCCCCACTATTAGCAGCCTCGCCATAACGAATAGCCGCATCGACATCAGGCGGTAATAAATGGAACGTCCGTCCAAAACTAGAATTAAAACCACTCTCGACTTGGAAAGATACCGAAGTCAACCGAGGCGGAACATATTGTTTTTTTTCTACAGAATTGACCATAAATTGGATTATTTTATCAATACTAATATCAAAAAATGGAAGCAAAAAACAAACATTTCGTTAAATTTCAACAAAATGAAAGAAAATCGGCAAATTACTTCCGCCTGCAAAAATACGAAAAAAACTCAGAAAAACAAAAAAAAGGGGAGTCAAAGATGACTCCCCTT
>JAKSMO010000027.1 GCA_024400545.1 Bacteroidales bacterium | reverse complement strand
ATCGGCCAGCTCGCTGAAACGGAGAAAGACATGACCGCTATCCTCTTTCCACACCACTTGGGCGGCATTGGGGAAGAGGTCTAGCAAGGGGCGGTGGTCGCCAAGCACCTCGTCGTCGGTGCTGAGGGCCAGATGCAGCTGACCGTCGTGGGCTTGGGCGTTGACGAAATAACGCTGGTTGAAATCGTTATACTCCTGCAACCGCTGGGCAAAAGCATCTGACTGGGCTAACGCCAAATTGCGTTGGGCCAGCATACGAATGGTAGATACAACATCGCGCACAGGATTGATACACCACACCTTGCCCCGATAAAACGAAAGGCAGCACAAAGCAAAATAGCCCCCCATGCTACTACCCATGATCATGGCCGGGGAGTGGTGGCTGACGAGCTGACGCAGCTGACCGATTATCATCTCGGGCGAGAGGCGGTCGTAATCAAAAGTGGGGGAAATGACCTCGCAATCGGGCATCATTTGGCTGAGGAGCTTGGCCTTATAGGCCTGCCCATTGGAACCGTAGCCGTGGATATACAATATTTTCATGCAAAGAATAACGAGACACATCGCACTTTATTGGATAGCGGGTGAGAAAAAAAACTTTATCGATCTCAAATTATTGCAGACACATAATAAATATATATTTTCTACGTTACCTTAAATTATCTTTGAAAAGAAGAACTAATGAAAAGACTGATATTCGCACTGATACTGACAGCCTGCTTTGTGGCAAACGCACAAAACCAGCAAACCAGGATAGAAAAGCATGTGAAATACCTGGCAGCCGACTCGCTGAGAGGCAGGCAAGCCGGATCGGCCGATGCCCGCAAGGCCGCCGACTATATTGAGCGAGAATTTGAGCAGATGGGGCTACAGCCCCTTGACGGAAACTACAAGCACTATTTCGTATTGTTTGGCAATGCGGGCAAACCCATTACCGAAGATGATTTTGGCACCTATGCCAGACAAACCATCTACCGCAACGTGGCCGGCGTGATTGAGGGTTCGGACCCGATATTGAAGAATGAATACATTGTGGTGGGCGGCCACTACGACCACCTGGGCGTGAAAAACGGAGAGGTGTATAACGGGGCCGACGACAATGCCTCGGGCACAGCCACAGTGATTGAGGTGGCCCGTGCGCTGCTGGCCCGCAGAGGCGAGCTGAGCCGCAGCGTGATTGTGTGCGCCTTTGATGCCGAAGAGATTGGACTGTATGGTTCCAAAGCCCTATCAGCAGAGCTGATAGCCAGCAAAAAGATAGGCCAGGTGAAGATGATGATGAGCATTGACATGGTGGGCTGGCTGAAACAGGGCAAGAGCCTGGACCTGACGGGCACCGGCACATTGAAGAACTGCAACGAACTGTTGAGCGAAGTGGCCAAGGCCTCACGCCTGAACATCACCACACACAGCTTTGAGCAGTCGATCTTTACAGCCACCGACACCGAGCCTTTTGCCTCGCACGGTGTGCCCACACTGGCAGTAACCACGGGACTGAAATCGCCGTACCACAAGCCCGAAGACGATGCCGAGCTGATAGATTATGACGGCATGAACGTGATAGCAGACTTTATTACCAACCTGACGGTGAAGATGGCACAAGGACAGCAGCGAATGGAACCCACCGGCCGACTGGCGCCCAAACACGCCAACAAGAGAAAGCCCCTTGAATGGGGATTGAACGTGGGTTACGATATGTCGAACATGAATTTTACCAACACCATGTTTAATTGCAAAAGCCAGATGGGATTGATGACAGGCATAAGCACCAACTGGAATTTCTCGAAATACCTAGGGTTGCAGACCGATGTATTATACGAATTGGCACGTGCCCCCTACCCTAACGCCGACGATATTTTTGGCGAGCCTGACGGGATGCGCCAGCAGTCGGTGGTGGTGCCCATGCAATTGAGAGTGATGCTGGGAGACCCCTCGCAGAGCCTGAATATTGGCTTTGGCGGTTTTTACGGCTATCGGTTTGCCGGGAAGCTCAACCTGGCAGGCAGCGGAGTGGAATCGCTCGACAACCAGCACCAATACGGCCTGGTGTGGAGCATAGAAGAGCGGTTGGCCAACCTGTCGCTTGACTTCACCTTTTACTACCAGATGCAAGAATGTGTGGCACAGCATGGCATAGTGCCTGCCGGTACCAAGAACGCATTTACCTTTACCCTGGGATGGTATTTATAAAGAACAGAACTTTGACTTAATCAACTATGGACATTAAAGAAATCATTGGCGCTTTTTTGGTTTTGTTTGCCATTATCGATATAACTGGGTCGATACCCATCTTCTTATCGCTAAAGCACAGCAACAACAAGTTCCACCCCCTGTATGCCGCACTGATATCGTTGGGCATATTTGTGCTGTTTTTCTTTTTGGGCGATGCCGCGCTGCACTTATTTGGCGTGGATATCCACTCGTTTGCCGTGGCCGGATCGATAGTATTATTTATCATGGCCTTTGAGATGATACTGGGCATTGAAATATTCAAGACCGATTCGGGCAGTGGCGGTTCGACGGTGGTGCCTATCGCTTTTCCGCTGATAGCAGGCCCCGGAGCACTGACAACAATCATATCGCTGCGTGCCGAATACAGCGACCTGAATATCCTAATGGCATTGCTGGCCAACATAGTGTTGGACTACCTGGTGCTGAAATATATCGACAAACTAGAGAGAGTGCTGGGCGACACCTTGATCTCGATTTTGAGAAAATTCTTTGGCGTGATATTGCTTGCCATAGGTGTGAAACTGCTAACGACTAACCTGGGCACACTGATATCTAGCCTTTGAACTATAACTAAAAACATAGAAACATGGATACTATCACCATACTTTGGGCTGACGACGAAATAGAACTGCTGAAGCCCCATATTTTATTCCTGCAGGATAAGGGATATGAGGTAATACCCGTGATGAGCGGTGCCGAAGCCATTGACGAACTAGACGAAAACGGTAATGACATAGACCTGGTATTCCTGGACGAGAACATGCCCGGACTAACTGGCCTGGACACACTGGCCCGCATTAAGGCCGACCACCCGCAGGTGCCTGTGGTGATGATAACCAAGAGTGAAGAAGAGCATATTATGGACGAGGCCCTGGGCAGCAAAATCAGCGACTACCTGATCAAGCCCGTCAACCCCAACCAAATATTGCTGGCCATTAAGAAGCACACCGAGGCCAAGCGACTGCAGAACGAACGTTCGACAATGAACTACCAGCAGAAATTCAGAGAGATTGGCATGGAACTGTCGAGTAGGCTGGACCACGAAGAGTGGATACAACTATACAAAAAACTTGTGTATTGGGATTTGGAGCTGAGCAATACCGACGACGAGAACATACACGAGATATTCAATTCGCAGAAAGCGGAAGCGAACCAGCTGTTTTGCAAATATTTTGAACAGAACTACATCGAATGGCTGACTTCGGCCAATGTGGAAAAGCCGACACTCTCGCCCATGGTGTTGCGAGAGCGTCTGTTTCCGCTGCTGAAAGAGAGCCGTCCGACATTTTTGATAGTGATCGACAACTTCCGCTACGACCAATGGAAATATCTACAACCCGCTTTTGAGGAATATATGCGCACGGTGAGCGACGGCATATACTACTCGATAATACCCACCACCACCCAGTTTGCCCGAAATGCGATGTTCAGCGGATTGATGCCTTCGGAAATTGAACGAAAATATCCGCAATACTGGGTAAACGAAGACCAGGAGGGATTTAAGAACCAATTTGAGAACGAGCTGTTGGACGAAAATCTGCGCAGGAACGGACTGAACATCAAGCATAGTTACCACAAGGTGCTGAATGCCCAATACGGCCATAAGCTGGTGGAGAACATGACCAACCTGATGCAGAACAAACTGAATGTGATAATATACAACTTTGTGGATATGCTATCGCATGCCCGTACCGATTCGAATATTGTGCGCGAGTTGGCTGTGGACGAAAAAGCCTATCGTTCGGTGACGCGGAGCTGGTTTGACCACTCGCCCTTGGCCGAAGCGCTGCGATATTTGAGCAACAAAGATGTGAACGTGGTGATCACTACCGACCATGGATCGGTGAGAATAGACCGCCCCGTGAAAGTGAAAGGAGACGCCAGCGTGAGCGTGAACCTACGCTACAAGCAGGGAAGGCTGCTGGACTACAACCCCAAGGATGTATTTGAGGTGAAAGATCCCGCCAAGGTATTTCTGCCCCGCCGCCATGTGACCTCGCCCTATATCTTCTGCCACCAGAACGACTTTTTTGCCTACCCGAACAACTACAACCAATATGTTCAATATTATATGAACACGTTCCAACACGGCGGAATCTCGATGGAAGAAGTGCTAATTCCGTTTATTGTAATGCAACCTAAATAAACATCTATCATCAAAATATTAATTGATGAAACATTTTTACAAGACTATCCTTACCCTATTTTGTTTGGTCATGGGCACAAACGCCATGGCACAGTACCAATTGTTAAACCCCGGTTTTGAGAACTGGGAAGGCTCGGGAAACAGTAATCGCCCCTCGAACTGGAGCTCGTTTCCCCAATCAGATGGCTCATGGGCCTGGGCTGCCAGCACGGCTCAGCACCACCACCGCTACGGCGGCCGACCCGGCACCGATGGCACCTCTTATGTGACTATTTATTCGCGTTCAGTGTTGGGCGTGGTGGCCAACGGCAATATGACCACTGGCCAGGTGCACGCCGGCAGCACCACAGCATCATCAAGCAACAACTACAACTACACCCACAGAGGGTCGAACTATTGCCACGCATTTACTGGCACCCCCGACTCGATGTACGTTTGGGTGTCGTACTACACCGCCAATGCCGCTGCCCAGGGTTCGGTAAGGGCATACCTGCATGGCGACTCCGACTTTAAAGACCCCAACGACTGCGGCAACGCCAGCCTATACAAAGGAGCAGCTGTGGCAGAGTTTTCCCGCACCACATCGTCGAACACCACCCCGGTTTGGGAACAGCAGCGAGTGCCGTTTACCTATACGGGAACCTCTGCGGTGAATTACATATTGATGTCGATGACCACCAACACGCTGGCAGGCAGCGGCAATGCCAACGACTCACTGTCGGTAGATGACATTGAATTCATCTACAGCGCCTGGTTGGACAGCCTAAGCGTTAACGGCAATGCTATTGCCGAGTTCAGACGCGACAGCTTTGACTATGTGTTTGAATGCGCAACCATGATGGATTTTGAGACCGCACATATCGAATTTACCACCCAGGCAGACGACGCCATTGCCACTTTGGACAGCATGATGGTGGGCGATTTTGCCCGCGCCTATACATTATTTATTATGGCCGAAGACTCGGTGACGACACGTACCTATCATCTGACAATCAATTTCACCCCCACCTGCGACACCGTGAGCAACCTTTCGGCCACAGTGATTGACAACAACGCATCCATCACTTGGGCACCTGTGAATGGCAGCATGACCTACGAGGTGGAATATTGGCAAACTGGCGAGAACGACAGCACCACGATAAACACCACCTCGCCCGCTATAGTGTTGACACTTGACTACGAGCAACAATACGAAGTGAGAGTGCGTGCACAATGTTACGAGAACGTTTATTCTGGTTTTTGCGAGCCCATTGTGATTGTGACCGAGGCAGAACCCGTTTATGAATGCCCCAGTGCCGACACCATTATGATGACCGAAGTCAGCCACAACAGCTGCACGCTAGTGATTGAAAACAACGATACCGCCGAATACATTTATGAAATACTGCTAACCCTCAGTAACGACACCATCACCGATACCCTTATCAGCGAAACAAGAACCGCATCTTTCCTCAATCTTGTTCCCGAAGCCACGTATGTGATGATGGTGCGCACGGTATGCGAAAACGACAATTACAGCAACTGGCTGATTACAACTTTCACCACCCTGCCCGATCCTAATGCAGTGGGCATTGAGACACCCAGCAGCAAACAATTCTCGCTGAGTCCGAATCCAACAACCCATAGCTTGGAAATTGCTTCCGACATCCGCTACAACCACATTGACATCTACAACCAGCAAGGCCAACGGGTGATGAGCGTGAACGAAAATGCCCAAAAGATCACTGTGGAGCAACTTCCCGCAGGCATCTACACCCTGGTTGCCGTTGGCGAAAATGGCGAAAAAAGCGCCCAACGTTTCGTGAAGCAATAACAGTCACTGACAATGTGGCAGAACAGGGTTTTGGCACGGATATTGATAGTAGCAGTGAATAGTGATTAGCAATCCGAAAAACGCCAAAAGAGGACAGACGACGACAAGACGCACAACCTTTGCGGCAGTTACGGCACACTTTTCACTCTTTAGAAATAAAAAACAATAAAAATATCATATTATGAACGGCAATTTGAATGTACAGACCGAAAACATATTTCCGGTCATCAAGAAATTCCTTTACTCCGACCATGAGATTTTTTTGCGCGAACTTGTATCAAACGCCATTGACGCAACCCAGAAATTAAAAGCCTTGTCGGCCCGCGGTGAGCTGAATGGCGAGATGGGTGACCTTACCGTAGAGGTGGAGCTTGACACCAAAAAGAAGACCCTCACCATCAAAGACCACGGTATTGGTATGACCGCCGAAGAAGTGGAGAAATACATCAACCAGATTGCCTTCAGCGGTGCCACCGATTTTCTGGATAAATATAAGGACGTTCAAGAAAACCTCATCGGCCATTTTGGCCTGGGTTTCTACAGCGCTTTCATGGTGGCCGACAAGGTTGAGATCTTTTCGAAGAGCCACAAAGACGCGCCTGCCATCCATTGGACCTGCGAAGGCGACCCCAAATTTGAGATGGTAGAAGACCCCAAACACACTGAGCGCGGTACCAACATAGTGCTGCACATTGCCGACGACTGCAAAGAATTCCTGGAAGAGCAGCAGATTCTGCAACTCCTGAAGAAATACTGTCGTTTCATGCCCGTAGCCATCCGTTTTGGCGAAGAAAGCGTATGGGTGGATAGCGACACCGAGTTTGACGAAGTAGATGACGGCAACGGCGGCAAGGAGATGAAGCCCAAACGCGTGGAGAAGAAGCAGCCTCGGATTATCAATAATACCGAACCTGCTTGGCGTAAGAGTCCTTCAAACCTGACCGACGAAGACTACAAGAAATTCTACCACGAGCTTTATCCTATGAACTTTGAAGATCCGCTGTTCCAGATTCATCTGAACGTGGACTATCCCTTCAACCTCACCGGTATCCTCTATTTTCCCAAGGTGCGTAAAACTATCGACCCCACCCGCAACAAGATCCAGCTGTATTGCAATCAAGTGTTTGTGACCGACAGCGTTGAGGGTGTTGTTCCCGACTACCTGATGCTGTTGCACGGTGTGCTCGATTCGCCCGATATTCCCCTGAATGTCAGCCGCAGCTATCTGCAGAGCGACGGCAACGTGAAGAAGATTTCCAGCCACATCAGCAAGAAGGTGGCCGACAAACTGGAGGAAATGTTCAAGAACGACCGCAAGGACTTTGAGAACAAATGGGACGATATCAAAATCTTTGTAGAATACGGTATGCTCACTGACGAGAAATTTGCCGAGAGAGCCATGAAATTTGTGCTGTTGAAAAACACCGAAGGCCAGTTCTTCAGCCTGAACGACTACAGAGAGAAGATCGCACCCCTCCAGACCGACAAAGACAAAAATGTGTGCTACCTCTACGCTAACGATGCCGACGAACAGCACGCCTATATTGCAAAGGCCAAGGCTAAGGGCTACGATGTGCTGCTAATGGACAGCGTGCTCACGCCGCACTTCATCAATATGCTGGAACAGAAAAAAGAGAAGAGCCGTTTTGTGCGCGTGGATGCCGACACCATCGAAAAACTCATTCCCCACGAGGACTCCATTCCTGAAAAACTGACCAAAGAACAGCAGGAACAACTGAAGCCCATTATTGAGGCTGAACTCGACAAGCAGAAATATACGGTTCAGATGGAGAGCCTTGAGAGCGACGACCAGCCCATGATCATCACCCAGAGTGAGTGGATGCGTCGTTACAAAGAGATGGCAGCTACCGGTGGCGGCATGAGCTTCTACGGCGATATGCCCGAGAGCTACAACCTGGTGGTAAATGTGAATCACCCCCTCATTGAGCAGGTGTTGAACGAAGCCGATGCCGACAAGCAGAAAAGCCTCGTTCATCAACTCACCGACCTCGCCCTGCTTGCCAACGGCCTGCTGAAAGGTGAAGCCCTGACAGAGTTTGTGAAACGCAGTGTGAACCTGATTAAATAAGAGACTAGATTGGTCTAACGATATAAGGGTGAGCCAGCAAACGACTCACCCTTATAATTTCGAACAGCGTTCCCATCATACTAAAATGAACAAATAGCACTCATCTTGATAATTTTTCGTATCTTTGCAATGAAGAAAAAATACCAATACTAACGTAAATAATTGACATGAAACACAATATAATAATCACCGGAGGTGCGGGCTTTATCGGCAGCCATGTGGTACGCCTGTTTGTGAACAAATATCCCGAATACAACATCATCAATCTTGACAAGCTGACCTATGCGGGCAATTTAGCCAATCTGAAAGACATTGAGGGCAAGCCTAACTACAAGTTTGTGAAGATGGATATATGCGATTTTGAAGGCGTTATGAAACTGATGCAGGACGAACATGTGGACGGTATCATTCACCTTGCCGCCGAGAGTCATGTGGACCGCTCCATCAAAGACCCCTTCACCTTTGCCCAGACCAATGTGATGGGTACCCTGTCGATGCTACAGGCTGCCAAGCTCTATTGGGAATCGCTGCCAGAGAAATGGGAAGGCAAACGATTCTACCACATCAGCACCGACGAAGTGTATGGCGCACTGGAGCTAACTCATCCCCAAGGCATCGAACCTCCATTTAGTACCAAGGCTTCAAGTGGAAAGAACCATTTGGCATACGGAGACAAATTCTTTACCGAAGACCTTAAATACCAACCCCACAGCCCCTATAGTGCCGCCAAAGCATCGAGCGACCATTTTGTGCGGGCATTTCACGACACTTACGGGATGCCCACCGTGGTGACCAACTGCTCTAACAACTATGGACCTTACCAGTTCCCCGAAAAACTGATTCCGCTCTTCATCAACAACATCCGCCACCGCAAACCTCTGCCCGTATATGGCAAGGGCGAAAATGTGCGCGACTGGCTGTATGTAGTGGACCACGCGAGAGCCATCGACACGATCTTCCACAACGGTAAAATTGCCGAGACTTACAATATTGGCGGTTTCAACGAATGGAAAAACATTGATATCATCCATACCCTTATCCGCACCGTTGATCGTTTGCTGGGACGCCCTGAGGGTGCTGACGACGATTTGATAACATTTGTTACCGACCGTGCCGGCCACGATATGAGATATGCCATTGACAGCACCAAGCTACAGAAAGAGCTGGGATGGGAGCCCTCGCTTCAATTTGAAGAAGGCATTGAATTGACTGTGAAATGGTACTTGGACAACCAAGAATGGATGGACAATGTGACCAGTGGCGGCTACATGAAGTATTACGAGGACATGTACGCCAACCGTTAATCACCGATTCCGAACCCCACCAATTGACGAATTTGCCATGAACATTATTTTTGACTTTGGGAATGTGCTAGTAAGATGGGAGCCCGAGCGAGTGTTCCTCCCCTATTTTGGGGGAAGCAAAGAGAAATTTGATTATTTCTGGGACAAGATATGCGATGCTGATTTTCGGAATAGGATTGATGCCGGCGAACGCCAATGGGATGTGATAAAAGAATACCAGGAGCGCCATCCCGAATACGCAGAAGCGATTGCGCTGTATTACACCCGCTGGGAAGAATCGCTGCCAGGAGAAATGCCCGGCATGTTGGAGTTGCTGAGAAAACTGAAGTCCAACCCCGACAACCACATTTATGGACTCACCAACTGGTCGATGGAAACGTACCCAAAAGCCCGAGAAAGATTTGATGTACTGCGCGAAATCGACAACTACATAGTATCAGGCAACGAAGGTATGGTGAAGCCCAATCCCGAAATCTTCAAGCGACTGCTAGCCCAATTCTCACTCAAAGCCGAAGACTGCATTTTTGTAGATGACAATCCGGCCAATGTAGAAAGTGCCTGCAAACTAGGTATGCACGGCATTATTTTTCGAGGATGTGAAGATTTAATCCGTCAGATTACAATTTAATACACAGTAACTTGAACATATTAGATGGCCGACAATGAACATTGCTGGCCATTTTTTTATTTTTGTTTTAAAAAAAATTTGTAATTTTGCAAGTTGATTAATTTATTAATTAAAGAAAAAAAACAATAATGATGAAAAAACTACTACATTGGGCTTTAGGGAAATACACTACACAGACAGCTTCTCGTTGGTCTGTATTGGCAATTGACCTTATTACCCTTGTTATTGCATTTGCTATAACAGACTTATTCCGCTTGAGATATGGGCATATCTCGGACTGGACCCCTCTCTTTGTCAAACTTGCAGCATTCATTGCTATCGCTACACTTTTTTACATCATTGTTGGAACACATCGTGGCATCATTCGTCATTCCGGACTCCATGATGTTTATAAAATACTGATCTCCAACATTGCCGCAGCAGGCGTTTTGATACTTTTCAACATAGTCAACGTCAACCATATCATTGTAACCGAACGATTCGCTCCCGCCTATAGTGAAATCCTCACCACCTTTGCTATGCAAGCCATAGCAATGTTGACCGTACGCCTCATGCTCCAAAGAATTTACAACGAGTATGTTATGGAACCTCGCCCCACCGAGAATATCATGCTTTATGGTGCAGGTGCCGCTGCCGAAATTGTGATGAACGCATTGGCTCACGACAAAAAGACCAACTACAAGGTACTGGCCGTAGTTGATGACGATAAAAAGAAGAAAGACACCGCATTCCAAGGTGTTCATGTATATTCGCACAATAGTGTGATGAATGCAGAATTCATCTCGAAAAACCATATTGAGACCCTCATCATTGCCATTGCCAACCTTCGCACCGACCACAAACAAGCCATCTCCAACAAAGCGTTGGAGTTGGGACTGAAAGTAAAGGCCGTTCCCCATATCGACAACTGGATTAATAACGATTTCAGCGTCAACCAGCTCCAAGATATCAAGATTGAAGATCTGTTGGGACGCGAAAGCATCAAGACTGACAACATCAACATTGTGCGGGAGGTAGTAGATAAAGTGGTGTTGGTGACCGGTGCAGCAGGCTCCATTGGTAGCGAAATCTGCCGTCAGCTCATCCAATACAAACCAAGCAAGATTATTATGCTCGACCAGGCCGAGTCGCCCATGTACGACCTGCAATTCGAGTTAAAGAACAACGAGCCCTACAGAAACGAGGTTGACCGAATGGAATTTGTCATCACCAACATCAAAGACAAACTCCGCATGGAACAGGTGTTCAGCACCTTCAAGCCTCAAATTGTGTATCACGCCGCTGCCTACAAGCATGTACCTTTCATGGAGGAGAATGTTTACGAGGCACTTTTCGTAAATGTCTTTGGTACACGCAACGTAGCCGACTTGGCCATTAAATATGGTGCGCAGAAATTCGTGATGATTTCCACCGACAAGGCCGTGAACCCTACCAATGTGATGGGTGCCACCAAACGTATGGCCGAGATCTACATTCAGAGCCGCAGCACAGACACCACGCATTTCGTAACCACACGTTTTGGCAACGTGTTGGGTTCCAATGGCAGCGTTATCCCTCTGTTCAAGAAACAGTTGGCTTCCGGCGGTCCTTTAACGGTAACCCACAAAGACATCATCCGCTACTTCATGACCATACCCGAAGCCTGCAACCTTGTGCTTGAGGCTGGTGCCATGGGCCAGGGTGGAGACATCTTTGTCTTTGATATGGGCAAACCCGTCAAAATTTATGATTTGGCGAAACGTATGATCCAGCTCTCCGGACTCAAAGACATTCAGATCAAGGAAATCGGACTCCGCCCCGGCGAGAAACTCTATGAAGAACTGTTGGCCACCAAGGAGAACACCATCAACACCCACCACCCCAAAATCATGCGTGCAGAGGTGCGCAAATATCCCCTTGAGGATATCGACCGCCAGTACAACGAACTGTGGGAAATGATGGCCACGCTTGACGACATGAAGCTGGTGGGCAAGATGAAGTCTATTGTGCCCGAATTCAAGAGCAACAACAGTATCTATTGCCAACTCGACAAGAAAGACGAGTAATCTGAACTATATTACCTATCAAAAAGAGGCGACCATTGGGTTGCCTCTTTTTGTTTCACTATACATATATTGTGACTGATTTACTTACCGCCCTGCCCTTTCTTCTGATTGCAATAAAAGAAGAACAAGCCATAGCTTCCTACAAGCGCCATAGCGACAAGAAAAGTGTATAAATTCCTATCAGAGACAAGCAGATATCCTACATTAATAACAAGTTGCAGTAACGCATAGGAAACAGAAATGCGAAGGTGAGGCACATGCAAATCATTGCCCAGAGTCTCATACATGTGCTCACGATGGGCCTCTAAGATATTTTTGCCATTCAGAAAGCGCTTGATGATGGTGAGCAAGCCATCGGCAAGGAAAACGATAATAAAGCATAAAAAGCTCACATTCTCACCATTATCCGGCATCGCCTCATCATATTTGACCAATAGAAAAAGCGTCACCAGTCCCATCACGATGCTACCCACATCGCCCGAAAAACAACGAGCCTTATTGCGACAATTAAAAAAGGCAAACACCAAGATTGCCGTCAACATGATGGCGATAAACTCGGGGTCAACAAAACGCACAATAAAAAAGTTGATAAAACCAAATGTGCCCACCACCACAAGTGAATACAAAGCCAGCATGCCATTTACCCCATCCATAAAATTATACACATTCAAAACGCCAGCAAAGAAAACCACAAGCAGTATCATCTGCCATATCTGCAATGTGGAGATTGAAATATAAAAAGCCACCACAATGGCCGACAACTGGGCCAGCAACCGCACCCAACTAGGCAGCGGACGCAAATCGTCGGTATAACTAACAATAGCCAAGATGGTTGCACCTATTAAAAAACGAGGAAAAGAAACAGCGTGCGACAAAGAATAAATCAACACCGCAAGATAAAAAATCACACCTGCGCCCAACAATACAGGTTTGCGATGCGAACTGCGCTCATTGGGCCGGTCAACAATGTGAAAATGCTTTGCAATTTGGAAATAAAGCAGCTCCAAAACAATCAATAACGGTATTGTGAAAAATAATGTTGACATTATGAAATACAATTTGTTAATTTATGTCCTTCGACACATAAAAGTGATGCAAAGATACAAAAAAATAACGAACTGCACTTTTTTTCGTACCTTTGCAAAAAATAATGAGAATGACTGACCTGATAAAAAGATATTTTCACAACCTCAAGTGGTATCAATGTACCGAATTGATGCTCATGATTTTGCTCACCATCACCATAGCCATTGACTGGCATTATGGCGTTTGGACGCTGATTTTGTTCACTTTGTCCACCATCATAAAATGCTGCGTCACCCACGCCGTAGGCAATCCCTTGCTAAGCAAAACCACACGCATCAGCCTTATTGCCATTATTTTATATTATCTAGTCTATACAGCCAGCACCCTCTACAGCAGCAATCCTTCCGAAGCTTGGAGCACTACTCTCATCACCATGCTCCCTTTGATATTGCTCCCCTTAATATTCCTAGCAAGCGACATGAGCTATCTTACGCAACGGCACCGCTCCGCTATGGTTTACCTATTGGCCACAACACTCACACTCCGATTCTTCATTATGAGCATCAGAGCCGCCGTAGGCTATATGAATGGAACCCCCATACGCATGCTTATCGATTTCCATTTCGACCCTCTCCACCACAACTATCTGGCCATGTACCTCATCGCCACAGTTGCCCTACTCTATACCGAACTTACCCGGAACTGGAATCTCCCCACATGGAAAAAATGGCGTTGGATAGCCATTGCCGACATCATGTTGCTCACCCTTTATATGGCCATTATGGGTTCACGCTCCGGACTAGTAGTCATGGCTTTAGTCGTTGTCGCATGTGTGGCGCACCTTGCTTTTGTTCGAAAACAATGGTTGGCCACGGGGCTGATGGTTATTGGATTGGGCGTACTTGTTGGCGCATCCTATTTCGCCGTTCCCGACATCTATTGGCGCATCATTTACTCGGTACAGAAAATAGCTTCTGGCGAACAAGGCGACAGCAGACAGATGCTTTGGAAATGTGGATTGGAGGTACTGAACGGACACGAAATAATAGGTCATGGATGCGACGGATACTGGGATCTTTTGCACGACAAATATTTAGAACACGATTTTGAAGAAGGCTATTCTCACCAACAGTACAACACCCACAACCAATACCTCGAAACAACCTTGGCAACCGGTCTGATTGGGTTATCCATCATGCTGTTTTTTATAGTCTTACCTTTTGCCGTTTCACTTTGTAAAAAAACAAAGAATCTCACCTTCGTCCTCTTCACAATCACCTATGCCGGATGCATAGCTTTCGAGGCCACATTTGCACGACAAATGGGGCTGCTTTTCATCTTCTGGTGGTACGGACTTCTATTGCTCAATATGCCATCCGAAAAGGCTCACTAAAGCTCCGCCGTACCTCCGAAGTAGCTCCGAAGTAGCTCCGCTCGGGCGAGCGGAGCTCTTATCAGTTACCACCTTGCCACTTCTAGCCTATTGAGATGGTGACTTTTTTTCTCGATAATTTAAAAAATTATCGTATCTTTGCATGTCAAGAATGTCGTCAAAATGGGGGCATATCTTTGATATTTGATTGATTTTAAACAACAAGTGAAAATATAAATATATTATTATATGCAAGACATCAGAATCGCAGTTATCGGATTGGGCTATGTGGGTCTTCCTTTGGCCAGACTTTTTTCCACAAAATACCCAACAGTTGGTTACGACATGAACAAAGCTCGTGTCGATGCATTGATGGCTGGCCACGACGGCACTTTGGAAGTTTCTGACGAGCTGTTGCAGGATGCCATCAAGAATCATGGTTTTGTTTGCTCTGCCAACATCGAAGACATACGCAATTGTAATTTCTATGTTGTTGCCGTACCCACCCCTGTGGACATCAACAACAACCCCGACCTCACACCTCTCTATGGCGCCAGCGAAGTGGTGGGCAAGGTTATCAGCCGTGGCGACATCGTGGTGTATGAGTCCACCGTTTATCCCGGTGTCACCGAAGACGAATGCCTGCCCGTGGTCGAGAAGGTTTCTGGTTTGAAATTCAACGTTGATTTCTTTGCCGGCTACAGCCCTGAGCGCATCAACCCTGGCGACAAAGTGCACACTGTTGAGAAAATCAAAAAAATCACCTCTGGTTCCACTCCCGAAATTGCCGATTTGATTGACAAAGTTTACGATTCCGTGCTCACTGCCGGCACCCACAAAGCCGCCAGCATCAAAGTGGCCGAAGCCGCCAAAGTTATCGAAAACAGTCAGCGCGACATCAATATTGCTTTCGTCAACGAGCTGTCCAAGATTTTCACCCTTACGGGCATCGATACCTACGATGTGCTTGAAGCCGCCGGCACCAAATGGAACTTCATCAAGATGAATCCCGGCCTCGTTGGCGGACACTGCATCTCAGTTGACCCCTACTATCTGGCTCAATGCGCTCAGCGCTTGGGCTACAATCCTGAAATCATTTTGGCAGGCCGCCGTATGAACGATGGCATGGGCGCCTATGTGGCCAACCAGACCATCAAACTGATGCTCAAAAAAGGCATCCAGGTGTTGGGTTCAAAAATCATCATCATGGGCTTCACGTTCAAAGAGAACTGCCCCGATGTGCGCAACACTCGCGTAATTGATATTTACCACGCTTTGCAGGAATACAATGCCGACATTACCGTTTTCGACCCCTGGGCATCGCCCGAAAAGGTGAAGCACGAATACGGCATTGATATCGTCAACCACCTGCCCAAGGATAAGTTCAGCGCTGCTATCGTAGCCGTAGCTCACCGCGAATTCCGCGAAATGGAAATCAATTTCGACCAATTGTTAGAACCCAACCACGTCATTTTCGATGTCAAAGCCATCATGCCCCGCGAAATCGTTGACGGCAGACTATAGCTGTGTTGAACTGATGTTTTGAACGTTGACTTTGACGTAAACGTTAACTAGGGCGACAGCCAGTTAAAGTTAAAGTTAGGGTTAAAATCAAAGTCAAAGTTAAATCTCAAATCAACTAACCCCAAATCAACAAACCAACAATATACCATGGCAAATTTTGCACTCATCGGAGCCGCCGGTTACATTGCTCCCCGCCATTTAAAGGCCATCGCCGACACTCAAAACAAACTGGTGGCCGCTTACGACAAATTCGACAGCGTAGGTCGTCTCGATAGCTTCTTCCCCGAATGCTCGTTTTTCACCGAGCAAGAGCAATTCGACCGTTTCTGTTCCAAACAACAGCACACCAACAACCCGCTGCAGTGGCTCTCCATCTGCACTCCCAACTATACTCACGATGCATTCATCCGCTACGGCTTGCGCCTTGGCTGCGACGTTATTTGCGAGAAGCCTCTCGTGCTCAACCCCTACAATATCGACAACCTGGTTGACATGGAGAAAGAAACCGGCCACAACGCCTACACCATCCTCCAGCTCCGCCTCCACGACTCCATTGTGGCACTGAAAAAGAAAGTGGAAGAGGGTCCCAAGGACAAGGTTTACGATGTTGACCTCACCTATATCACCTCCCGTGGCAAATGGTACTATTCCTCGTGGAAAGGCGATGTGCACAAGAGCGGCGGCATAGCCACCAACATCGGCGTGCATTTCTACGACATGCTGCAGTGGATTTTCGGTCCCGTACAGCAAAATATTGTGCATGTGATGGCCCACGACCGTGTGGCCGGATTCCTGGAGCTCAAACAGGCCCGCGTGCGCTACTTCCTCAGCATCAATGCCGATTGCCTACCCGAGAATGCTGTGCAGGGTGAAAAACGCACCTATCGCACCATCATGATTGACGGCGACGAATTCGAGTTTAGCCAAGGATTCACCGAACTCCACACTAAGAGTTACCAGGAGATTTTGGCTGGTCGCGGTTTCCGTATCAGCGAAGCCCGCAACTGCATCCAGATTGTTAGCGACATCCGCCATTCCACTCCTGTGGGACTGAAAGGCGACTACCATCCCCTTGCCAAGCTCCCTCTCGCCGCACATCCCTTTGGATGGGCTGATATGAAATATTAATCAACACCAGCGGCAACCATCCCTGAAACAAGAATCACATGATCCGAATCTGTCACGTCACCAGTGTCCATCCCGCCAACGATGTGCGAATCTTTTACAAAGAGTGCTTGTCGCTGGCCAAACACTATGAGGTATTCCTTGTGGCGCCTAATGTCGAAGACGCTGTAATCCAAGGGGTGCATCGAGTGGGCGTGACCTTGCCTACGGGCCGACTCAAACGGCAGCTCCACCTTCGCAGGGTACTCAAAAAAGCCCTTGAGGTGAATGCCGACATCTATCATTTTCACGACCCCGAACTCATTCCCGTCGGACTCAAAATAAAGCGCCACGGCAAAAAAATCATCTTCGATTCACACGAAGATGTGCCCATGCAGCTACTCACCAAGGAATACCTGCCCCGATGGAGCCGACCCATACTCTCGCACATCTATGCCACCATGGAGCGAATTCGTCTTGCACGCTACCATGCCCTGGTCACAGTCACCCCCACCATCCTCGAGCGTCTTGCCACCATCAACCCCCATTCGGTAATGGTGACCAACTATCCCAACTACCAAGCCATTGAGCACAATTGGGATAGCGCAACCCAGCATTACGTTTGCTTTGCTGGCGAAGTGGCCGAAAGATACATGCACGAGAATATCATCAACGCCCTGGGCCAAACCGAGGCCAAATATCTGTTGGCCGGCAGGGTGTTCATCGAGCCGTATTTCAAAAAACTGCAAACCCTCGCCAACTGGAACCGTGTGGAATATCTCGGCGTGCTACCTCCCACCGAGGTGGGCCAGCTGATGCAGCGTGCCGACATTGGTTTGGTGCTGCTCGACTACTCGCCCAACGTGGGTTACCACAAGGGCTCACTCGGCGTACTGAAAATGTTCGAATACATGATGGCCGGCATCCCCGTCATAGCCACCGACTTCGAGCTCTGGCAAGAAATCATCGAGCGTTATGATTGTGGTATCTGTGTCAATCCTAACAACACCCAAGCCATAGCCGACGCCATCAACTACCTGATTCACAATCCCGACATTGCTCGCCAAAAAGGCGAGAATGGTCGCCGAGCAGTCCAGCAGGTTTACAACTGGGCCACTCAAGAACAAATCCTTTTCGACCTTTATAAAACCCTTAAATAATCAACATCATGGAATTTCGCGATCTCAAGAAGCAATACCAAGCCCTCAAAACCGATATCGACCAAGCCATGGTCGATGTTGCCACCTCCGGAGCCTACATCATGGGCTCGCCCGTAAAGGAGCTCGAAAAAGAGCTGGCTGAATACGTAGGTGTAAAACACTGTCTTTCTTGTGCCAATGGCACCGACGCACTCACCCTGGCTCTCAAAGCCTTGGGCATTGGCAAAGGCGATGCGGTGTTTGTGCCCGACTTCACCTTCTTCTCTTCTGCCGAAGTGGTATCGCTCGAGGGTGCTACCCCCGTGTTTGTTGATGTTGATCCTCGCACCTTCAATATGGATCCCCGCAGTTTGGACGATGCCATCCGATCGGTGCTCGACCACATGGATCTCCGACCCAAAGCCGTGATTGCCGTCGACCTCTTTGGTCTGCCTGCCAACTTCACCGACATCCGAGCCATTGCCAAACGCGAAGGCATGTATGTGATTGAGGATGGTGCCCAAGGTTTTGGCGGCAGCATCCGTATGCCCAAGGCCAGTGGCGACGGCTTCGAAGCCCGCCGTGCCTGCAGCTTTGGCGATATTTCCACCACTTCCTTCTTCCCCGCCAAGCCCCTGGGTTGCTATGGCGATGGTGGTGCCGTGTTTACCGACAACGACGAATGGGCAGCACTCATCGAGTCCTATCGCGTCCACGGTAAAGGCAGTTTCAAATACGACAATGTCCGCATTGGCCTCAACTCGCGCCTCGACACCCTCCAGGCCGCCATTCTCCGAATCAAATTCCGCGCTTTCAAAGAGCACGAGCTTGCCGACGTCAACAAGATGGCAGAATACTACACCCAGCTCTTCGACGGCATGACCAAATTCCTGAAGAAAGAAATTCAAATCACCACCCCCTATATCCCCGACGGCTACACCAGCAGTTGGGCACAATACACCATCCAGCTGAGCGTGCCATCCGGCAACGGCACCTTCAACCGCGAGGCCCTTCAGGCCAAGCTCAAAGCCAAAGGCATACCTTCTATGGTATATTATCCCACACCTATGAGCCAGCAGACTGCTTTCAAAGAGGTGCATAGCTATGCGCTCACCCCCAACGCTCAAAATCTGGCCAAATGTGTGCTCTCGCTGCCCATGCACCCCTACATCACCCGCGAAGAAGTGCGCCAAGTAGTCGAAACCCTTATCTCCAGCCTCTAACAGTCCGCCATGAACATACTCATGATCAGCCACTATGCCGGCACACCCCAATATGGAATGGAGTTCCGTTCCTACTATATGGGGCGTGAATGGGTGAAGATGGGACACCGTGTCACCATCGTAGGAGCCTCGTTCTCCCACCTACGCAAGCAGCAGCCCACCCCCGGCCGCGAGATAGTGGATGGCATCGAGTATCTCTGGCTTCCCACCCGCCAATACCAGGGCAATGGGGCGGCGCGAGTCATCTCTATGTTCCAGTTTGTTATGCAAGTGTTCAAGCACAAAAACGAACTGGTGGCCCTGCGCCCCGATGTTGTCATCGCTTCGTCGGTCTATACCTTCGACCTCTACCCCTGTCACTATATCGCCCGCAGGTGTCACGCCAAACTGGTGTATGAAGTCCACGACCTCTGGCCGCTGTCGCCCATGATTATTGGCGGCTATTCACCCTGGCATCCTTTTATCTGGCTGCTGCAACGGGGCGAGAATTACGCCTACCGCCACAGCCACCTTGTTGTCTCCATTCCCGATAAGACCTATCCCCACATGAAGCGTCACGGACTCCCCAAATCGCGCTTCTGCTGCATACCCAACGGCTTCCTTCTCGACGAATGGGAGAATCTCGACACCCTGTCGCTGCCCCCAAGCCACAGCCAACTGATCCGCCAGCTCCATTCCGAAGGCAAGATTATCATTGGTTTTGCCGGTGGCCACACCCAATCCACCGCTATGGACATCCTCCTGCGCGCGGCTCACCAGCTGGCCGACCGCAGCAACCTAGCCTTCGTACTTGTGGGTCAAGGGCCCCAAAAAGAGGAACTGCAACAGTTAGCCCAGCAGCTTCAGTTGCACAATACCTATTTCCTGCCCCCTGTTCCCAAAAACACCATACCCCTGCTCCTGCAGCATTTCGACATCTGCTATGCGGGGGGTGTCCACAGCATCTTGCATCAATACGGCACCTCTTTCAATAAAATCACCGACTACATGATGGCCTCACGGCCCATCATCTTCTCTGTCGATGAGCCACATAGCCTAGTGGAAAAGGTAGGTTGCGGACTCCAGGTGGAGGCCGAGAATGTCGTTCAGGTGGCCCAAGCCATCGTGCAGCTCTCCCAACTCACCGCGCAACAGCGCAATGCCATAGGTCAGTTGGGTCACGACTATGCCTGCAGCCACCTCAATTACACCTCACTTTCTCAGCAATTCATTGATAATATAAATAATACTATATAGTTACGGCCATGTCTATCAAACTGCTTACCGTCATAGGCGCACGCCCCCAAATCATCAAAGCCGCAGCCATCAGCCGAGCTGTGCGGAACGTCTTCCACCAGCAAATCGAAGAGAAGATCCTGCATACCGGCCAGCACTACGACGCCAATATGTCGCAAGTCTTTTTCGACGAGCTCGGCATCCCCGCCCCCCATTTCAACCTGGGTGTGGGTTCCGGTCGTCATGGTGAGCAGACCGCCAAGATGATTGCCGGCATCGAGCAAACCCTGCTTTCCGAACCTTTCGACGGCATCATCCTCTACGGCGACACCAACTCCACCCTTGCTGGAGCCGTAGCCGCATCCAAGATCCATGTGCCTGTGTTCCATATCGAAGCCGGTCTGCGTTCGTTCAATATGGCCATGCCCGAAGAGGTCAACCGCATAGTCTGCGACCAGCTGGCCAGCATCTGCTTTGCTCCCACGCAAACGGCCGTCGACAACCTCTGCCGCGAAGGCTTCGCCACCAGTCCTGCTACTTTCAAAAACAACAAACATCGTCGGGTATGCAACTGCGGCGATGTGATGTACGACAACAGCATCTATTTCGCCTCCCTGGCCCGCGAGCGTTGCACCATTCTCAACAGCCTCGGCCTCCAGCCCAATGGCTACATCCTGGCCACCATCCATCGCGACAACAATACCGACTCCCCCACCCGTCTCAATGCCATCCTTTCGGCGCTCTCCACCATTGCCGAGCACGATAACATCCCTGTCATACTCCCCTTGCATCCCCGCACCCGCAAGATACTCGAAAGTGCCAACTCGCCCTTCCTCCAATCCGCCTCCATCCGTTTCATCCCTCCTGCCACATTCTTCGAAATCAACCTTCTTGAACAGAATGCGCGCATCGTGATGACCGATAGTGGCGGTGTGCAGAAAGAGGCTTTTTTCTTCGAAAAGCCCTGCGTCATTCTGCGTCCCGAAACCGAATGGGTGGAGATTGTCAACCACGGAGCCGGCATCATTGCCGATGCCGATCAGCAGCGCATCATCGATGCCTACCGCCAGCTCGTCGACCATCCCGTCAGCTTCCCCCACCTTTTTGGCGACGCCCACGCTTCCGAAAAGATACTCCAAACCATTGTAGATTATCTCTCATAAATATCCCATGCAGATATTCACCGACCCCCATCACCGCATAGCCTATGCCACCGACGCCTCCGCCTATCGTGAGATGCCGATGGGCGTAGCCTATCCCAAAAACGAACAGGACATTGTCGAACTGCTCCAAGAGGCTCGCCAACGCCACACCCACCTCATTCCCAGGGCGGGGGGCACCAGCATTGCCGGCCAGGTGGTGGGCAGCGGCATAGTGGTGGATATCAGTCGCCATTTCAACCACATACTCAAATTCAACAAAGAGGAGCGATGGGTATGGGTCGAGCCCGGTGTCGTTCGCGACGAGCTCAACCTCTTCCTCCGTCCTTACGGACTATTCTTCAGTCCCGAAACCTCCACTTCCAATCGTTGTTGTATTGGCGGCATGGTGGGCAACAATTCGTGTGGCACCCATTCCCTCGTCTATGGCAGCACCCGCCATCATGTGCTCGAGTTGCAGGGCATCCTGGCCGACGGCTCTCATTTCTCCACTGCCCACACCCAGGGCAGCCCGCTGTTCAATCAAATCATCCAGCAGCTCAAACAATGGCAGTCCGACCCTGAAATCCGACAGCTCATCGCCGATAATTTCCCCGATAAGTCGCTCCGCCGCCGTAGCTGCGGCTATGCTATCGACGAGGCCATCGAGGGCAACAATATCGACCTTGCCAAACTCATCTGCGGCAGCGAGGGCACCCTGTGCTTCGTCACCGCCATCAAAATATCGCTCGACCCCATCCCCCCCGCCGAGCAAATGGTGCTCTGCGCCCATTGCGACAGTCTGCCCAAAAGCTATCACGCCAACCTTGTGGCCCTGCGCCACAGCCCTGTGGCCGTGGAACTCATGGACGGTCAGATACTTGAGCTCTGCCGCAACAATCGCACCCAAGACCGAAACCGCTTCTTTATCCAAGGCCAGCCTGCCGCCCTTATCATAGCCGAGTTCAACGGCCCCGATATGGACGCTCATGCCAATGCCATGGAGCAGGAGCTCCTCCAGCAAGGCCTTGCCTATCATTGCAGCCGTGTCTATGGCCAAGATATCAGCCGCGTTTGGGCCTTGCGCAAAGCAGGTCTGGGTGTTCTCACCGGTGTCAAAGGCGACAACAAGCCCATTGGGGTTATTGAAGATACCGCCGTCGCCCCCGAACGTCTGCCCGACTATCTTGCCGATTTTCAGCAAATGATGGACCGCCTCCACATGAGCTGTGTCTATTACGGCCATATCAGCACTGGCGAACTGCACCTGCGCCCCATCCTCAATGTCAAGGATCCCCACGATCGCAAACGTTTCCGCCAGGTGGCACGGGAGTCTGCCCTCTTGGTCAAAAAGCACCACGGCAGCCTCAGTGGCGAACATGGCGACGGCCGCCTGCGGGCCGAGTTCATCCCCCTCATGTATGGCCAGGAGGTCTATCAGCTTATGCGCCAGCTCAAGCAATGTTGGGACCCCGACGGACTCTTCAATATGAACAAGATTGTCGATGCGCCCCCCATGGACGAGTCGTTGCGCTATGACATCAACCAGCAATACCGCTGCACCAATCACGACCTCATGTGCCTCATCGAGCAGTGCAATGGTGCCGGCGACTGCCGCAAGAGCAATGCCATTGGCGGCACCCTGTGTCCCGCCTTCAAAGTCTCACACGACGAACTTCTCTCCACCCGAGGCCGGGCCAACGTGCTTCGCGAGGTACTCACCCGGGGGCTTGATTCCTCCATGGGCGGCAGCCAGCAGGAGCGCGAGCTCTTAGAGGAAGTGCTCTACAGCTGCCTGGCTTGCAAGGGCTGCAAGGGCGAGTGCCCCTCCAATGTCGATATGACCTTGATCCGCGCCCAAGTGCTGCAAATGCTCTACCGCCAGCACGGCACCCCCTTCCGCAGTTGGATGGTGGCGCGTATGGCTGCCGTCGAGCGTATCGGCCACCTCGTCCGCCCGCTCTACAACTACTTTGCCACCCGGCAGTGGTCCTCCGCTGTCATCAAGCGCATGGTCTCCTTTGCGCCCCAGCGCAGCATCCCCACCCTCTCGCCGCGCACCATGCGCAGTTTGGTCCGGCAATATCTGCGCCGGCATAAAGTAGGCAAAGATGCCCCACGGGTGTATCTTTTTGCCGACGAATTCACCAATCTGCAAGAAGCCGAGTTGGGCCTCACCTTTGCCAAACTGCTCACCTCGTTGGGATACAAAGTTATCATACCCAATACCGTCGAGAGCGGCCGCGCCGCCATCTCCAAAGGCTGCCTCCGGCTGGCATCCAAGTTTGCCACCCGCAATGTGCGCCGCCTCCGCCACCTTGTTAGCTCCGATACACCGCTTGTCGGCATCGAACCCAGCTGCATACTCTCCTTCCGCGACGAATATCCTCAGCTCGTGCCCCCCCATCTGCATGCCGATGCCGAGCAGTTGGGCAAAAACTGCCTCCTCTACGACGAATTCATCATGCGCGAAGTGGCCCGTGGCCATATCACTGCCCAACAATTCCAATCCACCGAAGTCGAAATCTGGCTTCATGGCCATTGCCATCAAAAATCGCTTGTCGGCATCGAGCACACCGCCGCCATGCTTCGCCTCCTCAAGGGCTGCCGTCTGCATGTCATCCCCAGCAGCTGCTGTGGTATGGCGGGCTCCTTCGGCTACGAGAAAGAGCACTACCAAACCTCCATCGCCATCGGCGAAATGCTGCTCTTCCCCACCCTCCGCCGTGCTGTCACCCCCGCTGCCGAGGGTCAGCATCCCACCCTCGTTGCCGCCCCCGGCACCAGCTGCCGCCAGCAAATACTCGATGGCACCGGCATCCATGCCGTACACCCCATCCAAATCCTCTACCAATTTTTATGCGAACAATAACAATGAAATCCATGAATAAAATCCTCCTCGTCCTTCTTGCCCTCGTGCTCACTCTTCCCGTGCAGGCCAAGAAAAAAAACAACTACGACCTCACCGTCAAAATCAACCACGGGCGCGACACCATGCTGCTCCTCGGCCACTATTACGGCAAGGGCAACCGGGTCATCGATACTGCCTATCTCGACAAAAAAGGTCTGTTCCATTTCTCCAGCGACAAGCAGAAACTGCCCGAGGGTCTCTGTTTCTTTGCCAACGCCCGCGGCAATTATGTCGAGTTTGTCGTCTATGGCGAGAAACCTTTTTTCCATTTCGAGACCAACGAGAAGGACTGGACTGCCCACATGACCACCAAGGGCAGCGCCCAAAACGAGCTCTTCTTCAACTTCCACCGCCAGCAGTCGGCCATCATCCATCAAATCGATAGTCTCTCCACCCGCATGGATTCTGCCGCCTTCGTCACCTATCGCAACAGCCAGTACCGCCGTCTCGACAGTCTGCGCCTCAATATTATCGAAACCCACCCCGAGTCGTTCCTCTCCATCATGATGACCTGCACCAAGGATGTCTACCCCCCCGAGTACGACAGCCAGGGCAACAAGCTCACCGACAGGCAGCGCCGCGAGTACTATCTCGACCATTATTTCGACAATATCCCCCTCGAAAACAACGCCATCATCTACACTCCCGAGAAGGTATTCTCCGACCGTGTGATGAATTATTTCGACAATATCCTCAAATACGCCAGCCCCGAGGTCATCATTTCCCACATCGATCCCCTCCTCCAACGGGCCAAAAACTCGCCCAATATCTTCCAATATCTCGTCATCAACCTCACCCAGAAATACCTCCAGTCCAACATCATGGTTTATGACCAGATTTATGTCCACATGGTCAAAAATTATTTTGCCTCCGACCTCAATTTCTGGTCTTCTCCCAGCTCTATCGAAAAGGAGTCGATGCGTGCCGCCAAATGGGAGCGCCTGCTCATCGGCAAAGAGGCCCCCGAGCTCGTGCTCTACGATACCCTCCGCGTGCCCCACTCTCTCCACGCTATGCCTTCCAAGTGGAAACTCCTTGTCTTCTGGTCGCCGTCCTGCGGCCACTGCAAGCATGTGATTCCCACCGTTTACGAGGTTTTCGAGAAGTATCGCGACCAATACGACATCGCCGCCTTCACTATCCTCTCCGAACCCGACGACAAAACCCGCCAGGAGTGGAAGGAGTTCCTCAAAAAGCACAATATGAATCATCCCGCATGGCTCAGTCTCGACGGTGGCGAGGCTAATGTCGATTGGCACGATGTGTATGATATCACTTCCACGCCCCAAATCTATCTCATCGACGAGAATAATATCATCCAAGCCAAAAAACTCGGCGAGGGCAACATCGAGGATATCATCAAAGGTATCTGCGGCGAAGGGCTTTAAAGTGGAAAGTGGAAAATTGAAAGGTTATGAGGTTATAAGTTTAGGAGTTTAGGAGTTTAGGAGTTTGGGAGTTTTGAAGTTGGGTAGTTCACTTAATTATTTTTTATTAATTAATTCATTAATTTTCGCTCTTTATTCTTTATTTTTAATTTTTTAATTCTATTAGGTTCATTAATTTTTTAGCTAATCGATAATATAAAATAACAATCAACATGAAAACAACTAAATTATTAGCCCTCAGCTTTGCAGCGCTCACGCTGCTGGCCACGGGTTGCAAAAAAAACATGGACAATCCTTTCTTCTCCGAATGGGGCACTCCTTACGAGATCCCCGATTTTGCTAAAATCAAAACTGAGCATTATCTCCCCGCTTTCGAGGAGGGTATGAAACGTCAGATCGCCGAGATCGACGCCATCGTCAACAACCCCGAGGCTCCTACCTTCGAAAACACTATCCTCGCCTACGAGTATTCCGGCGAGCTCCTCAACACTGTCAGCGGCGTTTTCTTCAATCTCAGCGAGTGCGAAAACAACGATGAGATGGAGGATATCACCAACAAGGTGACTCCCCTCCTCAGCGAGCACGGCGACAATATCGCTCTCAACGCCAAGCTCTTTGCCCGCATCAAGGCTGTTTACGACCAGCGCGAAAGTCTCAACCTCAACCGGTGAGCAGATGCGCCTCCTCGACGAGACCTACAAGGGCTTCGTCCGCAATGGTGCCAATGTGCCCGAGGCTCAGCAGGCCCGTTTCCGCGAGCTCAACACCAAGATTGCCGACCTCACCAACCGCTTCGCTCAAAATGTGCTCAAGGCCACCAACGCCTACCAGCTCGTGCTCGACCAGGCTCCCGCCGGCCTCACCCCCGACCAGATTGCCGCCGCTAAGGAAGAGGCCGACCAGCAAGCCGACACCAAGGGCAAACTCGTCTTCCGCCTCAATCTCCCCAGCTGGGAACCTTTCATGCAGAACTGCGAGGACCGCGCCCTGCGCCAGCAGATGTGGGAGGCCTACGCCAACCGCTGCAATGGTGGCGAGTTTGACAATACCGGCATCATCGACACCCTCACCAATCTCCGCCTCGAACGTGCCAACATCCTCGGCTTCCAATCTCATGCCGACTATGTGCTCGACAATTGTCTGGCCAAGACTCCCCAAAACGTGACCAACTGCCTCATGCAGATCTGGACTCCCGCCCTCGCCAAGGCCAAAGAGGAATGCGCCGAGTATCAGAAGATGATCAAGGCCGACGACGCTACCGCTAAACTCGAGCCCTGGGATTGGCGCTTCTATTCCGAAAAGCTCCGCAAGGAGAAATACGATCTCGAAGATAGCATCGTGCGCCCCTTCTTCTCGCTCCAGAATGTGCTCCAAGGTGCTTTCAACACCGCCACCAAGCTCTATGGCATCACTTTCCGCCAAAACGACGAGCTGCCCAACTACGATAAGGAGGCCACCGCTTACGAGGTGATCGACGGCGACCAGGTTATCGGCATTCTCTACATGGACTTCCATCCCCGCGCCAGCAAGCGCAGCGGTGCCTGGATGACCGAATTCCGCGGCCAGAAAGTCAACCAGCAGGGCCAGAATATCATCCCCATCATCCAGGTGGTGTGCAACTTCACCAAACCTACTGCCGACAAGCCTTCGCTGCTCAATTTCGACGAGAGCGAGACCCTCTTCCACGAGTTCGGCCATGCCCTCCACGGCTTGCTGAGCAAGTGCACCTATCCCTCGCTGGCCGGCACTTCCGTACCGCGCGATTTCGTTGAGCTGCCTTCTCAAATTATGGAGAACTGGTGCCGTCACCCCCAGGTCATGAAGACCTACGCTAAGAATTACAAGACCGGCGAGCCTATCTCCGACGAGCTTATTGCCAAGATCGCCGCTGCCGCCACCTATGGCCAGGGCTTCATCAATACCGAGCTCCTCGCAGCCTCCCTCCTCGATATGGCCTACCACGGCATCACCGCCAAGCAGCCTATCGATGCCAATGCCTTCGAGCAGAACTACCTCAACTCCATCGGCCTCATCCCCGAGATCATCAGCCGCTACAAGAGCCCCTACTTCCAGCACATCTTCACCACTGGCTACGATGCTGGATACTACAGCTACACCTGGACGGCAATCCTCGACCACGATGCCTTTGCTGCCTTCGTTGAGAGCGGCGACCTCTACAACCCCGACCTCGCCCGCAAGTTCCGCCATATCCTCGAGAGCGGCAACACCATCGAACCCATGCAGATGTATGTCGAGTTCCGTGGCCAGGAGCCCAGCGTCACCCCCCTCCTCCGCGACCGCGGACTGATGAAGTAGTGGAAAGTTGAAAATTGAAAGTTTTGGAGTTGATGTAGTTTTGGAGTTAATGAAGTTTATTAGTTTATAAGTTTAATTGCTTAATGGCTTAGTTGTTGTCGCAACGTTTAAGCCATTAAGCTACTAAACAACTAAGCCACTAAGCCTTGTAAAACGTAAACGTGAACGTAAACATAAACGGCTCCCGCCCCTCAACTAAGCCACTAAACAACTAAGCCCAAACCACATCAACCCCATAAACTAATAACCTAATAACCCCATAAACTAATAAACCAAAAACCCATCATGAGCGAAATAAAGAAATTCATGCGCAATAGTGCCGACAAAAAGATTGCCGGTGTATGCAGCGGTGTAGCCGAATACCTCAATATCGACCCCACCATCGTCCGTATCCTCTTCCTGATAGCCCTCATCTGCGGCAGCCTAGGCCTCTGGATCTACCTCATCATCTGGATCTGCGCGCCGGAGAAGTAATGGACTTTTGGAGTTGATGTAGTTTATGGGTTTATGGGTTTATAAGTTTAGATGCTTAATGGCTTAGTTGCTTAATTGCTTAATTGTTGTCGCATCGAATAAGCATCTAAACAACTAAGCCCAAACTACATCAACTAATCCACATCAACGTAAACGTGAACGGCTCCCGCCCACTCTACAATCTACAATCTACCTTCTCCCCGCTCCATCAACTACCCAACAACAACTAAGCCACTAAGCTACTAAACAACTAAGCCCAAACTACATTAACTCCATCAACTCCCAAACTCGGCATTTTTGATTTTTTTCACAATAAGCGGCACATTTTCTCGTTATATCGGAAAAAATACGTAATTTTGCATTTTAAAATATACAACAACTATGAAGAAGCTTATTCTCGTTGCCACCCTTATCCTAACCGCCGTATGCGTTAACGCTCAGCAGGTTAGCTCACGTGCCAAAGCCGTGCGTATGCTCGCCTACGCCCGTCCCGAATATCAGGTAAAAGACGTAAAAGTCTATGCCGACACCATGACAGTCTTCTCCTTGGCCGACTATCCCATCTATCCCTTCGGCAAATGGAGCACCGTGGAGCAGTACATCACCAACAACCAGCTCCAGTGGTACCGTGAAAGCGGCTACAAGTCGTTCTACGACACCATGACCGTGGCCGTCAACACCCTCCGCCGTCTCGACGGTTCCAACATCAACTGGTACCGCAGCATCTGGACCAACAAGCTGGAGATGGTGGCCGCCAAGATCACCGACACCGCCGTGGTGCTCGACAACGGCATCAAGGTAGGCATGAGCAAAGAAGAAGTCTTCAAGACCATCTTCAAGAGTTACCCCAAATCCTACACCGCCGAGATCAACGTCCTCAAAGTCATTGCCGGCGCTGCCGAAGTGGGCGAGATCTACACCTTCAAAGGCAACAAACTCCGCCACATCCAAGTCATCAGCAAATACAAATACTACTAGGAATTTGATGAAGTTGGGAAGTTTAGAAGTTTATGGGTTTATAAGTTTAGAAGTTTAGATGCTTAATTGCTTAGTTGTTGTCGCAACGTTTAAGCCACTAAGCCTTGTAAACGTAAACATAAACGTAAACGGCTCCCGCCCCACTCTACAATCTACATTCTACATTCTACCATCTAACCTTGCATTCCATCGGCCTATACTTCGGATCTTTCAACCCGGTGCACATCGGACACCTGATCATTGCCAACACCCTGCTGGAGTATAGCGATCTTGACGAAGTGTGGTTTGTTGTGTCGCCCCAAAACCCATTCAAGGAGCGTGGCGAACTGCTTGCCGATGCCGAGCGACTCGCCATGGTGCAGATGTCCTTGGCCGACAACCCGCGGCTCAAAGCCTCCGACATCGAATTCCATCTGCCCCTCCCCTCCTACACCATCCACACCCTCCAGGCCTTAGGCCAGCGGCACCCCGACACACAATTCAGCATCCTTATGGGGTCCGACAACCTGGCCAACTTCACACGGTGGAAAGACTGGGAGACCATCATCGGCAGCCACAAACTCTATGTTTACCCCCGTCCCGGCACGCAGAGCTGCGCCCTGGCCAGCCATCCCCATGTCACCATGGTGCCCGTGCCCATGCTCGACCTCTCCTCCACCCACATCCGTGCGCAGATCGCCCAGGGGAAATCGGTGCAATACCTCGTGCCCCCACAGGCCTACCACTACATCCAAAGCAAACAACTTTACCAACAAAAATAACCAACACAATGGAGATAGCCCCTTCCGAATGGATCGTGGGGTCCCACTGCTGCCAAAGCCATGAAAGCCCTTATCGAGCCCATGAAGAACATCACCCTCGTAGAGCCCGTAGTCACCATCCGTTCCCGAATGAAAGACAGCGACCTCCCCGCCATCCAACAACTGTGCAAAGCAGTTTGCGAACAATAAAAACAGCCAATGCTCCTGTGAAGGCAATGCTCCACAGGAGCATTGCCGTAAGATTTCCGAACATTCATGGTGGCCGTTGTGTCAAAATTTGAAATCTGACACAACGGCCTGCCTTTTCCCAAGCATAGCAACCCTATAAATCACATTCTTCATCATTTTCCTCTTACTAATCCAAAAAATTGTCGTATCTTTGCACTCTCAAAAAAATGTATAATATATAAAATACTTTATCATACAAAACAGATATAACTAACTGAAAATAAAATAATACTAACATAGCGTTTGCTATTTATTCGAGGCAATCCTAAAATTTGGCCGTTTGAAGATTAGCTCAAGAAGAATAAGTTCCGAACGCCTGCGCTGTAGCGTAGGCCGAACTTATCTCTTGAGCGGGTCAGGCCAAATACCCAGGATGCCGATAAGCGAAACCTACGCTTTTTGGTGTCCTAGGGTATTTGATTACCTACCTGCACTTACTCGAAGATAAGTAGCCATCGCATAACAAAGCGCAGATAATGGACACAAAAGCAAAAGCCATCAAAATGCCATGCTACGCCTATAGGGAGGCGTAGGCATGAGCACCAGATTCTTCAACAACTCCGACATTCCGCCAATCTGCAAATTTTGCGGCAAAGCCTATAATATGGCTAACTTCGACATGTCATGTGTCGGGGTTGGCTATTTTCGTAATATTAGGATCTCCTACTATGCAAGCCGCATTTGTTCCTTCAGATACCTTATGATATCTAATAGGTTAAGATTATTCATGTATGAAATTTATGATTAATTGTAATACCAAAATTATATGTTCAAAGTAATTTGGGATGCAGCAAATAATGGCGTTCGGCTCACCATGTCATCGAAGGGGGAGGCTCTGAATGTCGCCCCTCGCCCGGTATTCTGGGAAGAACTTGATCTTCTCGGCCTCAACAAGAGGGGATGGATATACCCTCATGTTGAGGAGCCTTTGTTGTGGGCTTGCGAACGTCGTTATTTCTACAAAGGCGAGTTTGTCCTTGAGGTAAAGGGCGGCAATGTCTTTGATGCACCAACCGTAATACAGCAGGATGGGTTCGAGTCGTTGATACTGCAACCTGTTGATATGGAGCGTCTCCGCTCACATAATGAAGATACCATGTTCATCATCGAACATGAGGCTATGGACTTCATTAACCAAACATACCGCAGATACAAGAATATCCGCGAAGTCTCTCAGAAAAACCCTGACATTGATTTCCAACGTCTTGCAAGCAATCTCGAAAAGAAAACCAAGGAAGAGCATGTTGTGATCAAAGAAGATTGCGATAGCTTTGACGTTATGCCGTTGAGTAAGGCTGAAGAGTTGGGTAAGTCTCCAATTCTCGCTACAAACACGGATATTTTTATCACTTCGTTTAGTGGCGGTAAAGATTCACAAGTTGTACTCGATCTGATTTCAAGAGTCATACCTGCTGAAGATTTTATTGTCATCTATTCAGACACCGGCTATGAGCTTCCTCCTTCTTTGGATTTGTATGAGAAGGTTAAAGCTTTCTATACTCAGAAATATCCTAATCTTAGATTTTACACGGCAAAGAATCATCAACCAGTTTTGCACTATTGGGACGAGATTGGAGCCCCAAGCCGTATTCACAGATGGTGCTGTAGTATTATGAAGTCCGCTCCACTCAGTAGATTACTTAAAGATATTGTAGGAAAGGGTAAACAGCCAAATGCTATACTTTTTGATGGTGTTCGTGCTGAAGAAAGCCAGGCTCGTGCATCACGTTCTAAGATTGGAAAGAATGTTAAGCATAACAAGATAATAAATGTTAGCCCTATTCTTGAATGGAGTGCAACAGAGATTTATCTTTATATTCTTCTTAATGGACTTCCTGTAAATGAAGCATACAGAAGAGGATTATCTCGTGTAGGGTGTGTAATTTGTCCGTATTCATCAAGTTGGAGTGAAGATTTGTGTGGACAACTATACCCTGAAACATTAAATCCATTCATTGACAAGATTCGAGAAGGTCTCGAACGCAATAAAACAGCCGGCATTGATAATTATATCAGAACTGGTAGATGGAAAATGCGTGCTGGCGGTAGATATTTACATTGTGACTCCAATGTGAATTTCATGAGTTCAGCTCCTGACTTTAGGGCTATAATAACTTCACCTAAGGAAAATCTTCTCATGTGGTTACGCATATTGGGTAGCATGTGTATAAATCAAGAGGGTAACATAAATTATGTAGACTTGAACCATCAAAAGCAAATCTATAAATGTACTCTTGAAACAAAAGGTGACACGCAAGTTTTCGAGGTCAAAGGTATCGACCCGAAAGATGTTGTTTTTGTCAGTCACTTGAAAAAGGTTTGCTATAAAGCTACATATTGCGTACATTGTGAAGTATGCGAAGTTGAATGTCCTACAGGAGCTTTATCTGTAGTACCTATTGCGACTATTAACAAAGATAAATGTGTTCATTGCATGAAGTGTATAGACTTTGATGGTAAAGGATGTCACGCTGCAAGTTCAATCAGCACATCAGATACAAGTATAATGACTAATCAAATAAAAAATATGGCACAAGGTTCAAAATCTGGCATCAACCGTTACAATGACGGTATGGGTATGCGTGAAAATTGGGTAGAAAAGTATTTTGACACCTATGAAACTTTCTTCGACAATAATGATCACGGTTTGAATCCTAAATATCAGGTTCCTCCTTTTATCAACTGGCTTCGTGAGGCCTACATTTTGAATCAAGATGGCAAGAATATAACAGAAGAAGGTTTGTATATGGCAAAGGCATACCAGTCAAAGCCACAAACTGTATGGG
>JAKSMO010000026.1 GCA_024400545.1 Bacteroidales bacterium | reverse complement strand
ACCTTTTGCCGAGCGTGGTTTTGCGGCAGGTTCTGCTATCTCTTCTAATTCCTAGTTGTGATTTGCTTGAAAATTTGTATCTTTGCAAGATGATAAACAGCTTGTAGCGAGGGCATAGCTGACTGATTTTCGTTGTGATTTGCTTGAAAATTTGTATCTTTGCAAGATGATAAACAGCACGATGTTAGTATGATGGTGAGTGGTAGATGGTTGCGTGGTGTTTTAGAAAATAAAAAAATCCCAGTCTGCACGGCTGGGATTTTTTGTTTTGGATTGTTTTCAATTTTCTAAAAATTGACCTCTTTAGTGTCAAAAAATGTCGTTTTGGAAGCCTTTAAGTCTGTTAAAAATATTTAAAAAATCAAAAAAGTTCAAGCTGTTGTCCTGGGGCTTCGGGAGGTAGGACTTTTCGGTTGCTGAAGATTTCTATTTCTGAAAACTGTTTGTCGGTGATGGTGATTACGGCCACATGGCCATACTCGGGAAGAATGGCTTTTACACGGCGCAGATGCACATCGGCATTCTCCCGGCTGGCACAGTGACGCACATAGATAGAGAACTGAAACATGGTAAATCCGTCGCCCATGAGTTTTTTGCGAAACTGGGCAGCGGCATGACGCTCCTTCTTGGTGTCGGTAGGGAGGTCGAAGAATACTAGTACCCACATAATTCGATACTGACTAAATCGGCTGTTCATGGCATGGGGATTTCGGGATAGACAATCTTGCGCAGTTCGCCACTGAAGCATTTGTAAAGGCTGGCCGTCGTCTGGCTGATGCCCACCATCATGGGACTGCGTTGTCCGCCGATAATGATATCGGTGACTGGGAGTTGCAGAAGGTCTATTTTCATCTCTTTGCTGATTTCTTGTGCATTCAGATATTTGGGCAATATCTGTAGCACCAGTTGATCGACATAAGGGCGGTAGGGCTCCATGATGTCGTCGGCCAGACAGTAGGCATTATAGCGGTTGTGGTGGTGGATGCCGAGGGTGGGCAACATGCCGCTGGCCACTAGGGCACGTGCCACCATGGCTCGGAGGATGGCATAGCCGTAGTTGAATAGTGCATTGGGCCAGTCGCCCTCCTGGCCGCGTGTCCAACCTGGGATGTTGGGAAACATCTGACTCCAATAATAGGCAGCTGCACGGCCTTCGAGATTGTCTGAATCGGCACTCTTAACGCTTTGACTCCATGCCAGCATATTGCCGACCTCAGCGTTGCGCATCAGTTTTAGGACAGCTGCCTGATTACGAATTTTCTGAGCTACGGTCTGTTGCCAAAGCTGTTTTTTTAGCGGTAGAGAGGCATTGATTTGGTCGCGGAAGCGTTCGCTTTGGAGCGTGTTTCCGTCAAGCGGCAGTGTGAGACCTGTGGGCAGATGGTGGTTGTTGCAGGTGATGATAGCCACGTTGTTTTCTAGCATGGCATTCATCACTCCGTGAGTGAGGGTGATTTGCTGATGGTCGAGCAATACGATACCAATATCCTCGATAGGTATTGTGGTGGAGGGTTCATATTTGACACCCATCTTGGCATTGTACTTTGATGGGTCGAGGAGTTTGACTACCAGCTGCCCATTGGAGAGGGATAGCATGGCGGGGTTGTTGAAACAGAGTGTGCGTTTGATCATATATGTTGGGTTTAAGGGTTGTCAAAAGAGCACACTAAAACAAAGGAGATGCAAAATGCGTCTCCTTTGTTTTTGATAGTTAGGTTAGTACTCGCCTACTTGAACAATTTGGCCAAGATGGTTGATGCGAACTTTTACAATACCTACTAAATAATTGGGTGATTGTATTCGTTTCCATGTAGTATCTCTTAGCATGTTTGGTTCTTCAACCGTTGTTTCGAGGTGATGACGGAAAACATAATACTTAGATGACAGTTTCTGAACTCTAAATAAATTCGGACTAATGCGGGCGTAGTTTTGGGGATTAAGCAAATCCACTTCTATAGGATTAAAGCCTGTAGATGAGTTTGGAAACACAAAATATTCATTTTGCTTCATTGTAAATAGAAACTGCCAGCCTTCGTCCTGCTTGTAGTACTTGTCGATGATAGGCAGTTGCTGATTGACTCGGGCGGTGGCTTCAAGGAATGATACGATGTGTTCTTGAAGGTTGCCGTCAGCATCGTGGAAGATGGCTACATGATGATTATTACCAGTATCGATGAAGTCAACAGGAATTCGTTTGCCATCGGCATCAAAGATTAGGTTGCCGTCCTTGTCGCGTTTGTCGTGGAGCGACATGGCGTTGTTGAGTTGCTTGTAACGTACGCTCTTGATGCTGATGCCTTTGGCTTTGTTTTGCCAGATGGGGTTGTTGTCGAGGTCGGAGAATGCCTTCTTGGGGTCGCCGCCAAATTGGTCGAGCCGAGTTTGAAGAATGCGGCGGATGCCGGGATCAACCACTTTGTCGAGCTTGATATTTTCGTCGATGGGTTTGCGAACGGTGTAGATAATCTCGTATTCCTGAATGGTCACTCTGTCAGGCACGGCATGAGAGTGGTTGGCATCGAGCCAGATGGGGTTCTTTTCAAGGGCGTTCTTGCCGGTAAATGCTTTTTTAGCATCACCACCGAAGGCCTGAAGGCGGGTGGCTAGGGCTCGGCGGTAGGCAGGGTTGAGCACGAGGGCAATGGTTTCGGCGGTCATCTTGCTGCCAACGGCAATTTCTTTTGTGTGTGGCACTCGGGTCTGGGCGCATACGGTTTCCTTGTGTAATTGTCCGCGGGGTGTGAGCTGCACTTTAGTGCGGTGGCCATGTGCGGATTGGGTCTTATTGATGTTGCGGGTGGCAACTTTGTTTTTGGCTTTTATGGAAACTAAAATGTTCTCAAGATGTTGTTTGGCTTCGGCACGGAATATGTCGATGGGCATAGGTGGATTGAATCGCAAGTGATGGTCGGAGTCGCGATGAAGCTCTTTTTGCTCGATAGCATAGGCATCGGATTTGAGGTCTTGGCGGGAGTTTAGTTGGTTTAGGTACTGGATATAGCTGTGCTTGGTGAATGCAATGGTGAGTGCGTCCATGGCATGGTGGCGGTGGTCGTTGCGCTTGGTCCAGTCTTTGATACGGCGTATCTGCTGGCCGTCGCGGCCTTGCTTGATTTCGGTGAGTCCTTGTCGCTGGTACTTATCCCAGTTAAGCTCTTGCATAATATTGACGAGTTGCCAATCGTCGCGCAGACGATCGGTAATAGAACCAGTAGTGGCCGTTACGTCACGCGCAATAAGGCGCAGCATTTCTTGTGCTTTGCGCGAGATATATTGTGTGTTGCGGAGGTCGCGGTCGATAAAATCCTCGGGAATATCGGCCTGGGCCATGAGCAGTTTTTTGGCTTTGGCCGGAGAGATGGCACCTTTTTTAAGCAGGTCTTCCACACGGGCTTTGTAGTCTTCCACACCTTGCTGCCCCCATTTGGAGGCCACATAGTCGAGTGCGGTGGCGTTGCCTTTCTCGATGTTGATAGCGCGGTATTCGAGAGTCTTGTTGGAGAACGAGTCGTCAAAGAAACGAGACTGGGGGATGATATGCTCTATGTCTATCTCTTTGCTGAAAAGTTTTTCTAATGGAATGTATTGGTTGGAATATAGTGTCTTATTCCCATTGGCCGACAATTCCTCCCAAAGGCGATAGCGAATAATGTCGTTGCGGCTGCCATATTCGGGGCCGAACTCGGTTTGGAGGATTTTCTTGATACGCTCTTGCTCTTTGGTATTCTTACTGATGATTTGGGTTAACGCTTCTCGTTCAGCGGCATTTTTCTTTAGCTCTCGGGCCAGCTCTATGCGGACTTCGTCAGGATGGCCATATTCATCGATAATGCCGTTGACAACATTCACAAGCTGGTTGAGGATTTTCTCGACCACAGGGTTGCGTAGGCTGTTGCGAGGCAGAAGTTCGAGGTGGTCTTGTAGTGGGCGATTGTCAAGCTCTTCGCGGGTAAGCGACTGGGCTGAATGACGGTATCCGGCAAGGGCACAAGCTTCGCTATAAATGTGGCCAGCCTGCATGAAGGGGATAATTTTGCGGAGGGCTTTGGCCGAAAGGCTGCCATAGTCTTCTTCAAAATGTGCCGAAGCAAAAATCTTGGCATACTCCCGAGGCATGTTGAGCATTTGAGAGAGTCGGTTGACAAGGCTTTCGTCTCCTGTATTGGAGTTATCGCCTTCATAGGAGTACAGTAGATGCCATAACTGGAACATGGGCTGCTTGTCGAATTCGTTGCCCGTTAGGGTAAAGTTCATTTGCATCCAAGAGGTATCAAATCCCAAGCCACCGAAGATGGTTTTTACGACTTCGGCCTTCTGCGATGCTAGCATCTTGCCCAGATTGGGCATTTCATGTCCGCTGATTTCTAGGATATTGATGGCTTTTTGGAGTAATTGCTCCATTGTGCGGTTGCCTTCGATTTCTTTGTAATTGAGCGAATATCCTTTCTGCTTGGGGAAGAGGAGTTTGAGTATTTCGGTGTTTTTGAGTTTCGACTGGAATCTCAGTTCGGCAAGCAATGTTTTGCGTTCATCATCATCGAGGGGGCGGCTACCTTCTCCATTGGATATTACTAAGTTGTTGAGTGTTTGCAGGGTACGGAACTCTTGAAATATGGGCGATGATTTGGGACAAGCCTTATGGTTCTTCTCAAATTCGCAGTTGGAGACCAACCATTTTTGAGAACGAAGAGGACGCTGATAAAAGATAACCCGGCTACAGATACGCTTTTCTAGTTCGGGCGTGAGTTCGGGGTGGAAGGCTGACTGAGTCTGCCAGATGGTTTTAAATTCATCGAGATAGTCCTGTCGGTAGTAGGGTTGATTCTTGAGGCTGGCGTTGGGGTCGGCTTCAAGTTTTTGGATGATGCGCTGGCCGATGGTTTGGTGGTTAAAATAAAGCTCTTTACTGCGGTCACTTATATCTCCAAGATAGCCACTGCTACCATTGATAGCACCATTTACTTCGCATACCACAGTTGCAAGCTCTTTGGGTGAGAGGGGGCGGTTGAGGGCATCGTTGCGCAACTGGTACAGGGCTTGGAGTTTCTCTATCCTATTGCCTTTTAAATCCAGTGTGTATGTTTTGTATTTTCCGATGAAAATCTTTGTAGTTGTGCTTTTGGAGAGTTTGCTGATTTGTTGGCGGAAGTCTGCGGTGAGAATGGTGGGGTGGTAGGGCTGCTGGTATGACCATATTTTATCAAGCTCAGCAACAAGGTCGGAACGATAGAACTCTGGAACTTGTTTTTTGCCTTCATTGAGAATGCGATGAACATATTGGCCAGGGGTTATCTGCTGCTCGAAAAGGGTGCGAGCCACTTCCATGCCATCAATGAGCTGGCCTTCGTCGTTTGACTCGGCTTTGCGGCTGCTTTTATATCCACGCTTTTTGTTGATCATGAGCAAAACACGGGCCAGTTCTTCAAGAGAGATTTCTTCAGTGGCGGCTTTGGCTCTTAGTCGATAGGTTTGGAATGTGCTATTGTTGCCTTGTTCGGAGAGTATGGTGGCACCGGTAATCCAGCCTTGCTCTTTCAGGATTGTGATAAGATTATCTCTACGCAATTTGAAACGTTGGAGGCTACGCCGCATGCTACGTTTTAGTGTACGGTCGGCATTGGTGGTAATAGGTTTTCCTTCCTCAAATTTCTTTTGTTCGTCAGTCGTAAGTGGGTTTACACGCACACCAAGACGAACAATTGAGGATTGCTCTTGAGCGTTTTCTGCTTCGTTGACTACAGCCCAACCAATACTGGTTGTTCCGAGGTCGAGTCCAAGTATCTTCTTCATACTGATATTATTAAAAAAAAAGGCGAAACCGGAGTTCCGCCTTAAATGTTTTCACAACGGAATAATCCTTATTGTGATTTGCTTGAAAATTTGTGATGCAAAGATACGAATATTTTTTAATATAGCAAGTTTTTTTCGAACTTTTGTGAATGGGAGTTTTTTCCCTGCCGTTTGGCGATGTTTATTTTTGAGTAGTGCGAAGGGTGATACCCCTGGCCATAGGCTTCCAAATGAAGAGGTTGAACGGGGATGGGGAATTCTATCGCTGCAAGGATGTAGCACCATTATGGCACCACTGTGGCTCCACATCATGTCCCATACTTATCCTATATTGGTCCACTATCCGTCCACTATCCATCCATTGTTGGCCCAATTATAAATCGGACAAATAGATTTGTAATAATGGTGGAAATTGGGAGATGGTGTGGCGGCACTATTGGGGGGCGGATTCTCACATAGTGATAATAAAAAAAGAGTGGGCTTGCCCGGGGGCGGCCCACTCTTTATATATTAAATAATGATTAGAGGCTCTTGATGTATTCATCAATACCCTTAGCGGCAGCACGGCCGGCACCCATGGCGAGGATGACGGTTGCAGCACCGCTGACGGCGTCGCCACCAGCGAACACGCCCTTGCGGGTGGTCATGGTGTGCTCGTCGATCTTGAGGCCACCAAAGCTTTCGGTCTCCAGACCGGGAGTGGTGCTCTTGATAAGGGGGTTGGGGTTGGTGCCGAGGGCAACAACCACGGTATCAACGGGCATCTCGAACTCGCTGCCTTCGATAACGGCGGTCTTCTGACGGCCTTTCTCGTCGGGTTCGCCAAGTTCCATCTTCACGCACTTCATGGCGCGGACGTTACCCATCTCGTCGCTGAGGTACTCGGTAGGATTGGTAAGGAATGCGAATTCGATACCTTCTTCCATAGCGTGGTGAACCTCTTCGCGGCGTGCGGGCATGTTGGCCTGGTCGCGACGATAAACGACGGTGACGTCGGAGCCAAGGCGCTTAGCGGTGCGAGCGGCATCCATAGCCACGTTACCACCACCGATGACGGCAACTTTCTGGCCGAGGACGATAGGAGTGGCGTACTCTTCGTCGTAGCCGTGCATGAGGTTGGTGCGGGTGAGGAGTTCGTTGGCGGAGATAACGCCTACGAGGGTCTCGCCGGGGTTGCCCATGAACTTGGGCAGACCAGCGCCGGAGCCTACATATACAGCCTTGAAGCCGAATTTGTCGAAGAGCTCGTCGATGGTGACGGACTTGCCGATGATGACGTTGGTCTCGATCTTAACGCCGAGTTTTTTGAGGTTCTCGATTTCGGGTTCCACAACCTTCTGCTTGGGCAGACGGAATTCGGGGATACCGTAAACGAGCACGCCGCCAGCATGGTGGAGGGCCTCGAAGATGGTTACTTCATAACCCATCTTGGCGAGGTCGCCGGCGCAGGTGAGGCCGGTGGGGCCGGAGCCGATGATGGCTACCTTAACGCCGTTGGAAGCGGGACGCTCAACGGGCTTGTCGTCTTTGTGTTCGCGGTTCCAGTCGGCTACGAAGCGCTCGAGGGTGCCGATAGCGATGGGCTCGCCTTTGACACCGAGGATGCACTTACCCTCGCACTGGTTTTCCTGGGGGCATACACGGCCGCAGACTGCGGGCAGAGCGGAATCCTGGGCGATGATTTTGGCAGCGCCACGGAAATCGCCTTCGCCAACGGCGTGGATGAAAGCGGGGATATCGATGCTCACGGGGCACTTGGTGCGGCACATGGGCTTTTTGCAGTTGAGGCAGCGCTTAGCCTCGGCGATGGCCTGCTCCTCGGTGAAGCCGTAGGAAACTTCCTGGAAGTTGGTGGCGCGGACTTTGGGATCCTGCTCTTCGGCTTTCTGACGCACGGTGGCCTTGGCGATCTGCTCGGCAACTACGTCGGTGAGGTTGCACTTGTGGTCAACGGGACCGCCATCGGCAGCAGCGGTAGCGATACGATATTTACGCTCGTCGGGTTTCTTGAGGCGGCGACCAGCTTCGTCGAAGTCAACGAGGTGACCGTCGAACTCGGGACCGTCAACGCAGGTGAATTTCACCTTGTCGCCCACGGTTACGCGGCAAGCGCCGCACATACCGGTGCCGTCCACCATCATGCAGTTCATGCTGACGATGGTCTTGAGCTCGAGTTTCTTGGTAAGGAGGGATGTGAACTTCATCATGGGGATAGGTCCGATAGCTACGCAGTGGCTATATTTCTTACCCTCGACGGTGACGAGGTTCTCGATTTTGTTGGTAACCAGGCCGTGCTCACCATAGGAGCCGTCGTCGGTCATGATATAGAGGTTGTCAACAACCTCGCGCATTTTGTCTTCAAAGAAGATAAGGTCTTTGGTGCGGGCGCCGAGCACGCAGTCGCAAGCGATGCCGTTCTCGTGGCACCATTTGGCCTGAGGATATACGGGGGCGGTACCTACGCCACCAGCCACAAAGAGGATGTGGAGGTTTTTGCGGTCGGCCTCGGGAACTTCCATAAGCTCGCTGGCACGGCCAAGAGGACCTACGATGGTGAAGATGTCGCTGCCTTCGGGCATGTCGGCCAGGCGGCGGGTGCTGTCGCCAACAACCTGGAATACGATGGTGACGCTTTCGCGCTCTTTGTCAACATCGCTAATGGTTAAAGGAACACGTTCGCCCTTGGTTTCGGGGATAACGATGACGAACTGGCCGGGGAGACCGCTCTGGGCGATCCAAGGAGCCTTGATTTCCATCAAGTAAAGCTCGGTGGTGTTGAGCTTTTCTTTACGTAATATCGTGTACATGAATAGTAGGTTTTAATAAATGTTCTATTTATATTTAATTTGCAAAGATACAAAGATATTTTGGAACAACAAAAATTATTTTGTGAACCTTTAAAATAATTATCATGTAACCTATTGACATATTACATGTTGTACAATTATATGGGAATGATTATTTTGTAGGGCACAATAAAAAAAATGTTGTTGCGTTATTAGCAATTAAAAAATGTAATGACTTGATTTTATGAATTTGCGAAAATACCTATTGCTGGCTATGCTGCCCCTGGTGCTGGGCGCCTGCAAGGGCGAGAAGACCGAGCCTGAACGTCCATTGTATCCTACCGAAGGGGCTGTGAATGCCCGCTTTTCGGTGTCGGAGAATACGACTGTGGTCTTTGCCAAGGGCAATCTGCAATATCAGGCTTCGACCGACTCTTGGCGCTTTGCCCCCAACCAATATGAAGTGGTGGGGCAGGACAATGAGCGGGTGTCGGCCACCAACAACGGCTGGATTGACCTCTTTGGCTGGGGCACGTCGGGCTTTGAACAGCTGATGCCTTATGCCACCACCGACAGCAATCTGCGCTACGGGGTAGGGGAGCAGGACATTGCCGGCACGGGTTACGACTGGGGCCGGCAAAACGCTATTTCCAATGCCGGACGCCAGGCAGGTATTTGGCGCACACTTACATATAAGGAATGGCGCTATGTGGTGTCGCTGCGCGAAGGCGCATCGGTAAAGCGGGCCGAGGCTACATTGAAGAATGTGGACGGCCAGGGCGCTAATGCTTATGGCTTTTTGTTGCTGCCGGACCGCTGGACCTTGCCCGAAGGGTGCACGTTTCAGTATGGCTGCGCCGAGGGTTTTGCCACTAATGTTTATACTATGGGCGAATGGAACCGCATGGAACAGGCCGGCGCGGTGTTTCTGCCTGCGGGCGGTTGCCGCGAAGGCGAGAGTGTGTCGCTGGTGGGCGAGTACGGCTGCTATTGGTCGGCTTCGTATTATGGCATTGAGACTGCTTATGAATTGTATTTCATGTCGGAACGTTACGATCTTACGCCAGGCGCCCGCAGTCAGGGTCATTGCGTGAGGTTGGTTAAGGAGGTGGAGTGAGATTGTGGGAGTTTGGGAGTTTATGAGTTTATGGGGTTATGGGGTTATGGGGTTTGGGAGTTGATGGTTTGAAGTTTTATTTTTAGCATATTTATATTTTGAATACGGATTACGATATACAGGGGATTGTGGAGCGCCAACGGGAGTTTTTTCTCTCGGGGGCTACATTGGACGTGGCTTGGCGTTTGCGTCAGCTGAAAAAGCTGAAAGCTGCCGTGAAGGCCTACGAGGGGCGCTTTATTGATGCGCTGCACCAGGATCTGGGACGCAGTGCCGCCGAGGCTTATCTGTGCGATGTGGGACCGGTGATTGTGGAGGTGAACGAGATGATTGCGGGGCTGCGCCGATGGTCGAGGCCCGAATGCCATTTCAGCGGACTGATGTGCTGGCCCAGCGTGGTGACTAAGGTGTATAAGATGCCCTATGGCGTGTCGCTGATTATCAGTCCGTTTAATTTCCCAATACTGCTCACCCTGGGAGTGCTGGCCGCCAGCATGGCGGGAGGCAACACGGCAGTGGTGAAGACGAGCTCGAAATCGCCAGCCTGCACAGCAGTGCTGAAACGTTTCTTTGCCGAATATTTCGACGAGGAATACATCACCCTAGTGGATGGCGGACACGACGTGGCCGACAGATGTCTGGAGCAGCGATTTGACAAGATTTTTTATACCGGATCGCCCCAAGTGGGCAAGCATGTGATGGAGATGGCTGCGCGCCACCTGACCCCCGTGGCTTTGGAGCTGGGCGGCGAAACGGGCAACTGGTGCATAGTGCGCAAGGATGCCAATCTGAAAGACGCAGCCCGCAAAGTGGCTTTCTTCAAGCTGTGCAATGCCGGACAGATTTGCATCAATATCAACCAAGTGGCTGTGGCCGAGGAAGTGGCCGAAGCGTTTTTGGAAGAGCTGAAAGCCGCCTTTGACCGGCAGATAGGCAAGGATGCCACCCTGAACGACGAATATCCGAAGATGATAACCACGGCGGCCTACGACAAGTGCGCCCGCGAGGTGGAGCAATATGCCGACAGGGTGATTTATGGTGGCCGAGGCAATAGGGAGAACGGACGTTACCAGCCTACAATACTGTATCCCATAGGCATAGACGAGGCCGTGGTGAACCACGAGCTGTTTTGTCCGATACTGCCCATAGTGCCCTTTGCCGACAGCGAGGCCGACCAGCTGATGGATGTGATAGCACGAAGAGAGCATCCGCTGGCCATGTATCTGTTTACAAGCAACAAGCGGTGGGCCAAGAAACAAATGCGGCGCCAGCAGTATGGCGGAGGCTGCGTGAACGAGGTGTGCCTGCACCTGATGGTGAAAGGCGTGCCCTTCAACGGCACCGGCCATTCGGGCATGGGAGCCTATCACGGCCAGTGGGGATTTAGAGAGTTCACCCATCCGTCAACGGTGCTATATGGCAGGAGCTCACTTAATCTACCACTTCGCGAACACCCATACAACGATATGAAACCAAAGTTGTTGCATTGGTTCGAAAAATAATTATTAAACACAATATTTATCACAATGAAAAAAGTATTATTTGTTGCTATGATGTTGGGCATGGGCTTTTGCGCCATGGCTCAGCAGCCCACTGTGAGTGGCGAAACTAAGGTGACTTATTCCACCGAAAGCGGTATGGGAAAAAGAGCTAACCAGAACGAGAAAATTCACTGCACCCCCGACACCTATATGCTCAAGCCCGGTGCCGACAATATGGTGAAATTCAGCGTGGATGGTGTGAGAGACAACAACCTGCTGGTGAAAGTGGTGACCGAGGATCTGTGCAAAGGCCGCAAAGGCGAGCAGTTTGGCGAGTATATCTTCACCCCCACAGCCAAAGAGGGCAAGGTGATTGTGCGCGTGGGCGCAATGGACTTTATGGGTGCGTATCTGAAATATGGTGAGATTGAGTTCACCATTGGCGAACCCGCTGAGGCAAAGCCTGTTGAAGAAGAAGTGAAGGCTGTAGAGGCCGAATAGTTGCCAACAGCGACCAAACTGACTACAAGGGCAATGGCCATGGTGCTGTTGCCCTTGATTTATTTTTTTTCTGTGTATGTGAAAAAAAAGTTGTATCTTTGCAACAAATAATAGTATATACATAAAAATGGAAAATTTTGTAGTATCGGCCAGAAAATACCGTCCGGCAACCTTTAAGAGCGTTGTGGGTCAGCAACATATCACTACCACCTTGCAGAATGCCATTCGCACCAACCAGTTGGCGCAAGCCTTCTTGTTTTGCGGTCCGCGAGGCGTGGGCAAAACCACCTGCGCCCGTATCTTGGCAAAAACCATCAACTGCACCAACCTCACGCCCGAAGTGGAAGCCTGCGGCACATGCGACAGCTGTTTGAGCTTTGAGCAGGGCGGTTCGATGAATATCTTTGAGCTCGATGCCGCCTCGCACAACAGCGTTGACGATATCCGGCAATTGGTTGAGCAGGTGGGCATTCCACCCCAGTCGGGACAATACAAAGTGTATATCATCGATGAGGTGCACATGTTGTCGGCTGCCGCATTCAACGCTTTCTTGAAAACGCTGGAAGAGCCTCCAAAGTGGGCAAAATTCATCTTGGCCACTACCGAAAAGCACAAGATTATCCCCACCATTCTGTCGCGCTGCCAGGTGTTTGACTTCAAACGCATTCAGAGCGAAGTCATTGTGGAACACCTGAAATATATTGCCAACAGCGAAGGGGTGAAATATGAGGACGAGGCACTGCATATCATTGCCCGCAAGGCCGAAGGCGGTTTGCGCGACGCCCTTTCTACCTTCGACCAGCTGGTGAGCTTTACGCAGGGCAACCTGACCCGCCAGTTGTGCAACGAGAACTTAAACATCCTGGATTCTGAATATTATTTCCGACTGGTGGACTATTTCCGTCAGGGCGATATCTCCAATTCGCTGCTGCTGTATCAGGATGTGATTGAAAAGGGATTTGACGGACTGCACTTTATTACCGGACTGAGCGAGCATTTGCGCAACTTGCTGGTTTCGTTGGATCCGGCCACCCACAAGCTGATGGAAGTGGGCGATACGTTTAAAGGCCGATTTGGCGAGCAGGCCATCAACTGCGGCATTGCGCTGATACTGAAATATCTTGAAATATCGAGCGACTACGAATACCGTTACAAGGATGCCGGCAACAAGCGTTTGTTTGTGGAAGTGGCACTGATGCGACTGGCAGCGCTGGTGACCAATCCTTAGATTGCAAGATCGCCCAAGGCGGAACACGGAAAAGCCACTGATGCCCAGCCTCCTGTGCAGGGGGCGAAGTTGCGTGTGCCCGAGACTGTGATCAGGGTGGACGAACCCAAGCCCATGCCTCAGGCACCGAAACCCGCCGACACTGCCGCACCCAAACCTGCAGCCACCAACCGACTGCGCAGGGCCGACAGCGTGTCGTTGAAGATGGAGGCCATACCGAAAGAACAGCCCTTGGCAACCAACGAACAGGCACTGCCGCTGACGCAGGAGACCCTGCAAACCCTTTGGAACGAAATGCTGACGGCCATGAAAGAGCCCGAACCCAAGCTATATGATCACCTGAAAGACAAGGAAGTGAAGCTGGAAGGGGAGGACATGTTTGTAATCATTGTGGGCAACAACTATACGGAGTCGGAAGTAAAGGGCAAACTGCTGCGCATACTAACCTATCTGCGCCGACGCAGTGGCCGACAGATGCTGAACTGCCGCATAGAAGTGGTGGTGGAAGAAAAAGACTCGCGCCCCTACACCGCCCGCGACAAATACGATGCCATGGTGGGGGTGAATCCCACATTGGAGATGATGCGAGTGCTGTTTCCAGATGTTGATATGTAGGTGGAAGATAATGGCTTGTTGGTGGCAAATTAAACTTATGCTTGAACGATAAAAAACCGCCCAAAATAGAGTGATATGACCTATATAGTACTTGGACTTTTGATATTCTGCGCACATTTGTTCAGCGCATGGTTTAGTCGTAGGCGCATACCCGACGTGCTGTTTCTGATGCTGATAGGCATATTGATTGGTCCGGCCACAGGTTGGGTGGTGCCGGAGTATTTGGGCAAGGTGGGACCCGTGCTGGCTTCGCTTACGTTGCTCTTTATCCTGTTTGACAGCGGCATAGACATGCGACTGGATACGGTGAGGCAGTATTGGAGCGGAGTGGTGCAGGTAACATTGCTGTCGTTTGTGCTGTCGATGACTGGCGTAGCCATGTTTTGCCACTGGCTGCTGTATTTCAACTGGCAGTCGGCCCTGATGCTTGGCGCCATGGTGTCGGGCACTGCCGCAGCCATCGTCATACCCTTGGTGAAACAGCTGAAAGTGAGCGACAAAACGAGAGTGACCCTTACGTTGGAATCGGCCATTTCGGGCATATTGTGCATTGTGATATCCCTGGCGCTGATTGAGGGCTATAAGCTGGGCAATGTGAGCGTGTGGCTGATGGTGGGGCGCGTGTTCTCCTCCATCCTGATGGCGCTGATAGTGGGCGTTGTGGGCGGCATTGTGTGGGCCTCGTTTATGGAAAAGATACGTAAGTTGCAGAACTCCATGTTTCTGACCCCTGCTTTTGTGTTTGTGCTGTATGGCGTTACCGAGCTGCTGGGCTATAGCGGAGCCATTGCCGCACTTACCTTTGGCCTGGTGCTGGGCAATCCGGAATATTTTGAGATGCCTTTTCTTAAGAAGTTAAAACTAAAAGACATGGCACCGCTGGAAGAAAGAGAGACCAGCTTTTACAAAGAATTTGTGTTCATATTAAAGACATATTTCTTTGTATATATAGGCATCTGCATACCGTTTACCAATATCTGGCCTTTGGCCTATGGCGCTATGATAGCCATTGTGCTGTTTGCCATCCGTTTTGTGCTGGTGAAATGGGTGGGCAAGAACAACACGCCTTTCGACCGCCTCACGGTGTCGATAATGATACCCAAGGGTTTGGTGTCGGCCGTGTTGGCCTCGATGCCCGAACAGGTAAACATTGCTGCCGGATACGAGATAATCCACAACGCCACAATGATTAAAGATGTGACCTATGCCGTCATCTTTTTCTCGATAATCATCTGCTCCATACTGGTATTGATTTCCAGCAAACATTTGGTGAAAGATCAATTAGAAATAGAATAATACATGTTTTATGACATATTCCGCTACTAAAAAACTGATATCGGTGGTCTTGGGCGCGCTGCTGTTGTTGGGCGTCGTAAGCTGCCAGAAGGAGAACGCGGTGGCTCCGTACGATATGCATCCGGCCCACGAGCATGGCTATTTGAAAGTAGGCATTGGCTGGTATCATGTGGTGGATGCCGCTTTTGCACAATACACCACGGGCATGTTGGAACGCTATACATTCTTTTCGGAGAATGGCGTGACGGTGGATGTGGTGATGCAGCAGGGCACAAAGCGCGATGTGGATCAAACCAATTTCTTGTCGGCCTATGTGTCGTATGGCAACGGCGGCTACGAGATGCTGCAGAGCGGAAAATTTGTCCACCAACTGGATACTACCGGCATTTTGAGCTGCCAGCTGAACGGCGTTTTGGCCAACGGCGACAGCATCAGGCTGTATTACAACAACGAATTGTCGGATGCCAGAAAGCCTGTAGGCGAAGGTTTTGCAACCTACAACAACCTATTGTACCAGCTGGATCTGGCATGGGTGGAGAAGGTGAGCTATGGATATAGATACACTTTTACCTCTCCGGGCAAAACGGAGAAAATATTGCTGAAAAGTGCCAAAATACTAAAAATTGGCGACTACAATATTTCTAGCCACGAGATTGACACCACCAGCCACGACGTGAATGTTATCTTGTCGGGCTTTGAAGGGATGCAAGAGTTTGGCTATGTAGAGGGCAGGTTGTCGGTAATGTCGGACGGCAAAGGCTATGTTTGGCTGAATATCACCGGATCAACGGCAGAATTGCATCACGACGTGGCGATACAATATAATGGCGACGTGTGGAACTACGGAAAAATAGATTAGTATGCAGAGTCTTCATTTTTGGAAATTTGACGGGGCAGGCAACGACTTTGTGCTGATAGACGCCCGAACTATCGACCCCCATTTATCAACCAACGAGATAGCCCAGATATGCCATCGGCGCAACGGCGTGGGGGCGGATGGTTTGATGACCTTGCACCCAGGGCCCGAAGGATTTGACTTTGAGATGAAATATTACAATTCCGATGGCAATCCGGCCGAAATGTGCGGCAACGGGGCTCGGTGTATCTCGGTGTTTGCCTATCTGTTGGGTGTGGGCGAAGGGAAAGCGACGCTGCGATTTTTGGCTAGCGACGGTCCGCACGACGCCGTGATAGAGCAATGGCACAACGACACACGCAAAGGTGTGGTGCGACTGGGCATGCGCGATGTGGCCGACCATGAGGTGCGCCAGGTGCTCGACGGCACTTTGCTGAACACCGGTGTGCCCCATTTTGTGGTAAGTGTGCGCGATTTGGACAATTATAATGTGAAAGAGGAAGGCTGCCGACTGCGCCACCATCAAGCCATGGGACCTGCCGGAGCCAATGTGAATTTTGTGGAAGAGACCAACGGAGTGCTGCATGTGCGCACCTACGAACGCGGTGTGGAAGACGAAACCTGGGCCTGTGGCACCGGTGTGACGGCTTGCGCTATAGCGTTGGGCAAACATGAAATCAAGGCCCGAGGCGGCGATTTTAAAGTGGATTTCCAACATACTGCCGACGGTTATAAGCATGTGAAACTGATAGGTCCGGTATCGTTGAACTTTGAAGGCGATATTGTAATTTAGTTACCTTAGACAAAAAGAACCCCACACAATAATTCTATGGATTTGTTTTCAACCCCTGCTCCCGAAAATGCAGTGCAGCGTGTGGCCGAACTCACACAGCTGATAGACCATTACAATTATGAATATTATATGAACGACAAGTCGTTGGTGAGCGACTTTGAGTTTGATGCCCTTTTGCGAGAACTGATAGAACTGGAGAGCCAGTATCCAGAGCTGGCACTGCCCACCTCGCCAACCAAGCGGGTAGGAGGGGAGATAAACAAAACCTTCCGCCAGGTGGAACACCGCTTTCCGATGCTGTCGCTGGGCAATACCTATAGCATGGAGGAGATCGAGGAGTTTGAAATGCGGACGAGAAAACTGCTGGACGGGGTGCCCTTCACCTATACCTGCGAGCTGAAATACGACGGCGTGGCCATAGGGCTGACCTACAAGCACGGCGAGCTGGTGCAGGCCGTGACGCGCGGCAACGGCGCTGTGGGCGACGACATTACCGATAATGCCCGCACTATACCCACCATACCCTTGAAACTCAAAGGCAACTATCCCGACGATTTTGAAGCCCGCGGCGAAGTGGTTTATCCTTTTGACGCTTTTGAGGCCATGAACAAGCTGCGCGAGGCCGAGGGCGACGAGCCTTTTGCCAATCCCCGCAATGCGGCCAGCGGATCGCTGAAGTTGCAAAACTCGGCAGAATGTGCCAAACGCAAGTTGATGTTCTGCATGTATTTTATGATGCTGCCCGAGGACGAGAATGCCCAGGGCGACTACGCCACCCACTATGGCAGATTGCAGGCAGCCAAAGAAATGGGATTCAAAGTGCAGCCCTATATCAAAGAGTGTAAAGGCATCAACGAGATAAAGTCCTTTATCGATTTTTGGGATAAAGAACGATGGAACCTGCCTTTTGGCATAGACGGTGTGGTGATCAAAGTGAACCAAACCACGCTGTGGAACTCGTTGGGAATGACAGCCAAATCGCCCCGCTGGGCAATAGCCTATAAATTTAAGGCTGAACGTGTTAGCACCCCATTGCTGGAAGTAAGCTACCAGGTGGGCCGAACCGGCGTGGTGACCCCTGTGGCCAATATGGAGCCGGTGTGGCTGGGTGGCACTACGGTACGGCGCGCCACCTTGTGCAATGCCGACTATATGGCCAAACTCGACATTCACGAAGGCGACTACCTGCTGGTGGAAAAAGGCGGCGAGATCATCCCCAAGATTGTGGGCATAGATATGGATCAACGCAAGCCCGACGCCCCGGTGCTGCAATACACCCAAGTGTGCCCGGTGTGCGGAACGCCACTGGTGCGCGCCGACGGCGAAGCCGGTTATTACTGCCCCAACCAGGATGGATGCCTGCCACAGTTGCTGGGCCATCTGGAGCACTTTGTGGGGCGCAAAGCCATGAATATCGACAGCCTGGGATCGGAGCGACTCAAACTGCTATACGATGCCGGATTGGTGAAGAATGTGGCCGACTTGTACGACCTTGAGCGGAACCAACTCATTGGCTTGGAGAGCAATCCTACCGAAACTGCCAAAACCTCAATCCAAGAAAAGGGTGCCGACAATATATTGAAAGCACTGGAAGTGTCGAAAGAGGTGCCCTTTGAGCGTGTGCTGTTTGCCTTGGGCATCCGCTATGTGGGCGAGGTGGGAGCCAAGAAGCTGGCCCGCTATTTTGGCAATATCGACGCCCTGATGGAAGCCAATGTGATGGAGCTGGCCATGGTGGATGATATTGGCGATGTGACGGCCATGGCCATCTACGACTATTTTGCCAATGCCGAGCACAAGGCTATAGTGGAACGACTCCGCAATGCCGGCCTGCAGATGCAGGTGGTTGACAATAGGATAAGCAATGTGCTGGACGGCATGACCATTGTAGTGAGCGGCGTGTTTGAACATTTCTCGCGCGAAGAGATTAAAAACACCATCGAGCAGCACGGCGGCAAGGCCAGCGGCAGCATCAGCGGCAAAACCACCTACCTTTTGGCCGGAGCAAAAATGGGACCCGAAAAGCTGAAAAAGGCCGAAAAATTGGGCGTGAAGATTATCAGCGAGCAAGATTTCATGGCCATGATTGGCAAATGACGAGGTGCACAAGAATGCTTTTTTTCAAAAAAAATCCACGAATTCGGAAAAATGTTGTATCTTTGCAAATTCATTTAAAAGAATAAAATATAGTTATTATGCGTAAAATATTACTCACCCTCCTGCTGGCTCTGCCTTTGTTGGCTGCCGCTCAAACCACTGCTCCTATGGGCATTTTTGTATCTCAGAAACAAGGCACAATTGATTGGCCTTCAGTTCATGAAGAGAACGATTTAGAGTTTGTTTATGTGATGGCCACCACCGGTGCTACAATTGTTGACCAACGTTGCGGTACCAACCTTTCGCAGGCCGCCAAGGCAGGTTTTCCCGTGGGTTGCGTGCATCGCTACGACCGCCATTATTCGGCACAGGGCCAGTTTGACAATTTCAAAGCTGCCGTGAAGGGCTACAAAATGAATATCGCTCCCGCAGTTTATGTGGTGCCCGATGCTCCCTACGACCAGAACATCAAGCGACTGGATATGCTGCTGCAGCTGATGGAAAAAGAGTATGGCGTAAAACCCCTCATCATGGCTAGTCAGGAAACTTACCTTAAATACTTCAGCCTCGAGCGTTATGCCAGCTACCATGTGGTGATTGTGAGCAACGGTCTTAAGTTCCCCTCCACCCGCTACACCTTCTGGCAATATACCGACAAAGAGAAAGTGGCCGGTATCATGGAATATGTGCCTGGTTTGAAACTGCACCCCACCTATAAGATTGCCAACGTTTCCGTAACTAAATAATCTTTGATGAAGGTTAGTTTTAATAAAGTATTCTTCAGAAATATCATTCTGATCACATTAAGCCTGTGGGGGTGCAACACCCTCCAGGCTCAATTGTATATTGGCGGCAACATCGGATTTGCCTTCAACAATTATAACTATCATTTTCAGCATCTTCCGGCCTACAACAAAGACCTGCCCCGAGGCTATTCTTTTGAGGTATCGCCCCGCTTAGGCTATCAGATTTCCGACAAGATTCTATGTGGCGTAACGTTGGGCGTGAGCCATTCCCAAACCATCTTTGACCACGGCTTCTACAGTCCGCTGGAAGGCCAGTGGGTTACCGACCGAAACGACACCAACACCCAATGGAATTATGGCGGAGGCTTGTTTGTCAGATATCTGATCCACAGCTTTGGCCGGTTGTCGCTGTTGGCCGAATTGTCAGGAACTTACAGCATGGGTTTCGGCACAAATTGTCGCACCGACGTCGTCGATGAATATCCTTATTATGCCCAAACAATCAGCGATGCGAGAAATACCCAGCTGCAGCTGCAGGTGGTGCCGGTGTTTCTGTACGATTTGGGCAATGGGTTTTATGTGGATCTCTACCTGAATTTCGCATCCGTTATCTTTCAGCGCAATCGGCTGAAAACAACGGGCATCCATACCCCCAACATGCAATCCCCCCAACCGGCTGTTGACCTTACCGACTATGCGCTCGACCTGGGCATCCATTCCCAAAACACCCAGCTGCTTTCCATTGGTTTTTCCTATAGGTTCAAATAGGATAATGCAGGTGAGCTGAGCCACTTCCACATGTTTTTTTCTTTCGTCTTATCACCTGTAAGATGCGAGCCTTTCTTGACTGAAAGTCCGGTATAATCCCGCTGAAGTCCCACGCGGCTAAAAAGGCGCAGTGCGGTAGAGAAACAAGGTTTTTTGAGGGCTGGAAACATGGTGAAAATAGCTTGCAGAACGCCCGCTAGGAAGAGGATTTTAACATTCTCCGAAACATTTTTTTTAATAATATATTGATGTTTTGGAAAAAATTCGTATATTTGCATTTTACTAATTTAACGCTAACAAGCGTAATAGGCTTAAGCACAAAGGTAATTGAAGAGAACAATGGATTACAATTTCAACGAAATCGAGCCCAAGTGGCAAAATTATTGGCGTGAGCAACATACATATCGTTGCTCCAACGATTCGGATAAACCTCATTTTTATGTCCTCGACATGTTCCCCTATCCCTCGGGAGCCGGTTTGCATGTGGGTCACCCTCTTGGCTATATAGCCAGCGATATTTTTGCTCGCTATAAGCGCCTCCGTGGCTTCAATGTGCTTCACCCCATGGGCTACGATGCCTACGGCCTTCCCGCCGAGCAGTATGCCATCCAAACCGGTCAGCACCCTGCCATCACTACCGAGCGCAACATTGCCCGTTATCGTGAGCAATTGGACAAGATTGGTTTTAGCTTCGATTGGGACCGCGAAGTGCGCACTTGCGACCCCGAATATTATCGTTGGACTCAGTGGACTTTTGTTCAGCTCTTCAACCACTATTATGATACCGACCTCGACAAAGCCATGCCTATCAGTCATCTGGTAGATAAGCTGGAAAAAGGCGAGGTGGAGACCATGGCCGAGAAATCTTGGGCCGAAATGAACGAAGATGAACGTCAGGACTATCTGATGAAGAATTTCCGTTTGGCCTATCTGGCCGATATCCCCGTGAACTGGTGTCCTGAACTGGGCACTGTGTTGGCCAACGACGAGGTGGTGAACGGCCTCAGCGTGCGTGGCGGCTATCCCGTGGAGCGCAAACTGATGCGCCAGTGGAGCCTCCGCATCACCGCCTACGCTCAGCGTCTGGTGGATGGCCTGAACGAGGTTGACTGGACCGATTCGTTGAAGGAAATCCAGCGCAACTGGATTGGCCGCAGTGAGGGTGCCGCAGTTTGGTTCCCCTTGGCAGTGGATCAGAAACAGAATATCGTAACCGGTGCGCAAAGCTATATGGGACAGGCCGAACCTGTTTCCGAATCGAGCTTCGAGATTTTCACCACCCGTCCCGATACCATCTTCGGTGTTACCTTTATGGTGCTCTGCCCCGAACACGAGATGATCAGCCAGATCACCACTCCCGAGCAGAAAGCCGAAGTGGAAGCCTACGTAACTTGGGCCAAGAACCGCTCCGAACGCGAGCGTCAGGCCGAAGTGAAGAAAGTGAGCGGTGTCTTTACTGGCGCTTTTGCCATCAATCCCCTCACCGGCGAAAAGATTCCCATCTGGGTGAGCGATTATGTGCTGGCAGGCTACGGCACCGGCGCCATCATGGCAGTGCCCGCCCACGACAGCCGCGACTTTGCCTTTGCACGTCATTTCAATCTGCCTATCCGTCAGGTGGTGGCCACCAATCCCAACGAGGAACTTACCGATCCTTCCACCTGGACCGAAAGCATCGATTCCAAATCGGGCTTCTCCGTCAACAGCGGATTCATTACCGGCATGAAGGTGAAAGATGCCATGAAGGCTGTCATCAACAAGATCGATGAAATGGGTATCGGTTGCCGCACCGTCAATTTCCGCCTGCGCGACGCTATCTTCAGCCGCCAGCGTTATTGGGGCGAACCTTTCCCCGTTTATTATAAGAACAATCGTCCTTGCACCCTGCCCGAGGATTGTCTGCCCCTGTGCCTCCCCGAGATCAAAGATTTCAAACCTACCGCTACCGGCGAACCTCCGCTGGGCCACGCTACCGTTTGGGCTTGGGACGAGAAGAATCGTTGTGTGGTAGAAAACAGCAAGATCGACAATGTAACTGTGTTCCCCCTCGAACTCAGCACCATGCCTGGTTTTGCCGGATCCAGCGGATACTATATGCGCTATATGGATCCCCGAAACAACAATGAGTATTTCTCGCCTAAGGCTGTGGACTACTGGCAGAATGTAGATCTCTATGTGGGTGGTGCCGAGCATGGTACGGGTCACCTGATCTACGCTCGTTTCTGGAACAAATTCCTCTACGACCTCGGTCTCTGCAAAAAGCAGGAGCCTTTCCAAAAGCTGGTAAACCAGGGTATGATCCAGGGCCGTTCCAACTTCGTATATCGTAGCAAAACCGACAACAACCTCTTCATTTCCAAGAATCTGCCTGGCCGCGAAGAGAACACTGTGCCTATCCATGTTGATATCAACATCGTGTCCAACGATATCCTCGATATTGAACAATTCCGCCAGTGGCGTCCCGAATTTGCCGAGGCACGCTTCGAGCTTGAAGACGGCAAGTATGTCTGCGGTTGGGAAGTGGAGAAGATGTCCAAGTCGATGTTCAACGTGCAGAACCCCGACGACCTGGTGGCTCGCTATGGTGCCGACACGCTCCGTCTTTACGAGATGTTCCTCGGTCCTGTCGAGCAGGCCAAACCCTGGGACACCAAGGGTATTGAAGGTGTGTTCCGTTTCTTGAAGAAGTTCTGGAAACTCTTCGAGTCGCGCACCAATACTCCTGCCGACAAGCCCGCACAGAAAATACTCCATCAAACCATCAAGAAAATCACCGACGATATCGAGCGCTTCTCGTTCAACACTTCCGTCAGCACCTTTATGATTTGTGTTAACGACCTCTCTGCCCTGGGTGATTGCTCTGCCGAGATCTTAGAAAAACTGGCTATCCTGTTGGCTCCCTTTGCTCCCCATATCGCCGAGGAGGTGTATCACCAGCTGGGCCACGAAACCAGTGTGTGCGACGCACAGTGGCCTGAGTATGATGCTTCTATGCTTGTTCAGGACAGCTTCAAATATCCCGTTTCCTTCAACGGCAAGATGCGCCTGATGATCGAACTGCCCAATGGCATTTCGCAAGAAGAGGCCATTGCCGCTGTCAAGGCCGATGCCCTGGCACAGAAATGGCTCGAAGGCAAAGAACCCAAGCGCGTAGTATTTGTACCCAACAAGATTATTAATATAGTATTATAATTAATATTAAGGATTAAGATTTAGAAATTGCAGGCCAACGGTGCTCTCCAGTTTCTAAATCTTAATCTTCCCAATGAAATAACAATTGTATGTTAAGTCGTCATTTTCTCCGTTCCAAAGTCTTGCAGGCTGTTTATGCCTCAAAAATCGATAATATCAACGTTATCGTAACTGAAAAGAACTTCAAGCACACTATCCAGCGACTCAACGACTTGGGCACGCTTCAGCTGTCTGCTTTAGTACATTTTGCCGAAATAGCAGGTGTGATGATGGACGAGGCCGAACACAAATTCTTGGCTACCGAAGCCGACCGCAATCCCAACCGTCGCTTTCAGCAGAATATCTTCATCCAGCGACTGGCCGACAATTACGATGTGCGCCGTCATGCCGAAGAGTCCAAAATCAATTTTAACAGTGTTGAATTTGACGAAGCCTTCCGTCAAGCCTATGTAGAGCTTGCTAAGCTGCCCGAATATGCCCAGTATCTTAAAACCGAGCAGACCTTCGACATCGACCAGCAATTCGCTCTCAATGCATTCAAATTCCTGATGAACTTTGAGAGTTTCAATTCCATTATCTTCCCCCAAAGTCTGTATTGGGAAGACGATTTCTATCAGATTGCTCAGTACAACTACATGATGCTCAAAGCACTGGACGATACACTCGATGAGGCCACGGTTGTACCGCTGGTTCACGATACCCGTTTTGATAAAGACATGGAAGCCTATAATTTCGCCCACCAGCTGCTTTTGGTCACCATGCGCTGCTATGGCGAGGTGGAAGCCATGATTCGCAAGCATCTTAAAGGTTGGGAGTTTGAGCGTGTGGCCACTATGGATGTGCTCCTGCTCAACATGGCTGTGGCCGAACTCACCGAATTCCCCAGCATTCCGGAGCGTGTTACCGTTGACGAGTGCATCGAGCTCTCCAAAGAGTTCAGCACCGATCGCAGCAAGCTCTTCATCAATGGCATTCTCGACAAGTTTATCATCGAGCTCCGCTCCTCTGGCCGTATTAGAAAATCCGGTCGTGGCTTGCTCGACCCCAACATGCTGAACGAAGATTTTAACCCTAATATGTAATCGTCCCTATCATGACATTCTTTTTTGGTAAATTCATGAATATGCGCAATATAGCTTCGGTTATCATAACCATTGCTTTATCCTTCTTTGTATCCTGCCATTCGGCCTCTAGCTCTGGCGATATTGATGTAGATATCATCCAAAATCCCAATAGTGCCGAAGGATACGACGAGTCGGTAGGTCTTCCCGCGCTTACCTTCGACTGCGACCTTCACGACTTTGGCCGCATCACCGAAGGCGAGAGCATTGCCTATAGCTTCCATTTCCGCAACACAGGCAAGAGCGATCTGGTTATCAGCGGTTGCAATGCCAGCTGTGGATGCACTGTGGCCGACTATCCCAAAAAACGTATCGCCCCTGGCGAGGAAGGCTATGTTACCGTATCGTTCAACTCGCGTGGCAAAGTGGGCCAGCAGTATCAGGAAGTAACTGTCAACTCCAACGCCCAGCCTTCACGCAATGTGCTCAAAATCACCGCACAGGTAGTCAATTAGTCAACTAAAGAATCAACAACAATTATTAATAAACATTCGTAACAAATGAACACTCCCTTATTTATCCTTTTGCAGCAGCAACCCAATGCTCAGGGTGGTGGCAGCATGCTTATCTGGCTCATCCTCATCTTCGTTGTAATGTGGCTGCTCATGATTCGTCCCCAGCAGAAACAACAGAAAAAAGAACGCGAATTCCGCGAAAAACTGCAGAAGGGTGACCGCGTCAGCTTCTCTGGCGGTATTTATGGCAAGGTGCATGAAGTAGCTGAGCACACCATCGATGTTGAGATTTCTCACGGTGTTTACGTCACCGTTGAAAAGAACATGGTTCAGCCTCTCCCCGAGCAGACTCAGTCTAAATAATACTTGCTTTACTCCTTTGCTGGACTATATGTTGGCAAAGACTGTATTGGAGAATATGGTCCAGAAATGCGCTCTACAGTGGTTTCTGGACCAATTCACACAACCATTTGAAGTTATTGAATTTGAATAAACAATAAATTAGTCGAGGTATGCGTCGTCGTCCATTTTGGATTATTCTCTTTGCCACCATTATCGCATGGTTGGGCTATACCATGTCCGAACAAGACGATTATCCTCTTCAGCTTCGGGTTGAATGGCAGGGAATTGATACGGCGCGTTATGTTGTCACGCATAGCGACACGCTGCTGCCCGTCACTGTCAAATCCAATTGCTTTCAGGCCATAAAGCACCAGCGCCTGGCCAAACAACGTCCCTTTGTCATTTCTGCCGCTGGCGACACCAGCATCGCTGTCGGCCAGTCGCTTTTCGACAATATCTGTACGCAACTCAATTTCGACGGCACATTTGCCATGTACTCTTCTGCGCAAACGCTCCGTCTATCTGTCAGCAAACGTCAAGGCCGTGCCTTTGTTCCGCAGTTGCGCAACATCACCCTCAATTTCGACGACCATGCCGGTCTTGCCGGCCAACCCCGCATCGAGCCCGATACCATCTGGCTTTATGGTTCGCCCGCATCGCTCGCCAAAATCAACGAGATAGTCACTTCTCCCACCACTATCGACCACATTGCCGATAGCGGATATTATGTTGTCAACCTCGATCCTATCTGGAAAGAATACCGCGACCTTCGTTCCTCGCACGACTTTATCCGGGTCTATCTCCCTGTGCAACGTTTTGCCGAAGTCAAGCTCAAGGTGCCTGTTACTTTCCGTTCCAATAGTGCGCAGCGAGTGCAGCTCTATCCCAGTCATGTAGAGGTAACCCTTTGGGCTCCTATCGATTCCTATAAGCAGATTTCCTCCGATTACGTCACTGCCGTGGTTGACTATCAGCCCTCGGCCGAAGGGCGTCTGCCGGTGCTTATCTCTCAATTCCCTGCCCAAACGCGTATCAAGCAGGTCCAGCCGGCATCTGTCGAATACGTCATCATCAAATAAAATAAGTTTCGTCATGTTGGTAGCTGTCACTGGAGGCATCGGCTGCGGGAAGACCACCGTCCTCAACGAGTTTCGTCAATTAGGCATACCTTGTTTCCTGGCCGACGAGGTTGGGAGCAGCTATTATCAGGATGCCGACTTCCTCAACCAAGTGCGCAACCTACTGGGCAACCAGATAATCAACCCCGACGGCACTGCCAACAAACGCGCCATTGCCGATATTGTTTTCCACAATTCCCAGGCCTTGGCCCAGCTCAATGCGCTGGTGCACCCTCGGGTGTGGAACGATTTCCTTGCTTTTGCCCAAACCCATGCCCAGGCCCCATACGTCATCTTCGAGAGTGCCATTGTTTTTGAATACGGATTCGACAAGCTGGTAGATCAAGTGGTGTGCGTATATCTCGACAAAGAGGAGCGTATTGCTCGCCTTAAGGAACGCGACCACGCCACCCGCCAACAAATCGAGGCGCGGATGCAAAATCAGATGGATGCCGAGCAGAAGATGCTCCTTTCGCATTTTGTGGTGCTCAACTACGAAGGCAACCCCCGTAGCCGTCAGGTGCGCCACATCCATCAGCAGCTGCTGCACCTGTGCTAGCCCTATCTGTTCAGCACAATACGGAACACCGTGCCTTGTCCCTCCACCGAATACTTAACAAATATCCTACCTTTATGGTATTGGTTGATAATGCGCTTTGACAACGACAGTCCGAGGCCCCAGCCACGCTGTTTGGTGGTGAAACCCGAGTCGAAAATCTTTTTCTGAATTTTCTTCGACATACCCTTGCCCGTATCGGCCAGGTCGATATACACATGATGGGTGTCGGCCGAAACAATCACCGTAAACGTACCCTTGCCGTCCATAGCGTCAATGGCATTCTTGCAAATATTTTCAATCACCCATTCAAACAAATACTTGTTGAGCGGAATAATCAGGTCCTCGTCGGTAAAGTTCATCACAAACTTCACCTTCCTCGAACTGCGGGTCTGAAGGTAGTTAACCACATTGCGCACCGTGTCGCACACATTCTCCATCTTAAGTTCCGGATTTGAGCCTATCTTCGAAAAGCGGTGAGCCACCGTCTCCAGCCGTTGCAGATCCTTGTTCACCTCGGCAGCGTAGGTGGTGTCGAAAGTCTTGCCTTCCAAATACTGCACCCAGGCCATCAGCGAAGAGATGGGGGTGCCCAGCTGGTGTGCCGTCTCTTTGGCCATGCCCACCCATATGCGGTTCTGCTCCATCTTGCGGGCCGTGCGGAAAAGATAGTAGGTAACAATAACCAGCACCATAGCCACAAACAAATACAGCAGCGGAACCCAGCGCAAAGCATGGAGTAGGGGAGTGCTCTCATAAAAAAGATAGGCCCTGGTGTTGTCGGGCAGACGAAACTCGATGGGGTCGTTCTCCTCCTCCATCTCGCACAACTTCTCCGACAACCGCTCGGGGGTGCGGAATTCGTGTTCTGCAATATTGCCCCATCCCAGCACTTCGCCCTGCAAACTATCCACCACCAGCACGGGCACAAACACCGAGTTCTGTGTAATCTCGGTCAAAAAACTCATATTAAAGCCATCCAGCATATTGCGCAACTCGGTATATACGCGCGACTCTTTGTAATACAGCGTCATCCGCATACCCCAAATGCGGTAGTGGAAAGGTTCGTTCTTTGAAAACTCCTTTAGCAGATCGCCTTCCAGCTTTCGCCCGGCCATCTCGCTTGGCGCGGTGATGATAGAATCTTTGTTGGTAATGATGATGGCCGTTTCGCAGCTGTCGATAATATAGCGCACATAATCCAGACTAAAGTTGGCGTCGGAGTTGGCATCCATCTGGTCAAACGAGCGCAGGATATTGGTGTACATCTCCATCTTGCGATGCTCGTCCAGTGCCACATGGGCAAAAAACTGCTCGGAGTAGTTCACCAGCTGCGCTTTCTGGCTAATGGCGTTGGCCCACAGCTTCACCTTCTCCTTCTCCGATTTGCGTATCTGGTTTGAGAGGTTGTTGATTTCAAACAAAGCACCACCGGCCAGCAGTATAGCCAGCGCCAAGATCACCCATCTTACCTTCTTCATACTAGTCAAATTTTATTGTTTTTGCCGGCTGGATGTGCGAGATATAGGCTGTGGGCATCATCAGCGCCACCAGGCATACTGCCAGTGTTCCGGCACTGATAGCCACAAAAATCCACACATTCATATCCACCGGCACCGTGTCCATCATATAGCTCTCGCTGTCCAGCTTCACCAAATGGAAATGCTGCTGCACCCACCCCAATGCCAGCGCCACAATATCGCCCAAGGCAATACCTTTGGCTATAATGCCCGACGATTTTATCAGAAAAATACGGCGTATGTTCTGGTTGGTAGAGCCCATGGCCTTCAGCAGGCCGATAGTCGATGTCTTCTCAAAAATCATAATCAGCAAGGCCGATATTATGGCCACCAGGCACACAAGCATCATGATGGTGATAATAAGCACGATATTGCTGTCCAACAGATTAAGCCACGAGAACAAGGCCTCGTTCTGTTCCACCACGGTGGTCAGTGTCAGGTCGTAGTTCATCTGGGCCAGCACCGCGTCCTTTATTCGGTCCAGCTGCTTGAAATCATCCACCAGCACCTCATATCCTGCCACCTGGTTGGAGTCCCAACCATTCAGTTTCTGCACCTGGCGCAAATCGCCAACAATATAGTGCTCGTCAAAATCCTTCAGATCGGTGCTGTAGATACCGCACACCTCAAAAGCACGGGCCCGATAGGTCTCGCCCTGCCAAAAATAGGTGCGCACCTTGTCGCCGACGCCCAAATGCAACATATTGGCCAGCGTGCGCGAGACGATGATTTCGTTAGCCGCGGCATCGTTGTCGAAATGCACCAGCCGACCTTTCACCAAATTCGAGGCAAAGAACGTGGAGTCGTATCCGGCATCAACGCCTTTGAATATGATACCCTGGATCTGCTCCTCGGTCTTGATCATGCCCCCCTTGTTGGCAAAGAAATTCACATGTTTCACGCCCGGCGTATGGCGCAGCCGTTCCACCTCGGGCCTATCGTTGGCAATGGGGGTCTCCTCGTTCAGATTGCCCATCGCATAGCTGCTCACCACAATGTGCGAGCCAAAACCCACCACCTTTTGCCTTATTTCGCCCTGAAAGCCGCGCAAAATACACACGGCCAACACCATTACCAATACACCCAGCGCAATGCTGTATGTGGCAATGTTCACCATCGGACCCGAATACGAATTTTTGTCCTTTGGCAGAAAGCGCTGAGCAATATAACGTTCGAAAGAGGCCATTATCTAGCGTGATGGGTAAAAGGAGAAGCGTGAAGAGTGTTGTGAGCGTCAGCCACTTCACACTCTCCACACTTCACTTATTCACTAATTAGAAACTCATAGCGATAGACAGAAAATCGTCGGCTTTCAGGCTGGCGCCGCCAATCAGTCCGCCATCCACATCGGGGTTGGCAAACAGTTCCTTGGCGTTGCTGGGCTTGCAGCTGCCGCCATACAGAATGCTGGTATCGTCGGCCACTTCCTTGCCGTATTTCTCGGCCACCAGACTGCGGATAAAGGCATGCATTTCCTGAGCCTGCTCGGGGGTAGCGGTCTTGCCAGTACCGATGGCCCAAACGGGCTCGTAGGCAATCACCACCTGGCCAAACTCTTCGGCGCTGAGGTGGAAAAGGCCGTTGGTAATCTGTTCCTTCACCACGTCGAACTGACGGTTGGCCTCACGCTCTTCGAGCACCTCGCCGCAGCATACGATGGGGCGGATTTCGTGCTTGAGCAGCTGATTGACCTTGCGGGCCACAATCTCGTCGGTCTCGTGATAGTAAGCTCTACGCTCGCTGTGACCAACGATGCAGTATTCCATGTCCATCGACTGGAGCATAGCTGCCGACACCTCGCCGGTGTAAGCACCTTCCTCCTGATCGCTCACGTTCTGGGCACCTGCCGCAAAATAGCTCTCGTCGCTATAGTCCGAAGTCATTTCCAGATAAGGAAACGGAGGGCACACAATCACCTGAGTGTCACGACCCAAGGTCACAGCCTCCATCTTTTCGCTAATCTCGTTGAGCAGATCGTCGGCCTGCTCAAAAGTCTTATTCATTTTCCAGTTTCCAGCAACAATGTGTTTTCTCATGTTATTTAAGTTTTAAAAATGTTTAAATAATAACGCACCGCCCCTCATATTATTGCCCACACCCTATTAAAATTTTTATCAGCGAGAAACAAAGAGAGAATGTAAAGAATGTAGATTGTAGAATGGAAAACTGGAGCGAATTTATAAATTAAAAATAAAAAATAAAGAGTGGGCTGACGCGGATGCGAATGGAAAGTGGCTGATGCGATTTAAGATTTAAGATTTTATAGAGCACGCAACCGCGCCAGCCCCTCAACTAAGCAACTAAACGAATGGAACGTAAACGTGAACGTAAACGTAAACGGCTGCCGCCCCTCAACTAAGCAACTAAGCAATTAATCAACTAAGCCATCACAACCCCATAAACTCATAACCTCATAAACCCATAAACCACCTATGCAACTAAACGAATGGAACGTAAACGTGAACGTAAACGTAAACGGCTGCCGCCCCTCAACTAAGCAACTAAGCAATTAAACAACTAAGCCATCACAACCTCATAAACCCATAAACCACCTAAACTAATTCACTCATCACAGATCACCCATCACTAATATTAACAAAATTTTAACGCACAATCCACGTTTTGACAGCATATTTACGAAATATTGATTTTAGTCTTTTATTTTTTTGAAGGGGTATATCCCCCCATTTTTGAAAACTACAAAAATTGAAAAGTTGATTTTCTGCTGTCAAAACGTGGCACGGCCGACAAACACATTTCAATAACCACTTGAAAAACAAAGCAAAACAAGCAACCCCACATTGCCCTCCCCATTGCAACACAGTACCCGCACCACCGAAGCACCACATCAACTCCCTTATCCATCCCACATGTTGCCTAATATGATTGTATTCGTAGTACCCCTAATAGCCATTTTACTAAGCACTAAAATAGCCTTTGATCCAGTGCCAAATTGGTGTCTCAGCAGAACGCCAATACAAGGGAAATACCCTAGCATAACCATCCGCAATATTACTGCCCCAGCAAGCTAAAATGGCATGCCAACCAGGCAACACCACACCACCGACCACAAAAAAAGCCAGCACCCCATCATTTTTCTTAAAAAATCGATAATAACAATAGGCATATAAAAAAATATTCGTATATTTGCAGTGAATAATTTGAACTATTATGCTGAATACACTTACCATAAGATTCAATAATCCAATTTCTTATCGCGAAATACCATTATTTCGTGGGGCGATAATAAGTGCTGTCGGCGAAAATTGTAGCGAGTTGTTTCACAATCATAGTGCCGAGGGGTATAATTTTAGGTATCCGATGATTCAGTATAAGCGTATTCAAGGCAAGGCTGCTATCGTGTGTGTGGGCCAGGGGACCGAAGAGATCGGGGCTTTCTTTAGTGCTGGTAATTTCCGGCTGCGCATTGGCGATGATCGAGAGGAAACGTTTGAGGTTGATGCAGTATTGCCGCGTCGCACAATGGTTCAAGTGTGGGATGGCGAGTTCCGATATTACCTGAGGGACTGGCTACCGCTAAACCCTGACAACCACAAAAGATATCAGTCGGCCGATAGTATTGTCGAACGCACCCAGATATTGGAACAAGTGCTGATAGGCAATATCCTTTCGGCGTGTAAGGGATTGGGAATAACGATTGAACGGGAGATAATATGCAGACTGATTTCCGTCGATCCCCCACGTAAGGTTTATTATAAGGGGCAGCCTATGATGAGTTTCTCTTGTGAGTTCAAGAGCAACATCACCCTCCCCGATTTCATCGGGTTGGGCAAGGGCGCCAGCATGGGGCATGGGATAGTGTATAGACAAAAGAAAAAATTAGATGATTAATATATGGAGAACAAAATTCTAATTGGTGGAGACTACAGTGGCATCCAGGGGTATATATACAATATAACTTCAAAGTATGCCAGCCGCAACCTCAAGGGTAGAAGCAACTGCCTGAAGAAGGATTGTGAGGCAACGGCTTACCACATTCGTGACATAGTAAATGGAGAAGTGATTGTTTCTTCCGGGGGTACGTTCCTTATCTTGGCTGATGACAGCGAAGCTAACATCTGTAACCTTGAGAGGGCAATCGCACAAGAAGAGCAGTCGGTGTATGATACTTACGGAACCGACATTTATGTGGCCATTGACTATGTTCGCCTCAATGAAGTGACAAGCTACCAGGAAGCTACTACCAAATTGTTTCTTAAGCGCGACGCGAAGAAAAACCGCAAGTTGTCGACATTGATTAAAGATGATTACGATGCGTTTTTCGAGCCCCAACAATGGTATTACGACAAAACCGATGCCATCACGGGCGCATATTTCAAGAGCGAAAAAGAATTGCGCAAGTGTGAAGGCATAGATGGTTTTGTAACCGAGCAGACCCTCAGCCAAATTGAGGAAGGCAACCGCCTGGCTGGCGAAAATGGCCGTTTGAGGGATTTTAATAATTTGGTGGATAAAGAGGCCGATTTGGTGAGGCTGGGCGTTCTGCGAATGGATGTGGATAATTTGGGCACAACATTCCAAGAAGAAATCAAGAAGTGTACGAGCAATCTGCAAGGGTACAGTAATCTGTCGCAACAATTCACAGAATTCTTCGATGAGAAAAACTTGTACTCTTTTGTGGATAAAGACCGTTCGGTCTTTATCGTATATAGTGGTGGCGACGATATCTTTGCTGTAGGCCAGTGGGATCATGCTTTGGATTTTGCCGAGCAGGTGCACAAGCGGTTTTGCGAGCAGACGTTTGTGAAGGACCGCAATCTCAGCATCTCGGGAGGTGTGGCTATTCTGCCATATAAGTACCCCATCATGAAAGGAGCTGTTGAAGGTGGCGAACTAGAAGACCTGGCAAAGAGCCATAGTGTTGGGCAATATGAGAAAGACAGTATTGCCTTTCTGGGCATGGCTCTGAATTGGGAGCTGGAATATCCCGTTGTCAAAAAACTAAAGGATAAAATAGTTGGTCTGACAGATGCAAAGTCTTTGGATTCCTCGTTCCGAAGCAAGATTATGATCCACTATGCCAATGCTGATGTCAAAGACCATAAAATAAATAATGTCAAAACCTATTGGATGTTGACCTACGACCTCGGCCGACTGAAACAGCGCAACGCCAAAAATGCTGATGTCGTCAGTATGATTGAAAACTGCATGAAGGAGGTTTGCAATAATGCAAAGTATCTTGACGGAAATGCAATCACTACCGACTATCATTCGTTGGAATTGTGGGCGCTGGCATGCCGCTGGGCTGAAATAGAAATAAGAACGAAAAATATATAACAATATGGCAAACTATAATTCTTATAATGCTCGTAATAATGATCGAGTAGAGAAGCCTTCTTTGTCACAGGTGAAAGTTTGGGTACAAGAAGGTGTTGATAAACTTGCAGTTGAATTTGCAGAGAAGTCGGGCAAATTTATGCAACAGAATGGTCTGACGACTTCTCAGATTCGAAATTTCTATGGTGAGATTAAGCGTATCCAGATGAGTGATTTTGAGAAATGCAAGACTTCTTTCTGCTTACTTAAGCCCAAGATTGCATATGCGGTCAGCCGCCAGAGCAATGATGGAATCCGATTCTTCCAAAGCTTTTTTAATGAAGCGTTTTCTGCAATTGATAGCAAAAAAGATTTCGATCATTTTTGCGAATTAATGGAGGCTATGCTCGCATATCACAAAGCAAATAATGGTAAATAATAATTAATCCAAATTTTTATGGCACATTTAGTTGAAAAAGTAATATACAAAGGCATTATCACTGCAATGACAGGTCTCCATATCGGAGGTACTAATACATCGATGGGTATTGGCGGCCCTGACAAGCTCGTTGTCAGAAATCCATTGACAAATATTCCTTATATTCCGGGCAGCAGTCTCAAGGGAAAGATGCGCTCTCTCATCGAATTGAAATATGCATGTTGCAATACTGACAACAAGGGCAATGTTGGCCCAAGTCAGGACCCCAAGTCTCCATCTGGGATGCTCTTTGGCACGGCTGGTAAAAACAATGACCAGAAGCATCCATCCCGAGTGATC
>JAKSMO010000025.1 GCA_024400545.1 Bacteroidales bacterium | reverse complement strand
ACCCACGACTTTCGGAACCGGAATCCGACGTTCTATTCAGCTGAACTACGGGGCCTTGGTTTAAAAAAATCAATATCTATAACTCGGATTTGCATTATTTATTGTGCAATCTCAACTTTTTTTTTCATTTGGCACAAAGACGGATGGTCGCCTAACGCCTATGTACCCTTATAATGAATTAGGCAGATTGTCTAGAAATTCATGCACAAAGCGGAACGAGTGATTGCTCATCGAAGCCAAAAATTCGCTCCACTGCATCTGATGATTATCGGTATTGCCAGGGGTGTCGCTGATAATGCGGATGCTCAGGAAAGGAACGCGCTGCAAATGGCAAGTGTGTGCAATGGCTGCCGATTCCATCTCGCAGGCTAGTGCGTCGGTAAACGTTGCTTTGATATGCTGTTGCTGTACTTTGTCGGTGATAAACTGGTCGCCCGTGCATATCAGGCCGGCAAGCACATTCATATCGGTAGTGGCTCCCACATTCTTAGCTATGTGGAGCAGGGTGCCATCGCCGTCAAATCGCACCGGCAGTCCCTGCACCTGCCCTTTTTCATTACCCTCGCCACACCACACATCGTGGTAGCAGGTCTGGGCGCCCACCACCACATCCATCACATGCAGGCATTCGTCAATACCTCCGGCCAAACCGGTGCTGATAATACAGTCGGGATGGTGTTGCTGTATTAAATTCATAGTGCCTATGGCAGCGTTTACTTTGCCAATGCCGCACTGCCACAGCACCACATCATTCTGGCCAATGCGCCCTTCGGGTTTTCCTCCCAAAACATCCAGCATCTTGCGATACTCGATATCCATAGCGATGATAATACCTATCTTCATATTTTTATCTCTTTTTTCGATTGCAAAATTACGATTTTTTCTTAAATAATAACGAATACAAAATTTTTTTTCTCAATCTGCGTTATTGTGCATATTATTTTTTTGCCACATGAAACGACACCTCATTGTTCAACTCTCAACCCTTTTCTCTATAGCCGCCATAGGGCTGATTATACTCCAAATCACACAAACCCAACGCTCTGCCCAAATGAGCGACAATCTGTTCAACATCAGTGTCAATAATTCTATGGACCATGTCTTCGACCAAATCGACCAAATGGAGGTCGAGGACTACCTCACGCAAAAAGAACGTTACCGCATTTTGCTTTTCCGCCGCATTGATGAAATGAACGAGAAAATGCAGGATCTCATTCGCCAAAACTCCGGCCTTTTCTACGACGAGCAGCGCGTCAATCTCGGCATCTCCACTCAGGATAGCGCACTTGTACAGCCCAATGCCTCTGTCAGCGAGGCCGAGGTATCCGTACTCTCTCAATACAACACCCTGCTCAATGCCCGCAACCGACTACTCACCCAGGTCAGTTCCAGCGAACACGACGATAATGGTCGTGCCCCCAATTCCATCGATCCCACCAAACTCAACTTCGCCTTCTTGGATTCTCTCATCCGCGAGGAACTGGTGCTCAATGGCGTTGATATCAAACCCGATATCGGAATCATGCGTGCCGACGACGACACCCTTCTCTTTTGTTCCGAAAAAGCCGATTCGGTTGAGCTGCTCAACTCCACATTCAAATATAGTTTCCACAACAACCATTTTACCACAAGCCAAGAAACGCTTGTCATCCTTCACTTCCCTCATTCTCCGCTGTTGCTCAGTGCCGACATCACGCCCTACACGCTTATCTCCATCTTCATGATCCTGCTCATCACTTTCCTTTTCGTGTTCTCTATCCGCACCAACTACAACCAGCGAAAGCTCGACGAGATGAAGACCGACTTTGTCAACAACATGACCCACGAGATTAAAACGCCTATCGCCACCATCGGTCTGGCTTGCGAAATGCTCAACGACGAATCCATATCCAACGACCCCGCCTCCCTCCACAACTTTGTGGATATCATCTCCAACGAGAATCGGCGTATGCGTGTGCTTATCGAAACATTGCTCCAAAGTGCCAAGATGTCCAGCAAAAAGTTCACCATTTCGCCCAAAGAGATACAAATCAACGACATTATCGAGTCCTCGGTCGAGAGCTTCCAGCTGGCAATCAAAAACCGCAACGGCTATCTCGAAACAGATCTCAACCCCATCAGCGGCACCTTGTATGCCGACGAACTGCATATCTCCAACACCATACACAACCTCATCGACAACGCCATCAAATACTCGTCCGACAATCTCTATATCAAGATCTCCACCTACGAGCAAGACCACCATGTTGTATTAAAAATCCAAGACCACGGCATCGGTATTTCCAAGGATGACCAAAAGCATATTTTCGAAAAATTCTATCGTGTATCTACTGGCGATGTGCACAATGTCAAAGGTTTTGGCATCGGCCTCAACTATGTCTATCAGGTGGTGGCCATCCATCAGGGCAAAATCAGCCTTGAGAGCGAATTGGGTCAGGGCAGCACCTTTACCATCCTACTTCCCCTCGACTAGCGCCACTTCGCATATCTTGGCCATCACGTCCTCGGCCTTCACCGCCTTCATGCATCGGTAATCGCCATATTTGCATTGTTTCTTGCCGTATTTGGAGCAGGGCCGGCATTTCATCTTGGCTTGCACCGCCCAGTCCGGATCCTGTCGCCAGCCATAAAAGCCTCGTTTGGGATGGGTGGCGCCCCACACACTCACCACGGGCACTTCCAGGCACGAGGCAAAGTGCATATTGGCCGAATCCATGCTCACCATCACATCCAGTGCGGCAATCCTTTCCAATTCTTCGGCAAAAGTCATCTTGCCTGCCAACGACTCCACTTGCACCAAGGGGGTGGCCCAAGCTTCCAATTTCTCTGCATCGTCCTTGCCGCCAAACAATTTCACTGCAAATCGGCCGTCGTCGTTCAGCATTTGTAGCAGTCTGAGCATCTGCTCCTCGTCCCACACCTTGCCTGGGTGTTGGGCAAAAGGGGCCACGCCCACCACAACCTTTTTGTTCTGGTCGGCATTCTTTCTCCAATACACGCCTTGCTGCTTCGTCAGGTCCTCGCCTTTGTCCAGTCCGCACCGGTCCAGTACCTCGTCGTATCGTTGCCACGCGGGCGTCCCCCGGCGGCCTCGTTTGTGTATGCTATGCACCCGCACTCCATGCATCCGAAACAGTAGATCCATGACTATCGTTCGGTTCACATGGTGCATATCGGCCACGGTGTCGGGTTCCCATTGGGCAAGAAGTTGGTATAGTTTAAGCGACGACATCTTTTTTGTGCCCACAAACTGCACATTGTCCATCCCCTCAAATAAAGGGGCAAGCAATGGTGGCGCGGCCACCACAAACAAGCAGTCTTTGCAGGCCTTCGCCCTCGTTTTCAGCACAGGTTCTAAAATGGCTACATCGCCCAATGCCGAGAGCCTGACCACCAATATCCGCCTACTAAACTTCACTTTTCGCCTTTCACCTTTCCATACAGCATTGGATTCAGCGATGGGTCGTTATACATCTTCATCTGTCTGTACAACTTCATCACCTTCTTACCTTCGGCCAGCTCTTCCAGCAAATAGTCAATAGCCATCATCAAGTCCTGTTTCTGCACCAGCAGTGTCTCGTATTTGGCGCTACATTTAGCGTGGTGGGCCTCGTCGGCATCGGTCCTGTTCACCTCAATGCCAAAATGGTAGATCTTCAGCGCCAAAATCGACAGTCGGTCAATAGCCCAGGCTGGGGTTTCGGTGTTGATTCTTGCGTTGGGTAGCGGGGTCACTTGTGCAAAGGCCTGCATGTAGTGGTCGTCAATCCGCTCCACCATATCGGTGCGGTTTTGGTTCGATTTGTCTATCCAACGTTTCAGCCGCAGGGCTTCCACCGGATCCACATCGTCGGGGCGTATCAAATCTTCCAAGTGCCACTGCACCGTATCAATAAAACTCTTTTCCCAAAGCAGATGTTCAAACGTACCTTCAGCAAAAGGATTCACCGTTGAGGCGTCCACCGAGTCGGTCTGGTGGTAGTCAACAATCTGACGGGTAAAAATATCAAAAAGATCGCAAGCTTTCATTATCTTCCACTTTTCGGGTAATCATCAATATAAATAACGCGACACCCTGTCGTTAGCATTCATCGGATTGTAATCCTGGGTGTTCATTGTTCTAAAGTTCACCTCGATATCGGTGTTGTGTTCGGGCTCCACACGGAAAATATCTGCCGAATACCATTCCATGATTCTTCCGTTCACTATGCCTTCCACGCCAATCACCAGGTCGTAAGTGCCGTCCCACGAGGTATATTCATACACCTCGTTCTTAGCATCCTTTATCTCTCGACGCACCAGCAAATCGCCGTTATAGTCATACTCAAACACTGTAATATTAGCAAACTCGGCCACATCGTCGGTATAATGAATCGTGTAGGTCGATTCTCTCACGCACGATACCCAAGTCAAGCTCAACAAGGCCACTATGGCCACAAACAATTTTTTCATAGTCTTTCTTTTTTTTCAAAAAAATAAAAAATGCAACATATCACTATTCGCCAGCCACCTGGGCAAACGAGTGCACGGGGGCAATGGCGTTGATGCGGTCGTGGTCATAAAGGTCGGGAAACTCCACCAAGAAGAGGAATTCCTTCACCTTCACCTTATACTCCTTGCCGTCCAGCACCACGGTTTCCTTGTTCAGTGCCTCGGCAATGCCAATGGCGGTGCCGCCTGTGGCCAGAATATCGTCAAAGAAAGTCAGCTCAAAAGTGTCGCCGTTGGGCTTGCCTGCGGCGATATCGGAAAGGCGGTAATACACATGGTCGGCACCATATTCCTTCATGATTTCCACATCATGCAGGTCGCCCTTGCTGAACGGGAGCTTGCCTTTTTTGCGAATTGGCACAATGTTCTGCACCAATTTCGACTGCGTGAGCAGTGGTGCGGCAAACAAGAAACCGCGAGCCTCCACCGTCACCACGTTGGGGCAGTGCGTATGAGCGTCAATGTCTCTAACTATCTCATTAAAAGCCTCCTTGTTCGATAAGAAGGGCAGGATGTCTATGAAGTCAATTCCCGGTTTTGGGAAGTCGGGGTAATGATTAATTACGTCTAAATAGTTCATTAATTTCGCCTTTTTTGGAATTGCAAAGATACGAAAAGTGAGCGAAATAATAAAAAAAATGTTGCTAACTATTTTATTATTCCTGAACGTCAAACCTTCTCTATCCCCTCATCTGTCGATGCCAACATGGACTGTGCCAGCAGATTTGTTGTGACTCCATAGAGGCTCCACATCAAGTCCCTTATCCATCCCATATGCTCTCTTTTCTCGTTGTATTACGCACGGGATCAATAGACGTTGGGATGCGGCTGGGGAGCGAAGTTGAATTGATGCTTCTGGGGAGGTGATTCGGTGTTTGGCATTTCTTATATTTCCGTACTGGTGTTGTCTCGAAGAAGCTCCGAAGAAGCTCCGAAGAAGCTCCGTCGGCTTTAGCGGAGCTAGTATATTTCCACCACCTTGGCAAACTGAATGGATAGAGCGGGCGATAATGGGCATTGTTGTCGCAGTGCTACCCGTCTAGAATGTAGTATGCATATTGTAGAGAGGGAGAGGACGTGAACGGCTGCCGCCCCACTCTACAAGCTTAAGTCTTAAATCTTAAATAATTAAGGGTGTCAGTCCTTGTCGATAACAAGGCGGACGCAGTTGCCGTAGCTGGGGCCGTAGGTGTTGGTGCAATCGATGCTGCGGCCAGTGAAATAGAGGTAGTAGAGGTAGTAGCTATCGCTGGGGGCTGTCCAATAGCGTCCATGGGAGCTGACGGAATTGAAGCTATAGCCATGACGGGTGCCGGCAGCGGGCAGAAACACGGCACCAGCGGCTTGCATGGCGGCCCAGGTGCCATCTACAACGCTGTAGGTGTTGCGGCTGTAGTCGGTATGGATTTGTCCCAGTCCGGCATTGAAGGTGCAGCCCTCGGGGAGCACCCAGTTGTCGGGCAGGAAGAAACAACCCTTCACGGTAGAGCCGTCGGCCAGCTGAATGGAGCCGGTGGCGCACAGCGAATAAGCATCGGCGCGGTTGAATCGCAGATAAATCCACTCGTCGGCAGTGAGGGTGCGCCAGGGGGAGTTAGCACCAAATACCGTGCCCCACTCGACATATTCGCCGGAATAGCTGTTGTCGGAGCTGGAAGTCAGGAGACCGTAGTTGGTGTTGGCAGTGCTCCAACCAAAATGATCCCAGATATTGTCGTCAAAAGCACGGAGGAAGTCGTATTGCTGCTCGGCAATGCGCCAGGAGCCGTCGGCGTACTGGAGGTTGCCCTGTGCAAAGCGCACCTGGTGGTTGTCGGCAACGGAGAAGAGTCCGGAGAGAGCCTCCTCTGGTACGTTGGGGGTATCGGGGATGGTGTCGGTGGTATTATCGGAGGTATCGGGATAGATGGGGGTGATTTCGGGCTCCTTTTGGCAGGAGGCAAACACAAATGCCACCATGGCAGAGGCTAGGATCAGATAGGTACGGTAAGATTTCATAAAATGGATGAATTGGTTTTGTTAAGGTTTTTGTAATGAAAAGATTGTAAATGCCGGTTGAAACAGTTGCTAGATTATAAAATCGAGGATGTCGTGCTTGCGGATGTAGTCGGCGTAGGCAAAATAGAGTCCGGTTTCGGGATCTAGCTGTTTGTCGGTGATTTTGACCTGCTGAAAGACGGAGCGGTCGATGACGGGGAAATAGACATCGGCGTCGAAGTCTTGATAGACCCAGGTGACATAGAGGTTTTTGACCATGGGCAGGAAAGCCTTGTAGATGGCGGCACCTCCGATTATGAAGGTCTCTTCCTCGTTGGCGATCATCTTTTCTACTTGTGTCAGGCTGTGGGCAATTTCGAGAGTGCCGGTGGCTGTGGCAGGAACGTCGAAATGGAAGTCAGTGTCGTGGGTGAGCACGATGTTGCGCCGTTTGGGCAACGGTTTTTTGGGCAGCGATTGGAATGTTTTGCGGCCCATAACGACAGCATGGCCACTAGTGAGTGCCTTGAAGCGCTTAAGATCGTCGCTGATATGCCATAGGAGGTCGTTGTCTTTGCCAATGGCCATGTTTTGGGCGCAGGCCACTATCATTGAGATATTGGGTTTGGGATGTATATCTACCATGGTTGCTATTTTTGTGGGTTTGAGAATATTTGCATGGATCGTTGGAATATGCCATTCATGTAGGCGATGGCCAAGCCGTAGTTGCTAACGGGTATGCCGGCATCGATGGCCGGGGCAAGGCGCGAGGCTATCTGCTTGGCGGTGAGTACACACCCTCCGCATTGGATGACGAGAGCATAATGGTGTATAGGATGCGGGAGATTGGAAAAGCCTGACACGGTATCGCACAGGAGTTGCTTGCCGGTGTGGCGGGCTAGCAGTTTGGGCAGTTTTACGCGGCCAATGTCCTCGCAGGTGACGTTGTGTGTGCAACTTTCGAGCATGAGCACTCGGTCGCCATCCTGAAGCTTGTCGATGGTGGGGGTGCCGGCCACATAGTTTGAAAAGAGGCCTTTGGCGCGAGCCAGCACCACGCTGAAGCTGGTGAGAAAGATGTGGGGTGGCACTATCTGCGCCACTTGGGCATAGGCCTGGCTGTCGGTGATGACAAGGTGTGGCGGATTTTTGAGTCCGGCCAAGAGATCGGCAAGCTCGGCGGGCTGGCAGAAATAGGCTGTGGCGTGGTGGTCCATAATGTCGCGCAGCACCTGCACTTGGGGAAGTATCATGCGCCCTTCGGGAGCAGAGGAGTCGATGGGGGTGACGAGGACGATGGTGTGGCCGGCAGAGATAACGTCGTCGAGCAGTGATTTGTGGATGTAGGCAGATTCGGGCAGACTGTTGCGGATGAGCGAGGTGAGCGGTTCGCGTAGGTCCGGATTGAGGGTGGTCATTACAAATACCTGGGTGTCGTAATCCTGCTCTATGCGGGATATCAGATCGGGGTTGGGCTCGCTGCGGTCGCTCTGCGAGTAGATAAGCACATAGGGTATCTGGCGCTGGCGGCAGTGCTGCACTAGGGCAATCTCTTCGGAATCAAACTGGTTGTTGGTGAAAAGAATGAGGGCAAGGTCGGACTGGCTGAGTATGTCAAGGCTCTTTTGGATGCGCAGCTCGCCCACAGCACCTTCGTCGTCGATGCCTGCCGTGTCGATCCATACCACGGGACCCACGCCGCCGATTTCCATGGTTTTCTTAACGGGGTCGGTAGTGGTGCCGGCCAGATTGGAAACGATGGCAATGTCTTGTCCGGTAATGAAATTGATGAGCGAACTTTTGCCGTAGTTTCTACGGCCAAAGATGCCGATATGTGGTTTTAATTCGTTGCCTCTCATGATTGTTGGTGAAGGTGGTTGGCCAGTTGATTAGTGGTTGCAGCTCGATTGTTCGCCACGATTGGACGGTTGGCAGCATTTGGGCAGGTCGTTGACGGCACGAGGGTCGGCAGCGTAGTGTTGGGTGCGTACACCGTTTTTGGACAAGGCTTTTTCGATCTTGTCGGGGTTGGTTTTCTTGCTGCGATACACTACGGTGACCTTTTTGTGGTCTTTGTCGAGAGTCCAGCTCACTACGCCCCGTTCGTAGGCAAGTGTGTTCTCGATGGTGGGGATCAGACTCTTGCAGCACCAGCCGGGGAGGCTGATTTCGGCAGTTTTGGCATCGGCAGGCAACTTTTTCTGTTGCGCCATGGCTGTGCCACACAGGGTGGCAAAAATCATCAGGATGAATGCAAATTTCTTCATATTAGCGTAAATTATAACGGAATCCTAGATAAAACAAGCGGCCCATCAACGGCGCATACACCACCGAGGCGTCGAAGACCTGGGTGAATGGCTGGTCGTAGCCGGCAATGGGATGGTGCTGAACGTGGTTGGTGAGGTTTTCAACTCCGCCATATACCTCGCAGTGCTTGAATTTGCGAGTGATTTGGCCGAGCATATATATGTAAGGCTGGGTGTATCCGTTGTGGCTGCTGACGTTGAGGGGCAGGCGTTGAGGGCCATTGAGCTGGGTGGTGAGGTCGAAGCGCCATTTCTCGAAAGGAGTATGGTAGGTGAGCACCAGGAGGCCACGCCATTTGGAGGTGTAGGGCTTGTCGAGGAGTTGGCCGTGATAGGTGCATTTTACGTCGTTGTATTTGCCGGCCAGCGTGATTTCAAAATTTTGGATAGGCTCGATGTTGATGTCGAGTTGAACGACATCGGAATAGCTGCGGCCCTCCAGGTTGTAGAAATAGGCGTCGGTGGCGGTAAGGTCGTAGTCGGCCACTAGTTGGTTGACAAACTCGGTGTGGTAATAGTCGGCGGTGAAACGTATCTTTCCGTCTTTGCCAAGCTTGAAGCTCTTGGTGAGGTTGACTCCGCTATTCCACGACTCCTCCATATCAATGGGACCGTTTACATGAATATTGCGGCTGGAGGCCAGCACCCCGATGTTGTCGGCAATGATGTTGGGGGCGCGGAAACCACGTCCGGCCGAAGCACGAAGTATGTAGCCTTCCAAGGGTTCCCATCGGAGGTGGAAACGCGGGGTGACGAGGTTTTTGTGGAAGAATGAGTTGTAGTCGTAACGGAGTCCGAGGGTTGTGGTGAACATGGTGCCGAGCTTGAGGGTGTATTCGCCAAAAACACCGGGAACGATTTCCTGCAGGGCTCCCCAGCCGAGGGTGTCGTTGCAGAAAGTGGCAGCACCGATAAAGGGATTGGAAATCAAGGTTTCGTTTATATTGCTGAAACGCATAGAGATCCCTCCGGTGACGGAGGAAAAGGCACCCGTGATGGCATCGAGCAGCACGTTGGCATAGAGGTCGGTCTCGCTGGCTTTATAGTCGGATTGTCCGTAAAAGGCATCCTGGTCGGTATAGGAAGCCGAAATCTGAGTTCCGAGGCTTGTCTTGTCGGAGAGCGGGAGGCCGTTTTTGGTGAAGAAATGCAAGCGGTTGGTGATGCCACCGAAGCCATAAATGGTGTCGGAACCCCGCATCTGTCGGGTGAAGTTCATGTTGCCCCCGAGGCGGTCTTCGTGAGTGTAGTTGATGAGCGAGATAGAGTGGTAGCCATTGTCGGCCTGGTAGAGCCAGCGGTTGACGATGTTGATTTGCGACTGTTGGGGAAAGTCCATGTAGCCGTCGTGGCCCAGGTGATCGATAGCCATAGTGTTGTATGTGCCAAAGAGATAAAGACCCGTTGAAAGGTGGTCGTTAATCTGCCAGTTGGTTTTTGCGGTGAGCTCGCCTTTTAGGTCGCTGTTGCCATAGAGGTTGAGCGTGAGGCGGTTGCCACGTTGGGGCTTTTCGTATTCCAGATTAATGCAGCCGGTGATGCTCTCGTAGCCATTTTTGACAGTGCCGGCACCCTTGCTGACCGAGATGCTCTCCATCCATTGGCCGGGAACAAAGCCCAGGCCGTAAGGCGCGGCAATGCCTCGGAGGAAAGGTATGTTTTCGAGCATCATCTGGGAATAAATGCCGGTGAGGCCCAGCAGTTGGATTTGTTTGCTGCCCGAAACAGCATCGGAATAGCCCACATCCACGCTGGCCGAATTTTCGAAGCTTTCGCCCAAATTGCAGCAGGCAAGACCCTTGAGTCCGTCGGCTGTAATTACCTCGCTTTGTTGCACTGAGGATAGTTTTTGGAAGCTACGCTCGTGACGACTCCGGATCTTGATGGATGGGAGCGTTTTGGCTGTTCGGGCGGTATCTTGGGCTCGGGTCATCAGAGGCAGGCCCTCGATGAAAAGGAGCATCAGAAATGTCAGAATAATCTTTCTCATTATTAACTTAACGTTAAAATATTTGAATTATTTTATGGTGACTGAATAATTAGGTGTTTATTGTGAAAACGAAGAGAGGTTGCGGCTAGATTTCATTAATATAGCGTCGGGAATTCAATGATTGGTGTCCGCTTTGTTGGCGGAACGTTGTGGGGGTCATGCCGGTTTCTTGGCGGAATTGCGAACTGAAATGTGCCGGACTGGCATATCCGGACCGAAAGGCTATCTCGGCATTGGTCAGCTCGCTGTAGCAGAGCAGCTCCTTGGCATATTCAACTCGTTGAAGAATACAGTATCGCTCGATGGTAATGCCAGTTGTTTCACTGAAAAGTTTGCTCAGCAGGCTGTAGTCTTTGGCAATCTTGTTTTGAATATAGGAAGAAAGCTTTTCTCGTTCGCAGATTTGTCGCACCCATTCGATTACCGAAGTGCGTATCTGCTCAACTAATTGCTGCTGAGGATTGTCGAGAAGGTCGAACCCCAAGGATTGTAGCTCGTTGCGCAGCGTGGTAGTCTGAGTCGGCGTTAGGTCTTCGGCCACTTGTGCCAGCCCCAGCACCACATCAACTATGGTTAGCCCATGACGGGCAATCAAATCCTTGACGGCCATCACACATCGTGGGCAAACCATATTTTTGATATAGAGTTCGGTCATTACTTCGTCAGTTTGAATCCGACATCTTCGATGGCTTTGCGGAGCGATTCTTCGGAAGCTGTGCCTTCCACAATGGCCTCTTTGGTTTCGAGAACAACATGAGCACTGGTTACACCTTCAACATTTTGGAGGGCTTTTTCGGCTGCGGCACGGCAATGGGTGCAGTTCATGCCTTCAATGTGATATACTGAACTATTCATAGTATTGGTATTGTGATGTTTCTGTTTCAACTTAGGTGAAAGGAATGCATTGGCGAGCAATAGAAGCAGGGCCGAGGAACAGACCCAGGAAAACCAGCCGTCGGAAGGGTGGCAGCAATGGCCACAACGTCCGCCGCTAACTTGTGATAAAAAGTTGATGATCTGGTGGAATTGCAAGAAATCGATGAGGCAACCAAAGGCCACGGCACCGATGATAAGAGAGATGAGGTAGATGAATACCGACTGGGCACCCATGACCGATTTGACAACCAATATGCTGGCCATGTTGCAGGCTGGACCGGCCATGAGCAAGACTAAGGCGGCACCAGGGGTCAGCCCCTTCATCATCAAAGCCACAGCAATGGGGATGGAGCCCGTTGCACAAAGATACATAGGAATGGATATAACGATGACGAGAGCCATGGAGGCCAACGTGTTGCCTTTGAGCAAGGTGAACCATTCGTCGGGGACAAACATCGTGATCATTCCAGCTATCAAGAGTCCGATAATGAGCCATTTGCCGATGTTTTGAATCATATCGTAAAATGCGTATCTGAATGCAGTTGTGATTTTTTGTACGAACGAAGTGTTGGTGTCGGAGGCACTAGGGGCTTGGCCAGAGGGAGAAACATTAGTCGTTTTATCGAAAAGATTGGATAAGCCACCTCCCAACATGGCAGTGCATAATGCGGCCAAAGGACGCACGATGGCAAAAGGTAGGCCCAGAAGTCCGTAGGTAGCAATGATGGAGTCGATGCCCGTTTGAGGTGTTGCAATAAGAAACGAAGTGGTGGCACCTTTCGATGCCCCTTCTTTGCGCAGCGACATGGCGGTAGGAATCACCCCGCAGGAGCACAAGGGCAGTGGGATACCAAATAACGCCGCCTTTACTACCGAACCCATAGTAGGGGAGGAGAAATGTCGTTTGTAGAAGTTGTTGGGTATAAAGGCATGTACGACTCCGGCCAAAAAGAATCCAAGCAGGAGGTAGGGCGACATTTGGTTGATAATGTGTAATATATCGTTCATTTCTTTGTTGGTTTTGTTTTGCAAAAGTACTATTTTTTCGGCAATCAGACTTTCAAAATAATGGTATTTCCTTTCATTTCACAAAAAAAAATGTAACTTTGCATTTTGGAAATGGACACAAATAGAATCATAAGACCCGCCCAACTGGCTGAAATTCCGCTCATACTGCAGATGAGTGATTACTCGCGTGGCGTGATGCGGGCTAATGGCAATAATGTGCAATGGCCGGTGGGCTATCCGTCGTGTGAGTCGTTCCGCCAGGATATTGAATCGGGATGTGGCTACATGATAGATGAATTGGGGAGCCCAATAGCTTATTTTGCCCTGGTTCGCGGCGAAGAACCAACCTATCATGTGATTTACGATGGTCAGTGGATGGACGATACTACTCCGTATGCCACCATCCATCGGCTGTGCAGTTTGCCTGGGTATCACGGTGTTGGGCGCACTTGTTTTGAGTGGTGCAAAACACAGGCGGCAAGCTTGCGGTCCGACACACATGAGGTGAATTTGATTATGCGGCACATTATTTCGAGTCAGGGATTTACACATTGCGGAACGATCATTATCTCAGATGGAACGCCTCGACTAGCCTTTCAGCTGCTTACGTATCCAATGGTGGATCCTTCGTTAAAAGAATATATAGAATCGCGCATATTGCCCCAGTACACTCATTTTGATACGGCTCACCAATTGCCACATGTGCAAACAGTGATGGCGCAAAGCATGTCGTTGTGTTCCCATTATCCTCAAATGGATAAAAATATGGTGTATGCTATTGCGGCATATCACGATTTGGGATTGTCGGAGGGGAGGGATACGCATCATCTCGTCTCGGGCAGAATTGTAAGGCAGGATGATAACCTGACGAAATGGTTTTCGAGCGAACAGATTGAGACTATGGCGCAGGCTGTTGAGGATCATCGTGCATCGGCACAATGTGCGCCGAGGTCGTTGTATGGCGCAATTGTGGCAGAGGCCGATCGTGATATTCAACCGATTACTATATTGAGACGAACAATCCAGTATGGGCTAGCACATTATCCAGAACTCGATAAGGAAGGGCATTGGAAACGAACATTGCAGCATCTGGATGAAAAATATGCCCCAGGAGGTTATCTCAAACTGTTAATCCCCGAATCGCGAAACAAAAAACAATTGGAGCTGTTGTGGGGCTTGATTGAAGATAAGGCAAAGCTCCGTGAGCATTTTGATACAATTTTCGAACAAGAATTAAACCAATAATATATGAACGTATTTCTGATAACATTGGCCATTTTGTTGGCTATCATAGGTATTGTTGGATCCGTTGTGCCTGGACTTCCCGGACCACCGATTAGCTGGGCCGCTTTGCTGGTGTTGCATTTTACGGCATTGGCCGAACCGTCGGTACAAGTACTTGTCGTAACGGCTGTTGTCGCAGCGATAATCACTGTGCTTGATTATGTTATACCTTCTTTGAGCACCAAGAAGTTTGGCGGAAGCAAAGCCGGTGTTTGGGGGTGCAATGTCGGATTGATTATCTCGATTATCGGTCTTCCTTTTGGCCCTCAAGGCTTACTGGGCGTTATAGTGTGGCCTTTTGTGGGAGCTTTTGTTGGCGAAACGCTGAATCACAAACCCACCAAGGAGGCCCTGCGTGCTGCCTGGGGGGCTTTTGTGGGCTTTTTGTGCGGCACAGGAATCAAATTGGCATACGGCATATTTGTTGTAATAGTACTTTTCAAAACATGGTTGTAAAGTGCTTGTTTGGGGATCGAAAAATAGGGTGACGACAGGAGTAATGGTGGGCTCCATTGAAGATGGGAATGGCGGCTTTTCTGAGTTAGGTGAAATGCTACCTAGATGCCCCCAAAAACATGGTGCGGAAGAGCAGAATAAATAGAGTCGAAAAGTCCAAAATTTGTGAAAATGGCACCAAAAAATGAGTAAAATTCACGAAATTTGTTATCATTGCTGAAAATTAAACGAGGTGAAAATCATTGAAATGAAATTTTTTTTTCTCAGAAAGATGATTATTTGCTAAAAAAATCGTAATATTGCCAATCAATTTAAGGCTAATTATACACTGTAATTTGCATGATGAAAAAGTACAATAAAATAACACTTATACTGCTGCTCTTAGTGCTGGGCATGCAGGGTGTAAAAGCTCAAGATGTAGGATTCTCGCAGTTCTATGCAAATCCGCTGTACCTTAACCCTGCTTTTGCTGGTTCAAAGGTGGCACCTCGCATTTCTTTGACTTATCGCGCTCAATGGCCAGGCCTCGTTAGCGCTTTCACAACGGTTAGTGCTTCTTATGACCAATATATACCCGATCTGCATGGTGGTATTGGTGCAATCGTTCTTTCCGACCGTCAGGGTGATCATGGCGTATTGGGAACAACTTCGGTTGGCGCTATGTATTCTTTCCGTTTCCGCGTATATGACGATATTCATATTAATTTGGCTTTGCAGGCTTCTTTGGTGAATACAAATCTTGACTGGGACCTCAACAATCTCCGTTTCGGCGATATGATTGATGCGCAGAATGGCTTTGTAAATCATACTGCCGCCACTGCTCCCGACCAAACCAGCATCTTCTATCCAGACTTTGCTGCTGGTATGATGGTCTATGGCCCTGCTTGGTATGCAGGTTTTGCAGCTCACCACCTCAGCCAGCCCAGCCAGGGTTTCTATAGTGAAGACCCCGTTCCCATGAAGTTCTCCGCTAATGCCGGTGGATTGATCAACCTCTCTGAGGAGCGTCGCCGTCAGTCCTCTCTTGGTTTAGGCCAGCCTGTAATCTCCCCCAACTTTATCTATCAGTATCAGGGTGGATTCCATTACTTCAACTATGGTCTTTATCTTGACTGGATGCCTTTCTTGGTGGGTCTGTGGTATCGTAACGGTACCATCAATTCCGATGCTTTCATCTTTATGGTAGGCGTGCAGCAGGATTATTTCAAGATTGGTTATAGCTATGATGCTACTGTTTCTCAGTTGGCAAATAGCTCTGCAGGCTCCCATGAGATTACCTTGGGTATCCTTCTGCCCACTCCTGAGCAGAAACATAAGGTTAAGGCTATTCGCTGCCCGTCCTTCTAATAAAAAGTCTTAAAAGCGAAACAAAAACTATTTTTCATCGTTTAGATAAAAGAAAAAATAATATACATTATGAAGATTTTTAAGTTCACGTTCCTTATGATGGCCACGGCTCTTTTGGCAGTTGCTTGCGGCAGCAAAGAGCAGTCTTCTACTACTGGTTGGAATCTGAATGATACCGAATGGGGTGGTTTTGACCGCTCTGAGTATTCTGAGCAGATTACCGGTCCTGGCCTTGTGTTTATCGAAGGTGGTTCTTTCCAGATGGGTCGCGTTGCTGACGAGTCTCGTTTTAGCTGGAATAACCTCGTTCACACTGTCACCGTCTCTTCTTTCTATATTGATGAGACCGAGGTTTCCAATCTCTCCTATCGTGAGTTTGTTTATTGGATGAACCGCGCTTATGGTGAGGAGTATCCCGAACTGGTAAAACAGATTTATCCCGATACCACTGTTTGGCGTTCTCGTCTGTCTTGGGTTGAGAACTTCGTTGAGAACTATTTCCAGTGCGCAATGTTCAACGATTATCCCGTTGTTGGCGTTACTTGGGAACAGGCTTCTCAGTTCTGCAAATGGCGTACCGACCGCGTAAACGAGAAGATTCTTGTTGATGCTGGTATCATCGACCTTGCACAGAGTGAACTTACCGGTTCCGAAGCTTTCCAGACCGATGTCTATCTCGCCGGTCTCTATAAAGGTGAAGGTAAAGGTGTGCCCGATCTCGATCCTGCAAGCGGTGGTGAAAACCGTAACGTTCGTCGTTCCGATGGTATCTTGCTGCCCAACTATCGTCTCCCGACCGAGGCTGAGTGGGAATTTGCAGCTCTGGGTATGATTGGTAACACTTATGACGAGCGCGTTGTTGAACACAAGAGCTATCCTTGGGCTGGTCAGAGCGTGCGTTCTGCCAACAAGAAATACTATGGTCAGTTCTTGGCTAACTTCAAACGTTCCCGTGGTGATGCAATGGGTGTGGCAGGTAACCTCAACGATGGTTGGGAATATACCGCCCCCGTTAAATGGTACTTCCCCAATGACTACGGTCTGTATCACATGGCTGGTAACGTTGCTGAGTGGTGTGGTGATGTTTATCGTAAAGATGCTAACCCCATTGGTGGTGACGACCAGAACCCCTTCCGTGGTAACGTTTATCAGTATGTTGCTATGAGCGAGGATGGCGAAGAAGCCGCAATCGACGAAGCTACCGGTAACCTTATTTACCAGAATGTTCCCGATGATATGAATCGTCGCAACTATCGTCAGGCTGATAACATCAACTACCTCGATGGTGACTGGAATTCCAGCATCTACGACTTTGAGAGCAAAGAAGCTACTTCTGCTTCTGGTTGGCTGCGCGAAGTTGACGAGGAAGATGAGGCTGACGAAACTATGAGCCGTTCCAACGAGGACCAGACCAACCAGATGTATCACCGTGCAGATAGCAATGATAAGAAGAATATCACTTCTATGATCAACAACCGTGTGCGAGTTGTGAAGGGTGGTAGCTGGAGAGATCGTGCTTACTGGATGCAGTGCGGCACTCGCCGTTACTATGATCAGGATCGTAGCACTTCTTGGATTGGTTTCCGCTGCGCTATGGACCGCATGGGTTCCCGTACCGAAAAGAAATAATCTCTTGATTATTTTAAATATAAAAAGGATGTTGGCTCTGTCAGCATCCTTTTTTATCTTTGGATGCTATTGTCTCATGTTTTGATGATTTGCAAGATTCTTTAATTTTTGGATTCTTTGTTTTTATTCAAATAATAATATTAATAATTCTATTTTGTCCACTTTTTTTCGTATCTTTGCATTTTATCTTGATTGATAGAAATGAAGTTAAGTTGCTTAAAATATGTGTGTTTTGTTTTTCTTCTTTTGACGAGCTTGCCGGGCTTTTGTCAAAAGTTGATTACTTACGAGGCCGGCATGGGTACACGTGATGCCAATGATGCTGATACTTGGGTATTGTATCAGCGTGTCAGGGCCGAGCATGATGGCATGATTTTCTATGCCGACTCTGCCTTGCTGAATCAGGTGCGTAATGATTTGACTGCATTTGGCCATATCAAGATTGTTGTTTCGGATACTACTACAATCTTTGGTGATCAATTGTATTATGATGGCGAGAGTCGTGTGCTTGATATCTGGGATGATACAGTCCGTTTGGTTGACGGTAAGACTGTCCTGAAGTCTGATCATTTGGTTTACGACCGTTTTGCTTCTATTGCCTCTTATGATTCATGGGGAATAACCACCAATAAAGACAAGCGTCTGACGAGCAACATTGGCTATTATAATTCTGAATTCAAATCTTTTGATATTTATGATAATGTGGTCCTTTCTGATTCGAATATGCGGATAGAAACGGATACATTACTGTACAGCATGAAGACCCATGTGGCTGATTTTTGGAGTCCGACACATATCTTTATGGATTCTACTACAATGTATAGCGAAAAAGGTTCATATAATACCGACCTTCGTTATGCCCATTCGGTAAAGGCTTCGGAAGTCCACCATGGTGAGAAAAATATCACTTGCGACACGCTGCTCTATTATGAAGAGACTGAATTTGGCCAGGCCAGAGGTAACGTGGTTATTTACGATACGATAAATGATGTGATTTCGACTAGCCGTTATGCCGAAACCAACCAAGAGACCCGTACTTCATTTGTAACTGATAGTGCATTAGTTCGTTTTATTCATCATCCTAAGTATGATTCTACGGATGCTCCTGATACGCTGTATCTTCATGCTGATACTATCTTTGTCACCAATGATTCAACGCGCCACCTTGAGTCGGTGAATGCGTTCCGTCACGTTAAGGTGTTCCGCAAAGATGCGCAAGCCATGAGCGATTCCATCTTCTATTCGGCCATCGACTCGGTGATGCGTATGTTCTATAGCCCTGTTATTTGGTACCAAGATTATCAAGCCACAGCCGATACAATTATAGTCATTCATGACACGTCTGGAGCAAAGCAGGCTTTCTTCAATAATGGATGTTTCTTTGTCGAGAAATTGGATCCGGAGAAGTTTAATCAGGTAAAAGGTAGAAAATCTATTGTGTATTTTAAAGAAGGTGAACCCGATTATTCTGATATTTTGGGAAATGCCGAAATGATATATCATATCACCGACGAAGGTGCCAATGGTCAGCTTTATTTGATTGGTGTGAATGTCGGTAAAGGTTCCGATATGCGAATCTATTTTGTGGATCGCGCACCCGACAGAGTTGTAACAATTGGCAATCCGGATATGGATACTTATCCAATTGGTCAATTAGACAAAGATAAGCGACAATTGCAAAATTTCCATTGGTTTGATAGCGAACGGCCTAAGAGTCCGATGGATGTCTTTTTATGGTGACAAATTGTCATTTTCTCTAATATGGCATAGAATATGACGATTTGTGTATATGTTAAATAATGAATAATAATACTGATATGTCCGAAGAAATAAAAAAAGATCAAGAAGTTGAGAATGCTGTTGAAAATCAAACTGCAGAACAACCCGTAGAAGAGCTCACTTCTAAGAAGGAGAAAAAAAGACGTCATGGCAAAAATGACGAGAATGAAGAAAAATTACAGGAATTGGGCGAGAAATTGGCAGCTGCTAACGACAAGTATGTCCGTATTTATTCGGAGTATGAGAATTATCGTAAACGTACCAATTTGGAGAAGGCCGATTTGTTGATTAATGGTGCCAAGGATACTATTAAGGCTATCCTTCCCGTTGTTGATGATATGGAGAGAGCTCTTTCTGCATTGTCCGATGACGACAAGTCGAAAGAGGGTGTTCAGCTGATTTACAACAAGCTCATAAACATCCTTACTCAAAAAGGTTTGAAACCCATTGAGGCTAAAGGTCAGAAATTTGATGAGAATTTGCATGAGGCTATCACCCAGTTCCCTGCTCAAGACGATTCACAAAAGGGCATGGTTGTAGATGTAGTTGAAAAGGGCTATTTCCTCAACGACAAAGTGTTGCGCTATGCTAAGGTTGTTGTGGCTATCTAATTAATGTGATAATACTTAGAAAATGGCAAAGAGAGATTACTATGAAGTATTAGGCGTTGGTCGTGACGCTTCTGCTGATGAGCTGAAAAAAGCTTATCGCAAAATGGCGCTCAAATACCATCCCGATAGAAACCCTGGCGACAAAGAAGCTGAAGAGAAATTCAAAGAAGCAGCTGAAGCTTATGATGTGCTGAGTAATCCTGACAAGAAGGCTAAATATGACCAGTTTGGTCATGCTGCTTTCGAAGGAGGTGCTGGTGGCTATGGTGGCGGAATGGATATGAACGACATCTTCTCTCACTTTGGCGATATCTTAGGCGATATTTTTGGTGGCGGAGGCTTTGGAGGCTTTGGCGGTTTTGGTGGCGGAAGTGCTTCTGGTCGTCGTGCCCGCACCGCTTCTCGTGGCTCCAATTTGCGTATCAAGGTGAAAATGACCTTGGAGGAAATTGATAGCGGTTGCGAGAAAAAGATTAAGGTGGCTAAATATGTGGCATGCAAAGATTGTGGCGGTTCTGGCGCTCGTAACAATAGCTTCGAAACCTGTTCACATTGTGGCGGCTCTGGCGTGGTTACCGAAATCCGTCGCACCATCCTCGGTCAAATGCAAACGCAGAGTGTTTGCCCTCATTGTGGAGGCCAAGGTCAGATTATCAAAGATAAATGCCGTAGCTGCAATGGCGAGGGCATCGTTCGTGCTGAAGAAATCATCAATATCAATATTCCTGCAGGTGTGGCCAATGGTATGCAGCTGTCTATGTCGGGTAAGGGTAATGCTGCTCCTCATGGTGGCATCCCTGGCGACTTGATTGTATTGATTGAAGAGCAACCGCACGAACTTTTTGAGCGACAAGATACCAATCTTTATTACAAAGCCTTTATAACCTATGGTCAGGCCGCAATGGGAGCTTCTATCGAGATTCCTACGCTCTCTGGCAAGGGAAAGGTTAAGATTGAGTCGGGTACACCATCAGGTAAGGTGTTGCGCCTCAAAGGTAAAGGTCTCCCGGAAGTGAATGGCTATGGACGAGGAGATTTGCTGGTGAGCCTCAACGTGTGGGTGCCTAAGAGTCTGACTCGTGAAGAGAAAGAACTGCTCACAAAGTTGGATCAGTCGCCTAATTTCCAACCCAATCCGTCCAAACAGGATCGTAGTTTTCTCGACAAAGTAAAAGGATTGTTTAATTAAAAAGATAATTGGGGAGTGTGATTGATTTCAAACTCCCCATTTAATATTGAATATTATGTTTCGCCCTTCCGAGTCATTTTTGCAATATATATGGCAGCACCAACTGCTAGAGGGCGAACTTCGCACTGACGATGGGTCCTTGGTCGTTGTTGAGCGAGCTGGATTTCTCAATAAAGACGCTGGACCAGATTTTTTTGATGCTCGTGTAAGAATTGGTGATACCTTGTGGGTGGGGAATGTAGAAGTTCATGTGAAGGCGTCCGATTGGAATGTGCATAAGCACAGCAACAATCGAGCTTACGACAATGTAGTGCTGCATGTTGTTTTTGAGCATGATACCTCCATCACTCTGCATAATTGTCATTCTTTGCCAACCCTCGATATATCAAAGCATATACCTGAAGCTTTGTGGGTAAATTATGATGCCCTGATCAATCCTCCCGATCCGATGCCGATTCCGTGCATGAATCACCTGAAGGATTTGCCCTCGTTTTATCTGTCATCAACTTTGGAGCGACTAGCCATGGAGCGAGTTGAGTCCAAGTGTGATAATGTGCGTCGGCTTCTTACCGACAGCCATGGCAATTGGGAGCAGACATGTTATTGGCTGCTGGCTCATTATTTTGGCGGAAAAGCTAACAGTTTCCCCTTTGAACTTTTGGCCCGAGCCACCGATCAGAATCTCTTAGCTAGGTGGCGCGATAAGCCGCAACGGGTAGAAGCAATCCTTATGGGTCAGGCTGGCTTGTTGGATGGTTATTTTGAAGATGAGTATCCCAGGCTTTTGCAGTCTGATTATGAGGCTATCCGTCAAGGGGCTCACCTAACTCCTATTGCAGGTTATTTATGGAAATTCTTCCGCCTGCGCCCTAATGGATTTCCCACCTTGAGAATCAGTCAGTTCGCACAGCTGATATGTGGTTCTCGAAATCTTTTCAGCAAGCTGTTGGAAACCACTTCTGCTGCTGAGATTCAAAAACTATTTGATGTCCGTGCCTCAGATTACTGGACCTGTCACTACCAATTTGATCAACCGTCGCAGGGCTCTCCAAAGAAATTGGGCAAAAGTTTTATAGACTTACTCATTATCAATGCCTGGGTCCCGTTGTTGTTCGAATACGGCAACCAGCATGGTCAGCAAGAATATAAAGATCAGGCAATAGACATCTTGCAACAGCTCAAACCGGAGAAGAATAATATAATAAGTCAATGGGCATCCGTTGACATTAATGCTCAAAATGCAGCACAAAGTCAGGCCCTCATCCAGTTATTCAATAACTATTGTTCACAGCATCGTTGTCTTAATTGTCAGATAGGGTATAAAATACTTGTACATTGAAACCGATAGAAATTACCAACATTCTCAAAGGGTCCACTGCCGAAGTGCAGGATCCTAATTGCGAAGTCGAACAACTTCTTACCGACAGTCGTCATAGTGGCGATTTGTCGCATTTTATCTTTTTCGCCATTCCTACCAATCGAAATACCGGTTGCCGTTACGTTTACGACCTTTATCAGCGAGGTGTCCGCAATTTTGTAGTGCCGAGCAGCGATGTGCCGGATACGTGTCTGTCTCAATTTGCACAGTGTGAAAAAGCTAATTTTTGGTATGTCAAAGACGTCGTATTGTCCCTTCAGCAGTTGGCGGCCTATCGTCGTACATTGTTTGACATCCCTGTTGTTGGAATTACTGGTAGTAACGGAAAGACCATTATAAAGGACTGGATTGTGCAAATGTTGGGCGACGACAGAAAGATTGTTGCCAGTCCGCGAAGCTACAACTCTCAAATAGGTGTGCCACTATCTGTTTGGCAGCTTGGTCACAATACTCAAATAGGTGTGTTCGAAGCTGGTATATCTGAGGTAGGGGAGATGGATAAGTTGCGTCGGGTAATCAATCCTACTATTGGTATTTTCTCCAATATTGGCTCTGCCCACGATGAGAACTTCCTTACCCGAAGTCAGAAAATTGCCGAAAAACTCAATCTGTTTCTGCATTGCCAAACACTTATTTATTGTTCCGACTATAAAGAAATCCAGTCGGCAATCCTCCAGCAAGAAGCATTCCGTAATATCCAGCGTTTTACCTGGGGAAGCTCCGATGATGATACTGTCAGATTGGTTGGCACCCAAGTAGAGCGCAATCATACCGTATTGACAGTTCGATATCAAGAGGTTGATACTCAGATAACAATTCCTTTTATCGATCGTGCGTCAGCCGAAAATGCTATGCATTGCATCACGCTGCTTTTCTATTTGGGCTATACTGGCCAATGGATTGCCCAGCGTTGTTCCCAGCTCGCGCCGGTGGCTATGCGCTTAGAGATGAAAGAGGCACTTAATAATAGTCTGCTGGTCAACGACAGCTATAGTCTCGATCTCAACTCCCTCACTATTGCGCTTGATTTTGTCATGCACGAGCGCCAACACCAAGGCAAAACGCTCATCATGAGTGATATCCTTCAGGCAGGTGTGGCTGAATGTGATTTATATCAGCAAGTTGCCACGCTTATTAGCCAGCATGGCATTACCAGATTCATTGGTATTGGCGAGGCTCTATGTCGCAATAATGCTTTGTTTGCTAATATTTTTGCAACGTTTTATCCTACTACTGAAGACTTTATTCGTCAACTTGATTCCGATTCCTTTGCCAATCAGACCATACTGTTGAAAGGTGCGCGACTGTTCCATTTTGAAGATATTGCGTGTCTTCTCCAGCGTAAAAGTCATCAGACGATCATGGAGGTGAATCTTGATAATCTCATCTCAAATCTAAATCATTATCGGTCGCTGATTAGTCCCACCACCAAGCTCATGGCTATGGTGAAGGCTGCTAGCTATGGTGCAGGCAAGGAAGAGGTTGCAAGTGCTTTGCAGTACAATCATGTCGATTACCTTACTGTCGCATATTCCGATGAGGGTGTCGATCTCCGGCGCAAAGGCATCACCCTGCCCATTATGGTGATGAATCCAGAGGAAGAAAGTTTTCCAGATATTATTCGTTATCAGTTAGAACCAGACATTTACTCGTTCCGCATCTTTGAAGCTTATTCCGATGCTGTTCGTTTGAGTGGCATTTCTGGAAAAATGCCCGTGCATATAGAGCTCGATACCGGAATGCATCGCTTGGGCTTTTCTGCCAATGACTTGGATGAATTAATCCGTCGATTCAAAGCTCCCGATTGCGTACTCCGTGTTCAGTCTATCTTCTCTCATTTTGCTTGTGCCGACGATCCGAGCCAAGACGAATATACGCATTTGCAAATCAGTCGTTTTGATCAGTGGAGCACTCAGCTCAAGCAGGCGCTTGCCGACGAAGGTATTCTCCGCCATATCCTCAATTCCTCAGGCATAGCCCGCTTCCCCCAGGCACAGTTCGATATGGTGCGTTTGGGCATTGGTCTTTATGGTATAGCGCCAGAGCCTGAGGTGCAGAAATACCTGAAGCCAGTTTCGGCGCTTAAAACGCGTATTTCTCAACTGAAAGATATTCCCCGTGGTGATACAGTTGGGTATAATCGCCGATGGGTGGCACAACGAGATTCTCGTATTGCCATCATTTCTATTGGTTATGCCGATGGTCTCAACCGGCATCTGGGCTATGAGAATGGCCGTGTGTTGGTAAATGGGCATCAAGTTCCTATTATTGGATCCATCTGCATGGATATGTGTTTTTTGGATGTGACTGATGTGACGTGCATCGAAGGTGACGAAGTGGTCATCTTTGGCGATGCTGATCTGCTTAAGCAAATTTCGGCAGCTGCGGGTACTATTCCTTATGAAATTCTCACTTCGGTTTCTCCTCGTGTAAAAAGAGTATATTATCAAGAATAAATGAATACTAAATATTTTACTTCCAAGATGAAGATGGCGGATGTCATAGCCGCCAATCATAATTTGATTCTCGTCATGCCTCGTTTGGGTGTCACACTAGGTTTTGGTGAACGAAGTGTGGCAGAGGTTTGTTTGCAGCACAATCTCGATGTTGATTTCGTACTATTAGTCTGCAATGTGTATTCTTTCGATGATTATTTGCCTTCTGCCAATTTCCTACATTCGCCGGCCATGAGCCAGTTGGTTCCCTATTTGTTGGTGTCCCATCAGTACTATTTACGCGAGCGCTTACCTCATATCGAACGTCATCTTGTCAAAGTTGCCTCCCATGCCGGTGATCGTTATGGCCAGATTCTCAATCAATTTTTTGCCGACTATAAGAAAGAGGTTATCGACCATTTTGCCTGTGAGGAACAAGAGGTGTTCCCCTACATCCAGGCACTTCTGGCTGGCAATAAGACAGATCGTCCCGTGGCCGAACATTTTGCTGACAATCACACCGATATGGTCGATCGACTTACCGATCTCACCCAGATCGTTTACAAATACCTTCCGGGTGATGCTCTCACCGAAGAACTTAACGAACTGGTTTTCTTTATCCTCCAGCTTTCATCCGATTTGCAGAAACATGCTTTGCTCGAAGAGAAAATACTTCTGCCATATATATTACAATTGGAAAGGAGTATTGAATGAAGCACAAGATCAACCTACTGATTGTTGAACCTTCCGACATTGTCCGCGAAGGTATTGTGTCGTTTTTAAGCGATGAAGAGTTCAGTCTCCTCGCCCCCATGCGAGAGTTGCCTGCCGATCTGCCACTCCGATTGTCGGCTATCCAGCCCGATATCATGATTGTCAACCCCACACTGCTGCCCTCGTCTGCCAAATTGCAGTTGGCTGCCATCCAGCAGGCCCGCCCCCAGATGGCTGTTGTTGGGTTGGTCTATCAATATGTAGATCCCCAACTGCTTCAGTCGTTCAAAAATATCCTTGATATTCGTGAGCAGGGCAGTCATGTGGCTCAGCTACTTCGCGATTGCTGCCAGCCGGATGTCGAAATGACCGACGACAGCTACGAACTCTCCGATCGTGAGTCGGAAGTGCTTGTGCTAGTGGCGCAAGGCTGTAGCAGCAAAGAGATTGCCGACAAACTTTGTATTTCTATCCACACTGTCAACACCCACCGCAAAAATATCACCCATAAAACGGGCATCAAATCCGTAGCAGGCCTCGCAGTATATGCTATGCTTCACAATCTTGTATAGGTAATTATGGAAAAACTTTGGAATGCTAATTATATCAAGGTATGGCTGGCCAACTTCATGATCTTTTTTTCATTCATGTTGCTTACGCCGCTCTTGCCCATTTATTTAAGTGAGCAATTCGGGGCCAGCAAAGACACCATTGGCCTTGTCCTTTTCGGATATGCGATAATGGCACTCATTGCCCGTCTCTTTAGTGGTTATATTGTGGATAGTTTCCCGCGTAAGATGGTGCTCCTTATCAGTTTCACCCTGTTTACCTTATTTTTTGTGGGCTATGTGGCTGCGGGCACGCTCATGCTTTTTGCTTTGGTGCGCACTGTTCATGGTGTCCCGTTTGGGTTCACCACTGTGGCCAATAGCACTGTGGCCATTGATGTGCTGCCTTCTTCGCGGCGCACAGAGGGTATAGGGCTGTATGGTCTTAGTAATAATCTCGCCTCTGCCATTAGTCCGTCGGTAGCCATTTGGATTTATGTGTCAACCCACAATTTCAACATTATCTTTTGGCTGGCCATGGTAGTGGCTTTAGGTGGGCTGATTATTGATAGTACTGTCAAACTCCGTCCTCGCGATCGTGTCCAAGGCAAGCAGCCCATCTCGCTTGATCGCTTCTTTTTGGTCAAAGGTTGGAGCGAGGCCCTCACCATGATGTGCTTTGCCTTTTCTTATGGTGTGGTTTCTACCTATGTGGCCATTTATGGTCAGGAAAAACTCGACATTCAGGGAGGCTCTGGCACGTTCTTCTTCCTTTTTGCCGTAGGTCTGATTATTTCCCGATTGCAAGGTAGCAAGGCGTTGCGCCAAGGTCGCATTGCCTACAATGCTGCCATAGGTGTCTGTATCTCTTTGGGCGGCTATCTGCTTTTTGCCGCCGTCCCCAATGCAATAGGTTATTATGGTGCGGCGTTGGTTATTGGACTGGGCAATGGCCACATGTATCCGGCCTATCAGAATATGTTTATCGATCTGGCTCCGCATAGCCAGCGAGGCACAGCCAATAGCTCTATTCTTGTGGCCTGGGATGTGGGTGTCGGCCTTGGCATACTTCTTGGAGGCGTGCTTACCGAGAAGTATGGCTACTCTGTCGCATTTTGGTGGGCATGGGTACTGAATCTCATAGGTTTCTTAGGTTTTTGGCTCTATGTCAAAGGTCATTTCACCCGCAACAAATTGCGGTAGATATCAATAAAAAGAAGGAGGCATCACGTGATGCCTCCTTCTTTTTATTGAATGATGCTTTGGCTGGTTTACAAAACGGCAATCAGCTCCACATCAAAGATTAGTGCGGCATAAGGGGGAATGTCGCCAACGCCACGCTCGCCATAAGCCAGGTTGTAGGGCAGGTAAAAGCGGTACTTTGCACCCTCTTTCATCAGCTGTACGCCTTCAGTCCAACCCGAAATCACTTGATTCAAGCCAAAGTCGGCAGGTTGGTTGCGCTGCACTGAGCTGTCAAACACGGTACCATCAATTAAGGTGCCATGGTAGTGGCATCTCACGGTGTCGGTTGCCTTCGGGCTGCGGCCGCTACCCTCGGTCAATACCTCGTACTGCAAACCGCTCTTGGTCACCACCACGCCTTCACGTTTGGCATTCTCTGCCAAGAATTTCTCACCAGCTTCTTTTGCTGCTTTGCCGGCTTCAGCTGCCTTGGCCTGCTGCTCTTTCTCCAGTTGGGTGAAAAATTCGTTCAACAGCTGGTTGGCTTCGGTTTCGGAAATCTGCATGGGTTTACCCTCTACCATATCTTCTACTGCAGCGGCAAAATCACTGGCCACCAGTTTGCCCTGCATACCCATTCCTCTCAATTGTTGGCCAATGTTCAGGCCAAGTGCATAGCTAAGTTTGTCCATTTTGTGTATTCTTTCTTAATTGTTATTCATTATCTGGCGGACTTCAAGCCCGCTTTTTTCCGATGCAAAGATACGAAAAAAATCTTATATAAAATAAAATGTGTATCTTTGCAAAATGAAAAATGTGAAAATAACCGCTATCAGAAAGGCCGATTACAAAGATTTGCAGTCGCAGTATGAAAATCCTATCCTCCATACTTGTGATGTGTGTGAAGGCATGACTTGGGTCAGCCTTGCTGGCCAAAAGCCCGAGGGTCTCTGCGATGAAGCTTGGAAAACCATGCGCGAATTTGTTGAACAGCTGGCCCAAGGTGGTGGCAATTTCTATGACGGTTGGATGAAGAATCCGTTTTCTGCCATGATTAGTTGCAATGATGGGTTTCGCCCAGTCAGTTTTCTGCTTGAAACGATAGATTGATAACGATTGGATATTAATGCGTTAGATTTTCTTGTTCCACAAAAATATAGTTTTTTTGTAGTTTTTTGTGGGTTGCTGCGTCTAACTAGGCAAAAACAAATTAAAAAACAAGAAAGGAAAACATTATGAACGCATTTATCTTATTAGGAGCACTCGCAGCAATCGTTAGTTTTATTCTCTCTTTTATTGAGGCATAAATCTTAGGCAACATGACCGACAAATTAAAGGAACGCGATTTTGAGCGCATGGTGCGCGAGCACAAAAGCACCATCTACACCGTGTGCTACATGTTCTCCAAGGACCGCGACGAGGTGCAGGACCTCTTCCAGGACTCCCTCATCAATCTCTGGCAGGGTTTCGACAACTTCCGCGGTGAGGCCAAAGTGGAAACATGGATTTGGCGTGTGGCTCTCAACACCTGCGTCTCGGCCGAGCGCAAGAAAAAGCGCCGCGGCGAAAGGGTGCCCCTTGCTATGGCCGGCGACCTCTTCTCCGATACCGATGCCGAAAGCAAGCAAGTCCAGCAGCTCTACAAATGCATCAACAAGCTTGATTTGATGGATCGTGCGCTAATCCTTCTCTGGATCGAGAATATGAGCTACGACGACATGGGCGCCATCTTGGGCGTCTCGCCAAAAAACATCTCAGTAAAACTGGTACGTGTAAAACAACAATTAATCGAACTTTCAAGAAATGGAAAATAACAACTTTACCGAACTCGAAGAACTGCGCTCCCAAATGGCAGTGCTCAAAGATAAACTCAGCCGCGAAGAAATCGTTTCCGAGCGACTCCTTCGCCAAACCATGAAGGGCCATGTACGTTTCATCAACTCCCAAGCCTGGGTGAGCGGTGCCGCCTGTGTGGCAGTCATCCTCATGATGCCCGGCCTTAGCCAGGAATTCGGTCTCTCCATCTGGCTCGTCATCTTTACCGCGGTCATGATGCTCTTCAGCATGGGTGCTACCATCTTCTATCACCGTGGCGTATCCCCCGACATGATGAACGGCAACCTGCTGCAAGTGGCCAAGCGTATGCGCAAACTTAAGAACGACTACAAAAACTGGAAATATATCGGCTATCCTATGGCAGCAATATGGTCTGTATGGTTCTCTGCCGAGATAGTCCTCACCAGTGCCGTCAACCGCACCATGGCCATGAGCCTGCTTTCCGGCCTTCTTGTAGGCGGTATCGCCGGAGTCGTCATCGGCCTCAAAATGCAGAAAAAGACCCTCTCAACCATCGACGAGATCATCTCCCAGATTGAAGATTGAAGAGTCAGATAAACCAAAGGCCTGCAACTAAGTTGCAGGCCTTTGCTTTTGTTGATCAAGCTTATTGGTTATTCCATCTGTTCTGTTCTTCCTTTTCTTGTTCTTTCTTTTTTGCGCGGCTAATCATGAAAATTCCGAGAGCTCCGATTGTTATGCCGAAAATTATTCTTTCTCCCGCAACCTCAGGTGCTTTTGCTGCAGCAATGAATCCAACAATAAGGTTTAGAACACCAAATACTGCAAAAATCCATCCCAGAACTTTCATGCAATACCCCCTTTCGTCATATCTGTAAAAGTGGGGGTGTCTTTCTTTTTGCTACAAAGCACAATAATCCAGCCAATGAATCCAAGCAAGAAGCATAAGATGAATGCCCATAGGCCGCCGATGTCTCTTTTGCTGCCGATATTGGCAAAAATTGCCGAGGCAATGATACGAATGATAAGAAAAAATCCGGCTTCCATAATTTTTTAATTTATGTGAATATTCAGTTTTTGTTCAGCTTCCTCTTTTAATGCTTTTAACGCTTTTTGGTCTCTTTGACTCTTTGTGATTCTGCTCGACAAGTCATTGGCGATGGCTATCTTAGCGTCGTCTCCCGGGAAGCGGTCGGGATGACAACTGCGAATCAGTTTCTTATATAGCTCATCCGATGCAAATGCGCTATTGATTACATTACCGAAGTCAATCTCACCTTCATTCATTACTTTGTGTTTGATTTCGTCTTTTCGGTCAACTTGTTTTTTCTTGCCACGAAATATTAGCAAAGCAATGATTAGCGCTAGTTCTATAATGGCAATAACCATCCACCAATTTATGGAATTTGCGACTGTTGTGGCCGATGTACAAGTGTCTGTAGCACTTCGCAATAAGGTATCATTCATGGTTAATCAATGTTTTAGTTCAACAACATATAATCTCTCAATTGCCAACGACATCCGTATATTCCTGTGTCGCAGTGAATTTCCAAGGTATCCCAACCCAATACGACCAATCTTCTCACCAAAGTGTCGTTGCTCAAAATGGTAGTACCTAAGGAAACTATCTCATCTTTTGAAAGTTGCATCCCTGTCATGGCCTTGATTCTAAATCCAGTACCGCCAATTGTCTTTGAGAAAGCATGTCGGTAGGTAGGCTCTCCTTTTGAGATGCTAGCTTCCATAATCACGGGCGAAAGCCCCATTACAAAAGATTCTCTAGCGGCTTTGTTGAAGTCGCGGATTAATTCATTTCTTGAATTTCTGTCTTGGAACCAACTAATTACTCGGTTCCACCAATTTGATATAGGCATAGTTCTGTATTTATAATTCTGTTATTATAACTATTATTGTTAATGTTATTATTGTTATTGCTAATGCAATATAGAATCTTTTTATGTCTGCCTTATACTCTAAATCTGCCTGAATTTGAATCTTTTTATATTCTTCTTCTTCTTTAAGTTTTTTTTGCCTTTCACTCTCTTCTCTCTCTCTTTCAATTTGTTGTTTCCTTTCATTCTCTCTATCAATCAATGGCTTCGCTATGAGTTCAATCTTTTCTAGCTCAAAGATGTCATCTTTGTTATCAAGAATTTGTGAGTAAAAAGCATTAGCCTGGTTTACTAATTCTGCATCATAGGGTACTCGTGATGTGTATAATTGTGGATCACAATATTGCATTAAATATTCATACAATTTTTGTGTGGAAATGTGGATTCGAAGCCCTTGCACTGCCAATAACCGCAATTCCTTTAGTTCAAAGTCAGTTGCGTAAGGATTGCTTTGCAACTTAGCAAATATCGTATTTGCTGTGTCAACTTTCTCTTTGTCGTATGGCTGCATGAAGTTGTTTGGATGACATTTCTCCAAAAGCTCTTGATAAAGAGTTTCGTATTGTTTCTCCTCACTTCTTTGAGGAGTCATATTGTGAAAAATAAGATAGTCTTTGTTGTCCATATTATTAATGTTAAGAGCAGATAGCTACTATGGCTACTACTATACTAGCAATCAGACCTATTACTAGCAGTGCGCCGAAACATGTTTTATAGCCTAACATCATAGTCTCTTTGTATTCAGCTAGTTCCTTTTCTCTTTGTCTTTCATATTCTTTGATTCGGTCTCTTTTTACTATTTCATTTAGAAAATACGGTTTCGCCTCTGTTTCAATCTCTTCAAGCCGAACGATATCATCTTGATTCTGAATGATTTTGTCGTAGAAATATATTGAGTTCTCCACCAAATTTTTGTCATACGGCTTTCTGTCTGTATATAGTTTTGGATTGAGGTAACCCATGAGTTCTTCCATCTTTCGGCGTGTAGAAAAATGGATGCCGAGTTTCTCTATGGCCTCACTTCTCAGGCTAATCAAGTCAGTATCTTCTCGGCTAGTTGTGCTAAGAATCTTGTCAAATAACTCATTTGCAATTAGCATCTTATCTTTGTCGAATGATGCCAAGAAATTGCTTGGGTTACATTTCTCTTTTAGTTCTTCGAATAGCGAATTGTAATATTTGTCCTCACTCTGAGGCACTTTCATTTCGTGAAAAATCAGATAATCATTGTCAGCCATTGTGTGTGCATAAAAAAGACGTGGAATTAACTTTCTGTCTGACACCAGGGTTTCCACGCCCTCTCTTCCGACAAGTTATCCCACGCCGTAACACACGGCGTTTCGTAACCTATTCTTGAAGAGTTGCCCCTTTTGGGGGGCATGTTGTGGAAATTTTGGTGTCAAGAATAGCAACGAATCGCTATAATATTTCTATTTTCTATTTCTCTTTACATTGGTAATCTGTTTATTATTAATATTTTAATGTTTATTTGTTTTAATTGTTCTGACTGCAAATATACGCATTTTTCTTGATTTGGGGTGTCTTCTCTAAGGTGATTTATATCGGAAACACCACAAACACACAGGCGTCCCAGATGGCATGCGAGATGATCAGTGCCGGCAGCCAGTTGGGCTTCAGTCGGTAAAGACCGCCCCAAATCACACCGCACACCAGCGCGGCCATCACCAGCATAAAGTTAAACGACCAGATGTGGATCAGTGTATATATCAATGTGGCAACAATAAAGCCACAGTTTGCTCCCCAGCGTTCCGATAACTGCCGCTGCACAAATCCGCGCCAAAAGATTTCCTCGGCCGGACCAATGATGAGCAGCAACAGTATGGCTATCAGCCACGAAGGCAGTCCAACCTTCATGCCGTAAATATTATCTACCTGTCCGCGGGCAAATCCGAACATCATGCTCGACAGCTTGTCGCCCACCCAAAATACGCCCCACAGCACTGCAGCAAGTGCAAGTCCCAGCACTATCTGCCGCCAGTCAAAATCCTTTGCAATGGTTCGCAGGCTATCGCGCTGAAGGATCAGCGCAAGGGCAGTGAGGCAAAGCCCCGCTCCAGTCATCGTAATCCAAAAATTGCTCAGCTCCTTGGTCCAGGGCGAAAACATGAAGAACCACAAAAGAGCAGCCACTACAATTGTGGTTGCAATCGTGCTAAGTCTGCAAGTACAAGTATTTTCCATTATTTTTTGCGTTTGTTTGAGTTGTGTAATGTGTTGCAAAATTACAAAAAATATCTCACACATCACGATATTGTACTTTTTTTCTTAAAGTCTTTTCCGTGTAGTCGCATGTTCCGTGCTTTTAAAGCTTGGCTAAATCCCGAGTTCGATTATTCCCTTATCCAATGTTGCATGAAGGTCGTCCCCCTTTATCTCGTCTGGACCTACTTTGGCATTCTTTTCAGTCTGTTCTTCTCAAAGAGGCCACCTTCCTGCAGTGAGGCGAGCTATTTCCTCCTACCCATAGCCGCCCGAATACCGGCGCACAGTCGTTGATACATCATCGCACCACCAAAGTAGAATCGCTTCATTTCCGCTCCATAGCGGATGAAAAATGCTTGCTCGAGGTATTAGTAATAGAGTAATAAAAGGAAACATATGGGATGGATAAGGGATTTGATGTGATGCTACTCTGATGCTACTTGGAAGGGTGAGGGAGGGGGGATATGATGCCTTTTTGCAACAGAATGTTTGTTCTTTTGTCATAATTCTATAGCTTTACAATGTGCTTCGCCTCCCATTTCGGCACATGTTGCATTTGTTTCTTGAACTGAGCAATAAAAAAAACATTTTTACGTTTCTTTAATTAAGTGCAAGTTGTCAATTTTCCAGACATAAAGCATTGAGTTTTTTAGTTAAATACTATACTTATGGCACGACTAACAATCATTCAGCAAAGAGGCAAATTCTCAATCACTATTCCGCATAAGATCCTAATTGATGGCCAGTTTGTCGGTATTATGAAAGATAAGCAGGTGACTATTGAGATGCCCATGGGTCAGTACAATATCACAATCCAAAGTATGGTACCTTTTATTTCTTCCACACAAACTGTTGACTTACAATATAATTCTAATATCTCACTTTCATTTTCCGATCGTGAACAATTGTGGGACGCACTCTTTATTCTCGATATTATTCTTTGGATAGTTAAACGTTTTCTCCATTTGGCTTCACCTTGGACGTGGATTTATGAGATCTTCACCAATGCATACTTTGTCTTATGGTTGATCTATGAGTGGCGTATTCGCAACCACTATTTCAAATTCCATTTGGAAAATCAATAAGTATATACTATATATATTATATAGTGATTGATCAAAAAGTGCCGCATACATAATGTGGATTAATCTTTCAATATATAATATTTCAACCACGCCTGCACAATACACTATAGTATATTACCTTTTTTAGCAAAATTTAAGTTCAATTTGGCAAAAAACGCACTTTGGGATGTCGAAATATATCTTGGAGTGCACAAAAATCACCCAAAATACATTGATTTCAGAAAGGAAACTATAAGAATATTGAGAAATTAGATATTTTTTATTCATTGAAAAACAATTAATTGGATAATTATCGCTAATTATAAAAGTGGCATAATCTACTGAAATACAATTAAATACAAATGTTGTGTATAAATGATTTTACGTTTTATACCAAAAAAATGAAATTTTCGGATTATTTTCAGCACTTTTTTACCATTTTTCGGCAATGTATCGAAAAAAAATGAAAATTTTTTATTCGTGAAAATTAATTACTTAAACTTGTTATTCGAAAAAAAATGAAAAAATAATTTGGTAGTTTGAAAAAAGTCCGTATCTTTGCACTCGCTTTCAAGGAAACAACGACAGAAGTTGAAACGAAAGCAAG
>JAKSMO010000024.1 GCA_024400545.1 Bacteroidales bacterium | reverse complement strand
TTTCGTAGGAAAAACATTTCTGAGAGCATCCTTCTAAAGAGGATAATGCCAGCAAAATATATATTAAATATTTTTTCATGTTATCTTTTACCATATTCTTTGTCCTACCTGTTGGATGAATTGATTTGTTAATAATTTCTTTCAAAAAAAGTTGTGTATGTCAATAATTTTTCGTATTTTTGTAGTGAAAATCAATTTATTACAAAAGACTATCGATATGCACAACTTTTATGCAAAGATACAGAAACCGAGCGAAATGGCAAAATTTAATTTGACATTTCCGAGGTGCAGTATCTTCACGAGCAAAGCGAGTAAAGTACGCAAAAATTCTTGACACCCGTTGGCGGAATTAATCTAGGGCATATTTGACATGACCAATGGGTTTGCCAGCGAGATAATTGACGTATTGTAATGTAGTGAAAGACGCAATCTTACTGATGATTCTGGCAAATAGTCCCTGTGACTGTTTGGCGAAGTTCCGATTCAACATAGACAGCCCCGCAAACTGAGAGAAATCAGTTTCTATACGCTTTCTGGCCTTTGCAAAAGGGATAAAGGTCGGCTTCCAATCCTTCTGATTCATATTTACTAACGGTCGCTCCACTATTCAATCCCTTTTTATGTTTTTCTACTTGTCTCTCCATGAACTCGTCGAATAGGCTAAAGACCGAAATTTCAGAAGATTTGATGCCATACTTGAAGGCATGGGCAAAAGTATCGACATTGAACAGCTGGCCATGTTTGATCATCTCAGTCTTGATAGAGTAGCATTTCAACCGGATGGCACTGATTTCGCCTCTTAGACCCCGTTTTTGGCACTAAGAGAAAGTGAAAAAGCACCGACTTCTTGTTTGAATATCAGTGCTTTAGCGTGATTTTTTTTTCTTTGCGAAAATTTCGTCTTCGCGGAGAGACAGGGATTCGAACCCTGGGACCCCCAGAGGAGGTCAACGGTTTTCGAGACCGCCCCGATCGACCACTCCGGCATCTCTCCAATTGTGCATCAGTTGTTTATGCGAGTTTCTCTTGGTCGAAACGTTTTGCAAAGATACAACTTTTTTTTGAATTACAAAACTTTTTTGCCGAAAAACTTTTTTTAAGGAGTCCGATAGCGGATTGCGGTTCGTTAACCGTTCCTTCACCTGCTGTGCGGATTATAGGGTAGGGGATAAGAAAAAGGCTGCACGGAGGGTGCAGCCTAGTTGTTGTAAGTTATGTTGTTACTACTTTTGTGTCAGTTTGTAGAGCATAACGGATTTGTCGATGGTGCGTTCCTTGGCTTCGTTGCCGAATTTGTCCACTTCGGCCACGTTCTTGGGGCCATGGGTGATGCAGAGGGGGCCGTTGATGCAGCCTCCGTCGCAGGCCATGCCTTCAAAGAAGTTTTCGGCAGCCTTGCCCATCTTGAGGCGCATAAGCGCCATCTTGCACTCGTCGATGCCGCTCATAGTGCAGGGCTTGATGCCTTCAACACCGAGCGATTTTGCCACATCGCCTATGCCCTGGGTGATACCGCCGGATTTGGCGAAGATGCGACCATAGAAGGATGCATTGTCCAATTCGGTGTCTTCCATCTGGGTGGTGTCGATGCCGCGGGCATCAACAAAGGCCTGGAGTTCCTCGAACGACATCACGCTGTCGATCATGCCCTCGGTCTTTTCAAGGCGGTATTCCATCTTTTTAGAGCTGCAAGGTCCGATAAAGATAACCTTGGCGGTGGGGTCGGAATGCTTGATGAGTCGTGCGGTCTCGACCATGGGCGAGACGGAGCTGGATACATACTGGCGCAGTTCGGGGAAGTTCTTCTCAATGAAATCGACGAAAGAGGGGCAGCACGAGGTAGTCATCACTTTCTTCTCGGCCCACTCCTGAGCTTCGTGCCAGAGGGTGATGTCGGCACCCAGAGCGGCTTCTACCACTTGGTGGAAGCCCAGCTGGCGGATGGCGGTGACAACCTGCGTGACACGGCCAAAACGGCACTGGCTGACGATGGCGGGTGCGATGACGGCATAGACATGGTATTTGGTGTTGTTCTCCGACTCTTGGAGCATTTTCACGATGTCGAGCACCATGGACTTGTCGCTAATGGCACCAAAGGGGCAGCGCACTATGCAGGCGCCGCAGCGGATACATTTGTCGTTGTTGATATGGGCCTTGCCGTTCTCGTCCATAGAGAGTGCTTTGACCTTGCAGGCCTGCATGCAGGGGCGGTGCATGGCGATGATGGCGGTATAGGGGCATGCCTTGGTGCATTTGCCGCATTCGATACATTTGGTCTTGTCGATAACGGCGTGGTGATCTACGATAGAGATGGCATCCTTGGGGCAGGCGTCCTTGCAGGCGTGCATAAGGCATCCGCGACAAGCCGGGGTGACATACATGCCCTGGATGGGGCATTCGTCGCAAGCAGCGTCGAGCACCTCAATGACATTGGGGTTGTCTTTGTGGCCGCCCATGGCCATAACGATACGTTCTTGGAGGATGGCCCATTCTTTGTAGATGCAGCAGCGCATATCGGGTTTCGGACCCTGGATAATCTGCTTGGGGGCTTCCATCAGGATGTTGTCGAGGCCGCCTTCGTAAGCTCGGCGGATAACCTCTTTCAGCACCATGTATTTTACTTGCTGAACATTTGTATCAAATATTTTATTGCTACTGTTCATGTCGTGTTTTTTATGCTTTTTGTGTATTTTCTATTTATATTGCTTTGTTTTCCTTGACGCAATCAGTTGTGTTTCATTTGATTGTTGTCGGCAAGGGCTTAAATGGCAGTTTGCAAATATACAAAATTTTTTTGACAAAGTGGGTCTGCCTGCTAAATTCGTCGTTTTGCCGGCTAAACCCATGCCATAAACGCTATGCCGATAGCCCCGGCAGCGAGCATCAGCAGGATGGGGCTTACCTTGCGTATCGAGAGGATGAAAGCTGCCAAAAAGATACTAATGCTGAGTATGAAACGAGGGTTGGCGCCGGGTTGTCCGAAGCTTTCGGGCGTGGCCAGCTGCAAGGCCGCCGCGGCTATGATGCCGATGACCACCATGCGCAGCCCTTGCAGCACTGTGGCCACATAATGGTTGGATTGGTAGCGCTGAAGGAACTTAACGGCAATGATAATGAGCGCCATGGGTAGCAGAATGACTGCCAGTGTGGCCATCACCGATCCGCAGCAGGCCAGCAGGGGCGGGTATCCGGCATTGAGCACGGCGGTATAGCCCGTGTAGGTGGCAGTGTTGATGCCAATGGGGCCCGGTGTCATTTGGCTGATAGCCAGTATGTCGGTAAATTCTTGGGTGGTGAGCCACGTGTGGTTTTGGGTAACCTCGTTTTGTATAATGGCCACCATGGCGGCGCCACCGCCAAAGGTGAAAAGGCCAATTTTGAGAAATGTGAAGAACAGCTGAATGAAAATCATGGCGGGAAGTTATTGGGTTTGACGGCTCAAACGGGCATAGGCAGTGCCGAGAACGATGGCGGCAAGAATGACAAAGATGGGGTTGACCCTTAGCGACCAGATGAGCAGGGCGGCAAGTATGGGAATCCAGCAGTTGGACAGACCTATGCGGGCAGACTGCGCCAGCTTGAACACCGGAGCGGCAATGAGGGCTACCGCCGCCGGACGCACACCCATGAAGAAATACTCCACATAACGATTTTGGCGGAAAAACTGGTAGATCATGGCCAGTGTGAGGATAAAAATAATGGGCATCATGATGTTGGCTGCCACGGCCACCACGGCCCCGCTGAGGCCTCGCAAACGGAAGCCCACACCCGTGGCCATGTTGACGGCCAGCACGCCGGGAAGCGACTGAGATATAGCCACCTGGTCCAGAAAATCCTCCGAGCTGAGCCAGTGGTGCTTGTCCACAATCTCGCGCTCCATGAGCGGAATCATGGCATAGCCCCCGCCTATGGTGAAAGTCCCTATTTTGAAAAAAGACCAAAAAAGTTCACAATATTTTACCATCACTTACGTTATTGAAGATATTAATTGTTTTTTCAGTTAACGTAAAAAAAGAATAAAAATTGTAATAATTATGATACTACTTGCTATTTCTAATGGTTGGAAAACCGCCATCATGATTGCGTTGATGATTATGGTGTTTTATTTCTTTATTATTCGTCCGCAGAGTCAGCAGGCCAAAAAAGAGCAGGCTTACCGCGACAGCCTGAAGGCTGGCGACAAGGTGATGACTGCCGGCGGATTGCACGTTACTATTGAAAGCGTGAAAGATAGCCGTGCCCGCGTATCGCTGGCTCCCGGCACCGTGATCGAGGTGGCCAAGACCAGCCTGCAGCCCATCCCCGAGCGCAAGAGCAATAAAAAATAAGCATCACATCGCTGCTCTCAGTGATCCTATGGTCATCCAGCGGTCATTCTACGGTTATTCTACGCTATAGGGTAGAGGACGAGAACCGTAGGATATCCGTAGGATGACCGCAGTATCATTGGAGCTTGGGGGATTCGCTCCTCGCTGTCCGTTGCAGGCTATTACTTTTATCTAATAGAGTATAGTTGTTAAAATAAGATAAAACTTTGAAAACTTTTTGGGTTTTCAAAGTTTTCTTTGTATATTTGCAATCCTTAAAGAAATAATGGGTAGGATTGTAACCTACTGCAAATAAAATTAATACATAATGACCGACTCGGTAGAGACAAAGGAAAAAATAGTAAAAGCAGCCATGGAGCTGTACCGTTGCGAGGGTTGCAAACGCGTGACGATGGACCAGATTGCCGCGCAGCTGCACATCTCAAAGCGCACGCTCTATGCCATGTTTGCCACTAAGGAGGATCTGCTTTCGGCCTGTCTGGATGAGGTGCACAAGGAGATTGGCTCCAGTTTCTGCAAACTCACCTCTCAGGTGGAGGAGCCGATGCTGCTGGCCCTCTATCTGATGCGCAACACCGTGGTGATCAACCACCGATATGGCACTATGCTGTGCGATATAGAGCGCTACTATCCGCAGATTCACACCGAATTTCACAAGGTTCATTCCAATGTGTTTCGCACCGGTGTGCTGCAAACCCTGAAGGAGGCACAAGAGCGCAACCTGCTGCGCCCCAACGTGAACCTGGAGGAGATAAGCGACCTCATGACCAGCTTTATGCACAAGGACCACACCATGCCTCAGCACGAGAAAGAAGCCTACATGCGCAAAGTGAACGAAATGGCGTTTACCTTTTTCCGCGGGCTGATGACTGTGGAGGCTATACAGCTGTACGACTCGCAAGAAGAACGTTTTAAGGAGATTACCAACAACACTATATAATATAATTGAATAATAAAAAAGACATTAATATGAAACTTGCAAACAAAATTCTAGCATTCCTGCTCTTCGGCCTGAGCGCCCACGCTATGGTGGCTCAGGACCAGGAGACGCTGCGCCTCTCGCTCAACGAGGCTCAGCAGTATGCCGTGGAGCACAACTACACTTTGCAGAACGCATCGCTCGATGTGCAGAAGGCAGAGGCTTCAAAATGGCAGACTATTTCGTCGATGCTGCCCCAGGTAAAGGCCGGTTTCGACTACCAGAACATGTGCGGATATGAAATGAATTTCGGCAGTCGTGGTGGCGGCATGAGCTCCATGATTCCCGATTCTATCCAGATTGGCACCATGTGGCTGCCCATCCGTCTGCCCGATGGCTTTGGCGGCGATGGCGAGAGCGCTTCTACCGGCATCCCGATGAATCCCAGCGGCAATTTCAGCATCACCGCATCGATAGCCCTCACGGGTGCGCAGATTGTGGGTATTGGCCTGAGTAACATTGCACTCGAAATGGCCAACATCTCCCACAAGCAAAGCGTTCAGAGCACCAAGGCCAATGTGAAGAATGTGTACACCTCTATCCTGGTGATGGAGCAGACCGTGGCCCTGCTCAACAACAGCCTGGCCAACATGCAGCAGCTCTATCAGACTACCTTGGCCAGCGTGCAGGCCGGTGCTGCCGAGCAGATTAGCGCCGATAAATTTGCCGTGCAGGTGGCCACTTTGCGCAACAGCATCAACACCACTCAGCGCACCCTCACCATGCTCTACAACTCGTTGCTCCTGCAGCTGGGTGCCGATGTGAACACCAAGATCCAGCTCACCACCACCATCGAACAGCTGCTGGATGTGAACCAGGCCGCACAAATGGTGGCAGGCAACTCGTTCAATATCGACGACAACTACAACTACCAGCTCCTCAGCCAATCCGAAAAACTGGCCAAGAAACAGGTGACTATGGCATGGATGGACTACACTCCCGTTGTTTCGGCCTATTATCAGTATAGCGCCAAGACTTATTTCGGCAAGGACGAGGGTTTCAACATGACTCCTCCCAACATGATTGGCGCCAGCGTGAGCCTGCCTTTGTTCCAGAGCGGCAGCCGCATGGCCAAGGTGAAGAGTGCAAAGATTGACTATCAGGAGACTTTGAATAGCAAAAAGCAGGCCGAGGACGGATTGCACGTGCAGTACAACCAGTTGTGCTATGATCTGATTTCGGCTATTGAAAGCTATCAGATTCAGAAGGATAACCTGGCTGTGACCCAGCGCGTGTTCGACAACACTGCCGAGAAATTCAAATACGGTCGCGCCAGCAATCTCGAGGTTACCACCGCCAATACCGACATTATCACTGCGCAGAGCAACTACATCCAGGCCGTGATGAACGTAATCAATGCCCAGGTGGCGCTGGAAACCCTTCTCGGAATGTAGTTTTAATTATTGAATACATAATAAATATAGATAATAAAAGAATACAGATATGAACAAAGCATTTAAACTTGCCGTAATAGCCCTGGCTGCCGTATCGTTGGCTGCTTGTGGTGGCAAAAAAGATGAAAAAGTGGCTACTACCACTAAGAAAGAGTCGGAGAAAGTGAAGGTTCAGGAACTGCGCTCCGAGCGTATTGCCAAAACCATCGACCTCTCTACCACCCTCGAAGGCTATGAGACTATGAACATTTCGCCCTCCATCACCGGCCACATCGAGCACATCTATGTGGAGGTGGGCAGTCGCGTGGCCAAGGGTGCCATGCTGGTGCGTATGGATCAGACCCAGCTCAACACCACCCGCATCAACCTCAACAGCACCAAGACCGAGCTCGACCGCGTTACCGCCCTCAAAGCTTCCGGTAGCGTAAGCCAGCAGGTATATGATCAGACCAAGGCCGGTTTCGACCAGCTTACCGAGACCGAGCGTTTCCAGAACGAGAACACTTTTGTCAAGGCCCAGTTCGCAGGCGTGATCAGTGCCAAGAACTATGAGGATGGCGAGATGTACACCGGCGCACCTATCCTCACCCTCACCCAGATCAGCAAGCTGAAAGCCCTGGTGAGCATTCCCGAGAGTTTCTTCCCCCTGGTCAAGCAGGGCATGAAACTGGATGTGAAGAGCGATATCTATTCCAACCAGACTTTTGCCGCCACTATCGAGATCGTTTATCCCACCGTCGATCCCAACACCCACACTTTCCAGTGCAAGCTCGCCATTCCCAATGGCGGCGAGAAACTGCGCCCCGGTATGTATGTGAAGGCTTCGTTGGCTCTTGGCGAGGTGGATGCCATCGTGGTGCCCTATCAGAGTGTGCTTAAGCTTACCGGCTCCAACGACCGCTATGTGTTCACCAACAACGACGGCACCGCTCATCGTGTGGCTGTCACCCTTGGCCAGCGCTTCGACGACCGTATCGAAATCATCCCCGTCATTCCCGGCGACATTAAGGAAGGCGACCAGCTAGTGGTCACCGGCCAAGGCCGCCTAGTTGACGGTTGCACACTGGACATCGTTAAAGATTAATAATGGATAATTAATAATTAATAATTTTGCGGTGTCTGAAGGTGGTGATTTTATAATGGCAAAATGCATGGATTTCGCAGTCCGAACTGTCAAGTTGCGCCAATATCTCAAAGATACAAAGCAGGAGTTTGATATTTCCAAGCAACTATTGCGCAGTGGTACAAGTGTAGGTGCGAACATGGCTGAAGCTCAGTATGCAGCTAGTTCCAGGGACTTTATTGCCAAATCCACCATAGCACTCAAGGAGTGCCGTGAATCTTTATATTGGATAGAATTGCTATATAAGTCCGACTACTTGAGCGACGAAGGTTTTGAATCCATCAATTCCGATTGTGTGGAATTAATCAAGATCCTTACCACCATTGTAAAGACATCCAAAAGTAATATAAACAGAAAAGATTAGTTCTACGCACTAATACAACTAATTGCGCAAAGAACTTATAATTATTAATTATTAATTCTAAATTAAATAGTTATGGCAATTTACAAAACAGCTATCAACAAGCCTATTACTACGGGCTTGATATTTGTGGCCATCATCATTTTGGGTCTGTTCTCGCTCCGCCAGCTGCCTATCGACCAGATGCCCGAGATGGATCCTCCCTACATCACCGTGATGACCACCTACGCTGGTGCCAATGCCAGCGATATCGAGACCAATATCACCAAGAATATTGAGAATGCACTCAACTCGGTGGATGGTCTGAAGAACCTTACCTCCACCTCCAAGGACAACCTCTCCGTGGTCACCATGGAGTTCCAGTGGGGCTCTAACCTTGATGAGGCACTCAACGACATCCGCTCGTATGTTGACCTTGTGTACGACAACCTGCCCGATGGCGTTTCGCGCCCCACCATCCTCAAGCTTAACTCCAGCGCCATGCCCGTGCTTGTGTTGGGTTTCACCGCCAAAGAGAGCTACCCCGGCCTGGAGAAAATCATTGATGAGAATGTGACCAACGAGCTTAACCGCATCAACGGCATTGGTAATATCTCCGTTAGCGGCGCCCCCGAACGTTACATCTATATCGACCTCGATCCCAAGCAGCTCGAAGCCTACCACCTGAGCGTGGAAGCCGTTGGCGCAGCCATCAGTAGCAACAACCTGGATATGGCTTCCGGTACCGTTAAGATGGGCAAGGAGCAGTACCAGATGCGCGTAAAGAGCGAATATGAGGAGAGCTCCGAAATAGCCAACATCATGATTGCCAACATTGCTGGCAAGCCTGTGTATGTACGCGACCTGGCCACTGTGCGCGATACCATCAAAGACCTCTCTCTCGACGAGAAGATCAACGGTCAGGAAGGTGCCCGCATGACCATCTCCAAGCAGACCGGTGCCAACACCGTGGCCATCACCAAGAATGTGCGCAAAAGATTGGAAGACATACAGAAGACCCTGCCTCCCGATGTGGAAATCACCATCATCCGCGACGAGTCGTCCTCCATCCAGAACGCCATCAACGGCCTTACCTCTTCCATTATGTATGCACTTCTCTTCGTCGTTCTGGTGGTGTTCCTCTTCTTGGGCGACTGGCGCAGCGCATTCATCATCGGTCTCACCATCCCCATCTCCCTAGTCACAGCATTCATCTACCTGCTGGTTTCCGACAGCTCGCTCAATATCATCTCGCTGGCTTCGCTCACCGTGGCCATCGGTATGGTGGTGGACGATGCCATTGTGGTGTTGGAGAATGTATCCAAGCATATCTCCCGCGGCGAGAATCCTCGCGAGGCAGCCATCTGCGCAACCAACGAAGTGTGGACTTCCGTTATTGCCACCACCTTGGTGCTTGTGGCCGTGTTCGTTCCCCTCACCATGCTGCCCGGTATGGCCGGTATCATGTTCAAGGAGTTGGGCTGGATTATCACCATCGTGGTCTGCGTTTCCACTGCTTCGGCTATCACCATCATTCCCATGCTTTCCAGCAAGATGCTCAAAGAAAAGCCCTTCTTCCTCAACAAGCAGGACGAAGAGGAATACGAGCGCAAGAAAGCCGAGCGCAAATTCAGTTTCGACAATACCATTGGTCGTGTCTTTACCAGTGTTGAGGTTTGGTATGCCGGCGTGCTCCGCTGGTGCTTAGGCCATAAGCGCGTCACCCTTTTCTCGGCCATGGGCATCTTCATCCTTACCATGCTCCCCATGTGCACCGGCACCATCGGTATGGACTTTATGAAGCAGCAGGATAATGGTCGTATCAATATCACTGCCGAGTTGCAACGTGGCACCCGCATTGAGGAAACCCTCAAGACCGCCCGCCACATGGAGGCCGATATCCGCAACATCCTGGGCGACGATCTTATTTCCTTCTCCACCTCGGCCGGTTCCAACGACGATGCCGGCTTTGGCGCCCTCTTCAACAGCACCACCAACAACAAGATCTCCCTCCAGATCCGCACTACCACCAAGTATGAGCGCACCACCACCATCTTCGAATACCAGGAGATGCTGCGTAAGTGCTTTGCCGAATATCCCGAACTGAACCGCGTTATCGTGTCGGAAGGTGGCATGGGCGGTGGCGGCAACAACAGCCTCTCTGTCGAGATTTATGGCTACGACTTCGACGAGTCGTATCAGTTTGCTCAAGACGTGATGAAACGTATCGAGGACAATGTGCCCGGTGCCCGCGACTGTAATCTTAGCCGCGACGAAGACCGTGCCGAGCTCAAGATTGTGTTCGACAAGGAGAAACTGGCCCGCCACGGACTCAGCTCCTCGCAGGTGGCTGCCGCTGTGCGTTATCGTGTATATGGTATGCCCTGCGGCTTCCTTAAGGAGGATGGCGACGAGTACAATATCGTTTGCCGCCTCAAAGAGGACTACCGCAGTTCTATCACCGATATCGAAGACCTTCCCCTCACTACTTCCACCGGCCAGGTTATCAAGCTGCGCGAGCTGGCAAGCGTTGAGGAATATTGGTGCCCGCCCACCATTCAGCGTAAGAACCGTCAGCGCTACCTTACCATCCAGGTCACTCCTTACCGCACCTCGCTGGCCAAAATGGCTCAGAGCGTACAGGCAGAGGTCGATCAGATGAATGTCCCCCACGACATCCATGTAGTCCTGGCAGGTGCTTATCAGGATCAGCAGGAGAACTTTAGCAACATGGGTCTCCTTGGCATTCTCATCATCATGCTGGTTTACATTGTTATGGCCTCGCAGTTCGAGTCGTTCAGCAAGCCCTTCATCATCCTGTTCTCCATCCCCTTCGCACTCTCTGGTGCCATCATGGCATTGTTTGTCACGGGTCAGAACCTTGATATGGTGGGTTCGCTGGGTATCATCCTCCTTATCGGTATCGTTGTCAAGAATGGTATCGTGCTGGTGGACTACACCAACCTCATGCGCGAGCGTGGCATGGAACTCTACGAGGCTATTGCTACCTCGGGTCAGAGCCGTCTGCGTCCTGTTATGATGACAGCCTTCACCACCATCCTGGGTATGATACCTATGGCCACTAGCAAGTCGGAAGGCTCCGAGTTGTGGACCACGCTGGGTATCATCGTTATCGGTGGTCTGCTCATCTCCACCCTCGTCACCCTTATCGTCGTTCCCGTGCTCTACGGCATCTTCGAGCGTCGTGGTGAGGCCGAGCGCAAAGAGAAGCTCCGCAAGAAATTCGTGTTCATGAACATCGATCTGGATAACAAATAAAGTGAACTGTGATCGGTGAAGAGTGGTTAGTCCACAGGCAACCTATTCTTCACCGATTACCAAAATATTAAAAATCAATGAAAAGTATAATGATAGTATTCAACCAGGCCAACACCGAGCGAGTGGAATATCTGCTCGACGAACTTGGTGTGCGTGGTTTCACTTTTTGGGAGAATGTGCAGGGTCGTGGCCATGAAAATGGCGACCCGCACCGTGGCACCCACACTTGGCCCGAAATGAACAATGCCGTCATGGCCGTAGTGGATGACGACAAAGTGGAAGCTATACTCATCGCCGTGCGCAAACTCGACAAGCGCAACGAGGAGGTAGGTGTTCGCGCCTTTGTATGGAATATCGAACAAATGGTATAACACACCACTGTGCTATTGATGAAAGGGCGGCCGAAGGCCGCCCTTTCTTTATTTTGGCTAAAGAATTGTGTTTTATATTGTTATTTCTACCCCACCCACTACAATTAGTGACTCCCATGGCCAAATATCACCGCTATTAGTTATCGCCCGTTCCCCAAAAAGATTGTAATTTTGCAATCGAAATCAAGAGAGAGTTTTCGCTTTTGCCATAAAGCCAACTATCTGATTTTTAGGGTTAATAAGTGTTTTCATCCGCACCTCGCCAGGGTGCGGATGTTTTTTTATCGCCTAGGCCTGCCGTGTGATGTTATCGCGCGCACGCAATAATATTTATTTATCTGCGTTAATATAATATGATTAGAAAGATATGTTTTCTGTGCCTTATGGCTGTGGCCTTTACGGCAAATTGCTTTGCCCAGCAGGAGGGCGAGGGTACCCTCTCTGCAATGGAATTGAGACTGAAAGGTATTAATGCCGAAAAGATTGGTTTGACCGAGTTGGCCGAACGATACTATCGTCAGGCGTTGGCAACCCCCGAGGGCGACCCTTCGGGCGAAACCCAGAAACTCCTCGGCATTTTGTGCGAACAGAAAGAGTATTTCGACGAAGCCATTGCGCTGCTAGAGCAGAGCCATACTTGCGAAGCACTGGCCCATCAGGCCTACTGCCTCATCCAGCTCAATGATCTCGACAGCGCAAAGAATGTGGCAGCCCGCGCCATTGAGCTCGACACCGCTTCGGCTTTGGCCATGACCATGATGGCCTATGTCGAAACTCAGCGCGACCAGCATGTCAATGCCGTTTCGTGGGCCAACCGTGCGTTGAAGGCCAACCCCAAATTTGCCCGCGGTGAGAATGTGATGGGCTACATCCAGTTCCGTAAGGGCAACCATACCGAGGCCATGAAGCATTTCAAGAAGGCCATTCAGCTGGATAGCACTTTTGCCGACGCATATTACAACCTTGGCTCGCTGTACTGCATCCGCAACAGTCAGGAAATGGCCATTAAACTGCTCAAACAGGGGCTCCGCCGCAATCCCCGCAACATACGTCTCTATACGGCCTTGGCCTACGCCTACCGTATGCGCAACGACGCCCCCAGGGCACTGGAATGCTACAAGCAGATTCTGGAATACGACAGCCTTCACACCCCCACTTTGAACCGCATTGGCACCGTCTATTGCGACCAGGGCCACTACGACCAGGCCATAGCCTACCACAAGCGCGCGCTGAACATCCGCCCCAACGACGCTTCGGCCTACAAATACATTGGCAAGGCTTACACCAAGTGGGGCAAAGACGACAAAGCCATCCAGAGTTTTATCCGCTCCACAAGCATCTGCACCACCGATCCCGAAACCTATATGTTCCTGGCCGAGCTGTATGGCAAGCAGAAAAAGGCCGAGCGCAAGGAACAGAGCGCCTACAAGAAGGCCGCCCGTTTGGGCAACAAGGATGCCCAGGCCTGGCTTGTAAAGAAAGGGTTATCGTGGTAAATTATTGAGTTTGGTTTAAAATTATTAGATATGAAAAAAATTATGCTTTCTTTTGTGATGATTGCCGCAATGATGTTGTCTGGCATAATGGTCAAAGCACAAACGCTCGACACTATGGATGTCCCTGTGGGCTTCTTCGAGCAGTGGAACACCTATCCTGCCGATTCGGCTTCGGTGCTTTTCCTCTCGTTGCCTATCGACTATGGCTATCAGCTCCCCGAGGGTTGGTCTATTCCCATGTATGAGATCAACGAAACTGTCAATTATTCCGGCTTGTCGCTTCCCATCCATGCCAATATCCCGGTGGGCATTGTGTTCAACGATACCGTCACCATGTCGCAGGGGCATGGCGCCATGGTCGCTCAGTCGTTTATTATGAGCGATGTGCTCACCCCCATGGCCTATTCGCTGGCTGCGTCGTTCCTCGACTCTTCGCTCACCTCCACCGTGCTGCCCACTATCGTGGCTTCGGGCAATATTCATCTCGAGAATATCATACCTCTGATGGAAGATCTTTTGGAAGACACCGAAGATATGGATTGGCTGCTCCCGTTCGTCGATTCTGTGGATATCAACAATTTTATCTCTGGCGGTTTCCCCCTCGATGGGTTTGAACCCAAACAGTTGATTGGCGATTATAAGTATTTGGCCAGCAATCTCGATTCTATTCGCGACAATGGTGCCATCGTGGCTTTCGGCACCCGCTACGACACTCTTCTCCATCGTCGCATGTTGGTGGGCGCTGGCTCCAAGAAACTCTATCAGTTGAGCGATACGGTCAACTACACGCCTTTCGTCATGGATTACTACTCTCTTAGCGAGTATTATCCTGCTGGTTACGACCTTCAGTCGGCCGACACCATGGTGGTGGTTGTTGTCTCTTCTGCCAACGAGAAAGCCCGTGTGCGTGGCTCTCGCCTGTTTGTAGATAATCTGCGCTTGGTCAGCAAGAATCTTAACTGTGGCCATATTGTCAACCTCACTGCTCCCGCTGTTGATTACGACATGGTGCATCTCACCTGGAACAATACCGCTTCGCCCGATAGTTGGGAAATCGAATATGGTCGCGCCGGTTTCACCCAGGGCCGCGGCACGCTCGTCTCTGCCAGCGACAGCTCTGTCTATATCGCCCATCTCGATTCCGATACTGAGTACGATTTCTATGTGAGGGGTGTTTGCGCCGATTCTGCTTATACCGACTGGTTCTTCACTACCATTCGCACAGCTCCTATGCCCACTCACGAGGGTATTGCCGATGTAGATAATAACCTCCTGCGTGTCTTCCCCAATCCCGCCAACGGTAGTGTTTCGGTAGCTCTGGGCCAGTCCGATGCTGGCAAGGTTATGCTTTATAGTGTCGAGGGTCGCTTGCTCAACGAGATGTCCTTCGATGCCGCCCACAGCACCATCCAGCTGGCACTCCCGCACACTGGCGTGTTCTTTGTGGCTGTTAGCACCAGTCGCGGCACCCTCTACCACAAGGTTGTCAATAAGTAACAGCTATCCGGCCAAGCAATATACTGTTGCTGGCGCACATATAAAAAAAGCCCCGACATCTTGCCGGGGCTTTCTTTATATATGTGCCTTTTTTATTGGTTGGCTTCTTTGCGCTTGTTGCGTATCATCAGTACCAGCGAGAGGGTCTCAAACACAAGGTAGGTGGGATAGCAGATGCAGAAACCTACGATAAAAATCTTGGCTGTGGCAATATGCGTGAACGACCAGATAAAGAGCACAATCAAATGCAGAAACAGGCTGCCCACCGTGATGCCCAGCACATTCTTCACAAAGGTTCGCGGGTCTTTGTAGAAACTTTTTTCCAAACCCATGTGCATCGAACCGTTGACGATGGCAAAATACAATGGCAGTGCCGAAAGCACGGGCAGATAGTATTTGCTACCCACCCATAGGGCAACCAGGCTGGCCGCCACAAGCACCATTGTGAGCACAATCAGAGAGAGGTAGTATTTCTTCATCCGAAGTTACCCTTATTTATTGATAAAATGAATGGTCTCTTTAGTGGTGTACTTCTCGCAGTAGTGGCAACGCAGTTTGAGGTTCTCCTTGTCGTCGATGTCAAAAATAGTGGGGATATCCTCAAAGTTGGTGATGCACTTGGGGTTGGCGCATTTCACAAAGTTCTCCACGTGGTCGGGAATCTCGGTGGCAAATTTCTCAATCACCTTATAGTCCTTAATGGTGATCACGGTCACAAAAGGAGCAATCAGAGCCACTTTGCTCACCTCGTCCTTGGAGAAATGTTTGTTCTTGATCTTCACAATGCCCTTGCGGCCCAGTTTGCCACTCTGCAGGTGGTTGCCAATGAGCACTTCGTCTTCGTAGTTTTCAAGGCCGAGAACATTGATTACCTGATATACTTTCTCAGTGGGAATATGATCGATTACGGTACCGTTTTCAATTGCGGGTACTACGAGTTCTTTCTTAGTTTCCATAATGTTGTGTTTTGTTTAGTTGTGTTTTTTTCAGAGCTGTTGATGTCAATTGGTGTTTTTCGTCAATCAACAAGTCAACTATTATTTTGCACCAAGGATGGATGCGATGAGAGCCTGACGCACATACACACCATTCTGTGCCTGCTGGAAATAGTAGGCATGAGGTGTCTTGTCAACATCGGTGGTGATCTCGTTCACACGGGGCAGGGGGTGCAGGATGCGCATGTTGGGTTTGCAGCCTTCCAGCATCGAAGCGGTCAGGATGCAGCTATCCTTTACGCGCTCATATTCAAGAAGGTCGGAAAAACGCTCACGCTGCACGCGGGTCATGTAGATAATGTCGGCGGTGCCCATAATGTCGCGGATTTCATGATACTGGTAGTATTTCAAACCAGCATCCTTGATGCTTTTCTTCACCGACGAAGGCAGCTTCAGCTCTTCGGGCGATACCAGGTGGAAGGTAGCGTTGAAGTTGCACATAGCCTGCACCAGCGAGTGCACGGTACGGCCATACTTCAGGTCGCCTACCAGGGCAATGTTCAGGTTGTCCAGGGTGCCCTGGGTCTTGCGGATGCTGTAGAGGTCCAGCATGCACTGGGTGGGGTGCTGGTTGGCACCGTCGCCAGCGTTGATCACGGGAACAGATGCCACTTCCGAAGCGTAACGGGAAGAACCTTCCTTGGGGTTACGCATCACAATGATGTCGGCGTATGCGGATACCATCTTAATGGTATCGTGGAGGCTTTCACCTTTCTGGACGCTGGTAGCGCCGGGGTCGCTAAAACCGATAACACGGGCGCCCAGCTGGTTGGCTGCGCTCTCGAAACTCAAACGAGTGCGAGTGGATGGCTCAAAGAAAAGGGTTGCGACTACTTTGTCGCCCAGAATGTGCTGCTTGGGATTCTTTTCGAAGCCTTCGGCAATGTCCAGCACCTCGATGTATTCTTCTTTGGTGAAGTCGGTGATGGAGATGAGATTGCGTCCTTTAAGTGTGCTCATATATGTTATTTTTAAAAATTAATATTCAGGTTTCGTTTGTTTTATTGTTAGTTACGTGCCAGTCCGTCTATCGCAGGCTGGAAAGTGTGGTCTAAGTCAAGGGCATGACGAAAATCGTCGTGGGCATGTGCCTTGTCGCCCATCAGCTCATAGGCGCAGCCACGGTTCACCCATGCCTCAATATAGGTGCTGTCGCATTGTATGGCGTGGGTCAGGTATTCCACTGCCACCGGAAAGTCGCCATAGGTAAACAGCTGTATGTATCCGCGATTGTGCCAAGCGTGCTTGTTGCCGGCGTCAATGTCCAGCATCTCTTTGTAAATCTCTTCGGCCTTGTCCATCTGGTTCAGGTCTTGGTAGAACATGGCCAGGGCGTAGCGGGCGTTGTTATTGTTGGGCTCGATGCGCAGGGCGGTGTTCAAGTACTCCAGGGCCATCTTGTTGTGGTGTGCGGCATACAGTATGCCCAGCTCCTCAAAGGCGGGCTCGTAGTCGGGGTATAGGTCGCATACTTTCTTCAGCAGGTTGATGGCGTTCACCGTGTCGCCGGTCTCTTTGTAAATAAAGCCTTTCATAAACAAGGCTGTGCGGTTCTGCGGGTCCTTACTCGTCACCTTGCTCAGGTTGTCCATGGCTCGGTCGTAGTCTCTGCTGTAATAGGCTATCTCGCCCAGCTTCAGATAGGCTTCCTGATTGTTGGGGCTGATATCCAACACATGCTGCAGGCTGCTATAGCTGTGCTCCACATCGCCGTTGGCAAAATAGGCATCGCCCAACGCCATGTGGTATTTTATCTCCTTGTCGTTGATGGCAGTAGCGCGTGTCAGGTCAGCAATGGCCTCGTTCACTCTGCCCATATGCATCAGCACCTGCGAACGCTCATAATACAGGTTGTCGTCCTTAGGGTGCTTGTTGATCTTTACGTTCAGTACTTTCAGAAATTCCTCGTCGGTGATGTTCTCTTTGGGAGTGTTGTCCTGGCATCCTACCACAGCCAGCAGGACGAAGAATAAGGGTATGATGAGTGTTTTCAAATGTTTCATTAGGTTTAATAACGAGAAAAAGATTTAATTATTATATATTTTTAATAAATTTTTTCAATGCCACCTTCCAACCATTTCTCTATCTCGCCAATTGTCTCGGGCAATGTTTTCGAATGTAGCACAGTCATCGATTGCTGTTCGGTGATTGGCAGGCTCTTACGCAACAGGCACCAGTATTCTTTTATCTTCCTCACTTTGCTCTCCGTTGGCACGTCGCGTTCCACTATGGCCGCTGTCAGGGCGGTAATGAATTTGTGCGCTGCCTTCAGGCTGGCCTCTCGGTCGTCTTCGGCTATGATGCCTTTTATTTTCAAAGGCAGCAGGGGGTCGTATAGCACTCCGCGCCCTATCATATAGTCTTTTATTTGCGCAAACCGCTTGCATAGCTGTCGGTAGTCTCCCGTCCGGCAGATATCGCCGTTGTATATCACGGGCGCCTTCATCAGTGGCAGCACCTGTTCAAAGGTGTGCAGATCCACCTGTCCGCCATATTGCTGTCTGCCAGTGCGCGGATGTATGGTCACATTGGCCAGCGGATACTGGTTGAGTATGGGTATCAGACTGAAGATCTCGTCTTCTTTGTTCAGTCCCAGCCGCATTTTCACACTCAGCTTGGGTTTCAGTTTTGGCACTATGGCGCTCAGTATGCTCTCCAGCTCGTCGGGGTAGGGGAGTATGCCGCTGCCTCTGTGCTTGGCGGTCACTCTCCGCATCGGACAGCCTATGTTCCAGTTCACCTCGCCATAGCCCACTTCGTAAAGCCGGTTGGCCAGGTCTATGAATTCCAATGGCTCTTTACCTAATATTTGCGGAATCACTGGTATCGATCCCACATTGTCTTCCGGTATCACGTCGTCTATCTTCTTCCACGCATCAGCCAGGTTGCCGTGGGTGAGCGATAAAAATGGCGAGATAGCCAGGTCTATAGCACCCGGAAAACACTGCTCATAGGTCTTGCGAAACATCAGTTCCGTCAGTCCCTGCATGGGGGCCAGTATGATCATTCTTTAGCCGTGTTTTTTTTGTGAGCAAGCTCTCTCCGCTTCTCCACCACAAAGTCTTGCAATTTGGCTGTCAGCTTGTTGCCTACAGTGTGCGTGGGTCCAAACAGCACGCTCTCTTCTTTCACCTTGGGGGTCATCAGCATCTGCTCCTGGTCCACCAGCAGCACAAAGTTCAGCAGCACGCTGAGCACGCACAGGCATTTTACCATGCCAAAGGCTGCGCCCAGCAGTTTGTTTATCGCACCCAGTTTCACCATCTTAAACATACCCTCTATGGTCTTGCCCAAAAAGAAGGCACCCACCATCACGGCGGCAAAGGTGATAAAGAAGGCTACCAGCACGGCGCCTTCGCCTTTTATGTTTAGCGCTTCGGCCACCCAGGTCGAAAAATGAATACATGCCCAGATGCCTACAATGATGCCCACGAGGGTGGCAATTTCAAACACAAGTCCGCGTCTCCATCCTTTATATATAAAGTAGCACAGCGGAATGGCCAACAGTATGTCTAAAAAGTTCATGATAAGTAAGGTTTAGAAAAAACGAGAACGTCCCCCAGAATAGGAGACGTCCCGTCAAATACATCTTTGATATAAGTAAGCACGGTAATAAATACGCAAAAAATGAAATTTTGTTTCATGATTTTTTATTTTTTTTAGTGCTTATTTATTAACAATTTTATTTTCAATTAATTGGATTGTGAAAAAAATTACCATTCCAATCAATAATCCCAGCATTGCACCGCAAACCACATCGCCCGGAAAGTGTTTTCCCAAATACGGACGCGAATATCCCACCAGCACGGCCCATCCAAAAATCAGCACTCCAAGGGCTGTGGGGCTCAGTGCCGCTTTCTTTTTTTGTCTGAATTTGTTTTTCATGTATTCGCTCACCACTCGGCGGTAGCGCATACTCAAAAATGTGGCCAGCGCAAATACATTGGCGGCATGGCTCGACACAAATCCATACGACCCTCCGCAGCTGGTGCGAAACATCCGCACGTCTTCCAGCACATGGCAGGGGCGCAGTCGGCAAAACACGTTCTTAAAACACAGCACCGATATCCTGTCGGCTAGCAAAAAGCACAGTCCTATGCCTATCAGCACCAACCACAGTCGCTTGGCTTCATAGCGCAACGTGCTCACGCACAGCAGTGCTACTAATACTATAGCCCATGACCAACCCTGGCTCAATGTCCATAGTATCCAGTCCGATACCGCACAATGATGCTGGTTAATCCAATAAAAAACTTGGGTGTCGAGGTCTGTAAGGCTCATTACTCTGCTGTTGTTGTCAGTTTTCTAAAAATGCAGTCTTTCAGTTCCTGTATGTGCAGTCCCGACACAGCCGAGATAAACAAGGTCTCCACGCCTTTGGGCAGGTGCTCCTTCAGCTGCTCCATCATGGTGTCGTCCATAATGTCGCATTTCGTCACCGCCAAAATCCGTTCTTTGTCCAGCAGTTCGGGGTTGTATTTGCGCAGCTCTTCAAGCAGCACCTCGTATTCGTGCGCCACATCCAGCTGTTCGCAGCTCACCATAAATAAGAGGATGGCATTGCGCTCAATATGTCGCAAAAATCTCAGTCCCAAACCCTTGCCGTCGCTGGCTCCTTCAATAATTCCGGGTATGTCGGCAATGCAGAACGACTTGTCGTCGCGGTATTTCACCATGCCCAGGTTGGGCACTATGGTGGTAAATGGGTAGTCGGCAATCTCGGGCTTGGCAGCCGAAACCACGCTCAGGAAGGTCGATTTTCCCGCATTCGGAAAACCCACCAAACCCACGTCGGCCAGCACTTTCAGCTCAATGATGATCCATCGCTCCACGGCGGGCTCGCCGGGTTGCGCGTAGCGGGGAGTCTGGTTGGTGGCCGACTTAAAATGGTCGTTGCCCAAACCGCCGCGTCCGCCTTTGGCTATAATGACTTCCTGGCCGTCCTCTGTCACTTCGCCCAGCATCTCGCCGGTCTCTGCGTCGCGACAAACACAGCCCAGTGGCACGTCCAAAATCTGGTCGGCGCCGGTGCGTCCCGTGCACAAATTCTCTCCGCCATGCTGCCCGTCTTCGGCAAACACATGCTTGGTGTATTTCAAGTGCAGCAGGGTCCATCGTTGGCTGTTACCGCGCAATATCACGTGTCCGCCGCGTCCGCCATCACCGCCGTCGGGGCCGGCTTTGGCGTTATACTTCACTCGCAGCAGGTGGGCCGATCCGCCACCACCCTTACCCGAGCGGACAAAAATCTTTACATAGTCAACAAAATTGGAAGTCATTGGTATTCAGTGTTAGTAGTTACAAGTTGATGTTTCATAAGAAAGTTCTAGAAAATCTAGGCGCGCTAGAAATTCTAGAACTTTCTAGATGTTCTAATCGATTATAAAGTGTCGATAGCTTTAGCAATATCTTCCGAGATACGCTTGATGTCGCCAAGGCCGTTGATCTTCAGCTCCTTGCCCTGTTTGCTGTAGTAGTCAGCCACGGGGAGGGTCTTCTTCTCATACTCTGCCAGGCGGTTCTTGATGGTCTCTTCGTTGTCATCGCTGCGGCCGCTTACTTTGGCGCGCTCCAGCATACGGTGAATCAGCTCGTCGCTGGGCACGTCCAGGCGTACCATGCAGGTCAGGCTGCGGCCGTGTTTGGCCAGCAGTTCGTCCAACACCTCAGCCTGAGCCACAGTGCGGGGAAAACCATCAAAAAGAATACCTTTGGTGTCGCGTGCAATAGCGTTGTCAATCATTTCAATAACAATCTCATCGCTTACCAGCTGGCCAGCATCCATAATGCTCTTGATGCGTTTGCCAAGTTCAGTCTGGTCGGCAATTTCTTTACGCAGCAAATCACCAGTGGAGATGTGGGTAAGACCGTATTTCTCAACGATAAAATCGCTCTGAGTGCCTTTACCGGCGCCGGGAGCGCCAAAAATGACGATATTTTTCATTCTGTATTATTTTTAATGTAGGGTTCTTATTCAACCGATTCGATAGTCAGGGTGAAAGTCAGGGGGCTGTAGGGCATAATCATGTTGCCGGCACCGCGTGCGCCGTATGCCAGCTCCGAGGGGATCACCAGGGTGATCTCGCTGCCTGCGGTCTGTCCCATGATACCTTCGTCCCAGCCTTTGATCATAGCCTGCTGGCCAACCACATAGGTCAGGGGCTCGTAGGGGCGGCCATCCATGTAGATACCGGCCTCTTTAGCCACGGTCTCCACGCTGGTGTCAAACACGTTGCCGTCCAACAGACGACCCACATAGTTCACCTTAACGGTCTTGCCAACGGCAACCTTGGGGCCGTTGCCTTTCTTGTTCACCACCACATACAGGCCGCTCTGGCTGGGCTTTGCGGTAATGTTGTTGTCGGCAATGTACTTGGCAATAGCGGCGGGCTCGTCAGCTTTGCGCTGCTCCATCTCTTTGATGAAGTTGGCCTGCTCCTGAGCCTGCTCTTCCTGCGATACCAGCGACATCAGTGCCACCTCGTAGTAGAAGAACTGGCCTGCGCCCTGCTGGTACTGCTGGGGCATCTGGCCGGGCTGCATGAATTTTGCCACCGAGTCGGCAGGAATCTTAAAGATTGCCTTGTCGCCCACATGCATCATCATCAAACCTTCCTGCACATCACCGTTAAACATGATGTTGTTGGTAGCCTTGCAGATACGGTCGGGGTGACCCACATTGGTAAACAGGGTGTCGTTGTCGAGCAGCAGCACCAGCTCACCCACCATCAGGTCGCCTTCCTGGGGCATCTGACCGTCGGCCACTGTGGTTTCAAAACGATACATCAGTCCGCGATCGGTCTTTTTAAAATTGTTGTTGTTGCAGGCGGTCATCAGTACACCGCAAGTCATTGCAACGAGGGAAAGAAATAAAATCTTTTTCATTTTGTTGTTAAACGTTATATTATTATTTTTGTTCAAATCTTTTTAATATTGGTAACATTATATATAATTACCATTCTCGACTGCACCCTGTCGCCGTCGCCCACCACGCCGTATGCGCTGTTCGACGGTGCTATCAGCCACACCTTGCTGCCGTAGCGCACCTGCTGCAGCATGTCGTCCAAGGCCGGCGTCACCTGGCGCTTGCCCACCTCCAGGGTATCTACCTGGTGGGTGTAAATCGGCGTTCCGTCCAGTGCTTCCAGCCTGTAGGTCACTTCCACATTGTCCTGGGCCGCCACTTGCGCTCCGTCGCCCTGGGCATATTCCCAATACAGAGCCCCCGAGGGCAGCGCCTGCATTGTCCATCCCCTACGGCTCACATAGCTCTCTATCTGCGTGCCCTCCGACTGTATCACCACTCGGTTGGCGTTTATCATATTCTCTTTCACCAATGCGCTGTTCTCCTGCTCCAGTTCTATCACAGGCTTCCTGTTGCAAGCTGCCAGCACCATCAGCCAGGGCAATATGTATAATGCTATCTTTCTCACAGTCATATGGGTCACAATCATAATTTCATAGGTTCAACACAGTCCACGCCCAGCAGCGCCTTCACTTCGGCCTCGGCCTGGTCTATCGCGCACAGGCAAGTGGCTCCTGCGGCCTTCGTGTGTCCGCCACCGCCCAACTGCTGCGCTATCTTATTCACATCCACGTCCTTCTTCGCCCTCAACGACACCTTCGTGCGCTCCTTCTCCTCTCTCAGCAGTGCCCCCACCTCAATGTCCTTCATCATTAGGGTGTAGTTCACCAGCCCTTCCATATCCTCGCCGCCCACGCCAAAACGCTGCTGGTCCTCCAGCGAAAAGCGGAACATAGCCACCTTCTGCTCCGGAAAGATCTGCAGCCGTTCGTTTATCGCAAAGCCGTAAAACTGCATCCTGTTATACGAAAACGTGTTCATTATCCTGTTATGTATATTGGCCGGCTCAATGTCGTATTGCACCAGCAGTGCCGCAGCCTCAAAACAGCTGGGCTGGCTGCAGCTAAAGGCAAATCCGCCCGTGTCCGTCCGCAGCCCGGTATATAGGCATCGTGCCACAGTGGTGTCCATCATGCTGTCGCCCCATAGGGCCTGGCTTAGCCACACCACCAGCTCGCAGGTGCTCGAAATCTCTGGGTCCGACACCACCACGTCAAACTCCTCCGTGGCCGGATTGTGGTGATGGTCTATCAGCACCTTCTTCCCTTGCGCCTGGCGCAATGTGTCCTGCAAAAAATCAATACGTCCCGCATTATTCAGGTCCGCACACACAATCAGGTCTGCTTCGCCAATGGCCTTCTCGCAAACTTCGCGTTCCTTCTCGCCCGACAAAATCCTGTCGCTTCCGGGCATCCACTCAAAATTTTTCGGGCATCCGTTCGGTAGGATAGGGGAGATGCGCTTCGCTTTCCCCGCGGCCTTGTCCAGCATGTGCATCAATCCCAAAAGACTCCCGCAGGCGTCGCCGTCAGCGTTCATGTGCGAAATAAGCACAATATTTTCTGCCGTGCCCACCCAGCTGTCAATCGTCTTTAGGTGTTGTATGTCAAATGCTTTAGCGTACATATATTGATTTCTTTAATTCTAATTTCAACTTGCAAAAATACTATTTTTTTATGGATTATAATAAGTTTTTTATGCTATTTGTCAAAAAAGTTGTATTTTTGCAAAAAATATAAATTAGGTGCAAATTGCATAATTGTCCGAATAACAAAAAAGTAACTATAATGAAGAAAATTTCTATCCTTCTGGCATCGGCCTTAATGCTTATGGTCGCTTGCAACAAGAACCAGTCCTCCGACGAGGTCATCGGCCAGCCCGTTGTCTCAGTCGAAGACGGCCGCTTCACCCCCGAAATTATGTGGCAGCTGGGCAAAATGGGCGAGTTCGCCCTCAGCCCCGACGGCACCATGATCGTCTATGCCAACACCTACTACGACATGGACCTCAACAAAGGCAATGCCGAGCTCTACCTCATCCAAACCAACGAGGACGACGCACAGGCTATCCGCATCACCAACACCGCCGCCTCCGAGTTCAACCCCGTCTTCATCGACGACAACTACATCCTCTTCGCCCGTGGCAACGATATCGTTAAGATGAATGTCCACAAAAAGTCCGAAAAGGTTATCGCCACCATCGAAACCGGCCTCGAAGGCTTCAAAGTCTCCCCCGACGGTAAACAGATCATCTACATCTCCGACATCCCCGTCCGCCGCAATGCCGACATCGAGCCCCTCTTCGCCGGCCTCGACCAAACCACTGGCCGCATCAACGAAGACCTCATGTACCGTCATTGGGACAACTGGGTTGATGAATACCCCCACATCTATCTCGCTAATCTCGATGGCAATAGCATCGACCTCGGCAGCGCTGTCGATGTCGTTGGTGCCGACAACGCCTACGAGTGCCCCATGCGTCCTTGGGGCGGCGTCGAGCAGTTCAACTTCTCGCCCGACGGCTCCCGCATAGCCTACACCTGCCGCAAGAAAACCGGCAAAGACTATGCCCTCAGCACCAATAGCGACATCTTCGTTTACGACATCGCCTCTGGCAAAACCACCAACATCTCCGACGGCATCATGGGCTACGACCAAAACCCCGTCTTCTCTCACGATGGCACCAAGCTCGCCTGGGAGAGCATGGAGCACGACGGCTACGAGAGCGATAAACTCCGCCTCATGGTTTACGACTTCAAAACCAACGAAATGACCGACTATACCGCCAACTTCGACTACGGTGTCAGCTCCATCTCCTGGAGCGCCGACGACGCTCAGCTCGTCGCCGTCGTCATGTATCGCGGCATGAACGAGATCTTCTCCTTCGACGTCAACACCAAGGCCATCCGCCAGGTCACCAAAAACTGCCACGATATCAATGGCTTCAGCATGTGGAACAACGACATCTACGCCAACGAGGTATCCATGCAGCACCCCGCCGAAATCTTCCGCTATGCCCTCGATGGCACCAAGCAGCCCGGCACCCAGTTCACCAACATCAACACCGAGGTCCTCAGCCAGGTCCGCATGGGCAAAACCGAAGAGCATTGGATCAAGACCGTCGATGGCAAAGACATGCTCGTTTGGCTTATCTACCCCTACGACTACGACTCCACCAAGACCTATCCCGCACTCCTCTTCTGCGAGGGCGGTCCCCAAACCATGGTCGGCCAGTTCTGGAGCACCCGTTGGAACTTCGAGGTCATGAGCGGCGCAGGCTACTTTGTCATCGCCCCCAACCGTCGCGGCGTTCCCGGCTTCGGCACCGAGTGGTGTGAAGAAATCTCCGGCGACTACGGCGGACTCTGCATGAAGGACTACATCTCCGCCACCGACTACTTCGCTCAGATGCCCCAGATCGATGCCGACCGCATCGGTGCTTGTGGCGCCTCCTTCGGCGGCTACAGCATCTATTGGCTTGCCGGCCACAACGAGAACCACCGCTTCAAAGCCTTCCTGGCCCACAACGGCATGTTCAACTTCGACCAGCAGTGCCTCGAAACCGAAGAACTCTGGTTCACCAACTGGGATCTCGGTGGCCCCTATTGGGTCAAGAATGCCAAAACAGCCCATTCCTTCGCCAACTCCCCCCACCTCTTCGTCGATCGTTGGAACACACCCCTCTGCGTAGTACACAGCGAGTTCGACTTCCGCATCGTGGCCTCCCAGGGCATGGCAGCCTACAACGCAGCCAAGATCCGTGGCCTCGACGCCCGCTACCTCTACTTCCCCGACGAAACCCACTGGGTCCTCCGTCCCCAAAACAGCCTTCTCTGGCATCGCAACTTCATCGACTGGTTCGACAAATACCTCAAAAAATAACCCCATCTTCACATACCAATAGCGAAAAGCAGGAGCCCCGCCCCTGCTTTTCGCATTTTAATACTAAAGAGTTGAAAGTTGAAAGTTGAAAGTGGAAAGTGGAAAGTAGGCTGCCGCAGTTGCCTAGCAAATCCTAGTCCTCCCTAGCAAATCCTAGCCCTCCCTAGCCCCCCTAGAATATCTAGCCCCCTCACCGATCACTCATCACCGATCACCGATCACCCCAAAACAACAAATTTCAAAAAAAAATCCTCAATTCAAAAAAAAATCGTATTTTTGCCCTTCGAAATATAGTCTGAATTTATTAATAAAAAAATACGTATGAAACGCATTTTAATGGCATTACTCGCTTGTACTCTTATGTTTGGCTATTGCGATGTCCAAGCTCAGAGCAAAGCAAAAAGCGGCAGCAAAACAAGCAAATCCACCTCCAAGAAGGGTAAAAAAGGCAAAAAACAGCCCGAAAAACCCACCGTTCAGCTCACCCAGCTGCCCTATAATAGCAACGATTGCCTATTCGCTATCCCACTCGATGTGGACCAAACCTATGGTCCCACCACAGCACCCCAGGGCGGTGGCCGCCTCATGGAGGTCATGGCCGACAAGCGCCACCCCAACCTCCCCGAATTCGAGCACAACTCCGTGTGGTACAAATTCACCGTACCTTACAACGGCAAGCTCGATATCGCTGTCACCCAGCAAAACCTCTCCGACGATTACGACATGCTCGTCTATCGCTACACCGACCAGTACTTCTCCAATCACATCCAGTCCAACAAAGTGCTGCCTGTAGCCGTCAACATGTCCTCCATCGATAGCTCCATCCTCGTCAAGAAAAAAGCCGAGCCCGTGCCCACCACTGGCGATGCCAAGGCCGACCTCAAGGCCAAGCAAGAGGCTGCTAAACAGCGCCGTGCCGAAGAAGAGCTCAACGCCGCTATGGGCACCATCGGTATGTACCACGAGGCCGAGGATGTCCTCCTCACCAAAGCCTCTCGCAAACGTCACATCCGTTCCATCGATGTCCGCAAAGGCGAGGTCTATTACATCCTCCTCGACAACGTCACCCCCAACGGCCAGGGCCATAGCATCAAGGTCTCCATCTATGTCGATGCTTTCGCCGTCCCCGTCACCTTCTACGATCCCAAGATCAAGAAAAACGTCGATGTCAACCTCACCATCCTTGAGAAGAACACCAACAACCGCGTCATCGTCCGCAACGATAAATTCCGTGGTGGTGTCGTCAAATTCGTCCCCGGCTACAACTACACCCTCTACGCCAAACGCGACGGCTACTTCTCCATCTTCTACGACTTCAACGCCGACCGCTTCAAACAAGACACCCTGCTCCGCATGCGCATGAACCGCGCCGAGCGTGGCACCATCTATCCCCTCACCGGCCTCTTCTTCGAAGATGAGTACGTCCTCATGCGCGAGTCCGACTCCACCCTCATGAACTACGTCCAAATCTTCCGCAATCACCCCGATTGCACCTTCACCATCAAAGGCTGGGTCAAGACCTATGGCGTCGATCCCGAGCACGACCAGCTCGTCTCCCTCGAACGTGCTAAGGCCGTCAAAGACTTCTTCGTCAAAAACGGTATCAACGAGGCCAATATCAAAACCTCCGGCATGACGCCCACCGACATCAAGCGTGCCGCCACTGCCGCCTTCGACACCAAGAAAGCCAACAACGAAGAATTCGTCTCCGTCCAGCTCATTATCACCAGCGTTGGCGCCAAGGAGAACCCCTGATCCCTTCCCCCACGAACCCTAGAATCAATGTAATAAGATTGGGAGCCCCACGGCTCCCTTTCTCTTTTTATCCCCGCCTAGCCCCACAGCCCACCCAGCCCCGCCTAGTCTCTCCTAGCCCTCCCTAGTTCAAAAAAAATTTTGAAAATCAAAAAAAAAGTCGTATCTTTGCACTTTCTCAAAATAAGAAGAAAATAATTTAATTTAATAATATATAATTTATTGCGCTATGACGAAATACGTTTACACTTTCGGAGGTAAGACTGCTGAAGGCAGAGCCGACATGAAAAACCTTCTTGGTGGCAAGGGTGCCAACTTGGCCGAGATGTGCCTTTTGGGTCTCCCCGTACCTGCTGGTCTCACCATTACTACAGAATGCTGCACTGCTTATTACGCCAACAACTGTGAGCTTCCCGCCGGCCTTATGGACGAAGTCTGGGCAGGTGTGAAGAACATCGAAAATATCATGGGCATGAAGTACGACGACCCCGAGAATCCTCTCCTCGTCAGCTGCCGTTCCGGTGCCCGCCAGTCCATGCCCGGCATGATGGACACCGTCCTCAACATCGGTCTCTCTTCCAAGACCATCCCCGGTATGCTCAAACGTACCAACAACCCCCGCTTCGTTTACGACTCCTATCGTCGCCTCATCATGATGTATGCCGACGTAGTGATGGAGAAAGCCGAGGGCATCGAACCCGCCGATGGCAAGGGTATCCGCAAAAACCTCGACGATATGCTCGATGAGTACAAAAAAGCTCACGGCTACAAGATGGACACCGAGCTCACCGCCGAAGACCTGCAGAAACTTGCCGACGACTTCAAAGCCAAGATCAAAGAGGTGCTCGGCACCGAATTCCCCGACGACGCCAAGGCTCAGATGATCGGTGGTATCAAGGCCGTCTTCAAATCCTGGATGGGTAAGAAGGCTGTCAGCTATCGCGCCATCGAGCGCATCCCCGAAGACTGGGGCACTGCCGTCAACGTGCAGGCTATGGTCTTCGGTAATATGGGCGAAGACAGCGCCACCGGCGTCGCTTTCACCCGCGACCCCGCCACCGGCGACAACAAGTTCTATGGCGAGTGGCTCGTCAACGCACAGGGCGAGGACGTTGTGGCAGGTATCCGTACCCCCAACCCCCTCAACAACGAAACCAAAAACGAGCACAACCGCGCCATGTCCTCCCTCCAGGATATGATGCCCGGCCTCTACAAAGAACTCTACGATATCCGCGTAAAACTCGAAGAGCACTACCACGATATGCTCGATATCGAGTTCACCATCCAGAACAAAAAACTCTACATGCTCCAGTGCCGCGTGGGTAAACGCACCGGTCTGGCTGCCCTCACCATGGCTTCCGACATGCTCAAAGAAGGCATGATCGACGAAAAGGAAATGGTCATGCGCATTAGCCCCGAGCAGCTCGAAGAACTTCTCCACCCCATCCTCGACGCTAAGGACGAGAAGAACTTCAAACCCATCGCCAAAGGTCTCCCCGCAGGTCCTGGCGGTGCCATCGGATGCCTCGCCTTCACCAGCGAAGAAGCTAAGGCTTTCAAGGCTGCCAAGAAATCCTGCATCCTCGTCCGCGAGGAAACCAACCCCGAGGACGTCGAGGGTATGCGCGCTGCCGACGGTATCCTCACCGCTCGTGGCGGTATGACCTCCCACGCCGCTCTCGTGGCCCGTGGTTGGGGTAAGTGCTGCATCGTAGGTTGCGACGATATCGAAGTCAACGCCGAAGCAAAGACCCTCACCATCAAGGGCGAGACCTTCGGTCCCAACGATATCTTCTCCCTCAACGGCACCAAGGGCTATGTCTATAAAGGCTCCATCAAAACCGTCGATGCTACCGAGAATCCTCTCCTGGCCCAGTTCATGGCCACCGTCGATAAATACCGCACCATGGGCGTCCGCACCAATGCCGACAACCCCAACGATGCGCAAAAGGCTATCGATTTCGGTGCCGAAGGTATCGGCCTCTTCCGCATGGAGCACATGTTCTATGGCGAAAACAGCGCCGAGCCCCTCGATAAGCTCCGCAATATGATCCTTGCCGACACCACCGAGGCTCGTAAGGCCGCTCTCGCCGAGCTCGAACCCTTCATCAAGGAGTCTGCCAAGGCTACCCTCAAGGTCATGGATGGCAAGCCCCTCACCTTCCGCCTCATGGATCCTCCTCTGCACGAGTTCGTCCCCAAGGCCGACGACGATGTCAAGCTGCACGAAGTGGCCAACGAGCGTGGCATGAAGTACGAAGACCTCAAAGACCGTGTCCTCGCTATGCACGAAATCAACCCCATGATGGGTACCCGCGGTGTGCGTCTCGGTATCATCTATCCCGAAATCACCGAATCCCAGTTCCGTGCACTCTTCAGCGCCACCTCCGAGCTTATGAAGGAAGGCTATCATCCCCAGCTCGAAATCATGGTGCCCCTCACCATCAACGTCCACGAGCTTGAGCACCAGAAAGTCCTCGCCGAGAAGGTGAAAGCCGAGGTCGAGGCTCAGTATGGTGTCCACGTTCAGTACAAATACGGCACTATGATCGAGATTCCTCGCGCAGCTCTCATGGCCAACCGTATCGCCGAGGTAGCCGAGTTCTTCAGCTTCGGCACCAACGACCTCACCCAGATGACCTACGGCTTCAGCCGCGACGACGTCAACACCATCATCAAGACCTACGTTGACGAGAAGATCATCAAGGACGACCCCTTCAACACCATCGACCAAAAGGGTGTTGGCCAGCTCGTCCAGATGGGTGTCACCCGTGGTCGCGACACTCGCGAAAACCTCAAGTGCGGTGTCTGCGGTGAGCATGGTGGCGATCCCGCTTCCGTCGAGTTCTTCTTCAAGTCCGGCCTCAACTATGTCAGCTGCAGCCCCTTCCGCGTACCTCTGGCACGCCTCGCCGCTGCTCAGGCCGCCATCAAGGCTCGTCGCAACTAATTATGTAAATCATATTATCATGCAACGCCATGGCATCCGTCAGGGATGCCATCGTTGCGTGAAATAATTAAGCAATATACCATTTCAATAATACAAAATTCAATGAACGAGAATATCATCAAATCCCTTGAATCAATGGGTATCATGGATGTCAAGACCGTCCACTACAACCCTTCTTACGAAGATCTCTTCAAATTCGAGTCCGACCCCACCCTCACCGGCTTCGATAAAGGCCAGCTCACCGAGCTCGACGCTATGAACGTCATGACCGGTATCTACACTGGCCGCTCGCCCAAAGACAAATACATTGTCATGGACAAGAACTCCGAGAACACCGTCTGGTGGACCACCCCCGAGTACAAGAACGACAACCACCCCATGACCGAGAGCACCTGGGCTATCGTTAAAGACCTCGCCAAGAAGGAACTTTCCGGCAAGGAACTTTTCGTAGTCGATGCTTTCTGCGGTGCCAACAAAAACACCCGCATGGCTGTCCGCTTCATCATGGAAGTGGCTTGGCAGGCTCACTTCGTAAAGAACATGTTCATCGTTCCCACCGAAGAGGAACTCAAGGACTTCACCCCCAACTTCACCGTCTATACCGCTTCCAAGGCTAAGGTTGACAACTATCAGGAACTCGGCCTCAACAGCGAGACCTGCGTGGCCTTCAACATCACCAGCCGCGAGCAGGTTATCCTCAACACCTGGTACGGTGGCGAGATGAAGAAAGGTATGTTCTCCATGATGAACTACTACCTCCCCCTCCAGGGCATCGCTTCTATGCACTGCTCCGCCAACACCGATATGGAAGGCAAGCACACCGCCATCTTCTTCGGTCTCTCCGGCACCGGCAAGACCACCCTTTCCACCGACCCCAAACGCCTCCTCATTGGCGACGATGAGCACGGCTGGGACGACGAGGGCGTCTTCAACTTCGAGGGCGGCTGCTATGCCAAGGTTATCAACCTCGACAAAGACTCCGAACCCGACATCTACAACGCCATCCGCCGCAACGCTCTCCTCGAGAACGTTACCGTCGATGCCAACGGCAAAATCAACTTCGCTGATAAGAGCGTTACCGAGAACACCCGCGTCAGCTATCCCATCCAGCACATCGAGAAGATCGTCCGCCCCGTGAGCGCCGCTCCCGCTGCCGACAATGTTATCTTCCTCTCTGCCGATGCTTTCGGCGTGCTGCCTCCCGTCAGCATCCTCACTCCCGAGCAAACCAAGTACTACTTCCTCTCCGGCTTCACCGCTAAGCTGGCTGGTACCGAGCGCGGCATCACCGAGCCCACTCCCACCTTCAGCGCTTGCTTCGGCCAGGCCTTCTTGGAGCTCCACCCCACCAAGTATGCCGAGGAACTCGTAAAACGCATGGAAAAATCCGGCGCTAAGGCTTACCTCGTCAACACCGGCTGGAATGGCACCGGCAAACGTATCTCCATCAAGGATACCCGCGGCATCATCGACGCTATCCTCGACGGCTCCATCGAGCAGGCTCCCACCAAGAAGATTCCTTACTTCGATTTCGAAGTTCCCACCGCTCTCCCCGGTGTCGATCCCAAGATCCTCGATCCTCGCGACACCTACGGCTGCGCTTGCGAATGGGAATCCAAGGCCAAGGACCTCTCCGCTCGCTTCATCAAGAACTTCGAGAAGTTCACCTACAACGAAGCTGGCAAGGCCCTCGTCGTCGCTGGTCCCAAGCTGTAATCCCATTCAGTAATTGAATTCATTTCAAGAGCTTCGGGCCGATCCACCAATCGGCCCCTGGCTCTTTTCTCACAAATACCCCATCTATCATGAGAAAAACTTTCCTCTTATTAATGGTCATGGTTGCAATCCTCGGCGGCGTCTCCGCCCAAACCAAAAAAATCACCCTGGAGGATATCTGGTCCAAACCCACCTTCCGCCCCATGGGCATCTCCTCCATCCGCTCCATGCAGGACGGCGAGCACTACTGCGTCCTCACCCGCACCGGCATCGAGAAATATAGCTACAAAACCGGCGAGAAAGTCGATGTCGTATGCACCTTCCGCGATCCCATGCGCAACTCCGTCAAGCCCCTGCCTCCCATCGAGAGCTACGAGTTCTCTCAGGACGAGCAGAAAATCCTCCTCTCTGCCGAGTTCGAGCCCATCTATCGCCACTCCGGCGTCTCCACCTACTATCTTTATAACGTAGCCAACGGCACCTTCCAGTGCCTCACTCAGGGCGGCAAACAGCGTCTCACCACCCTCTCGCCCGATGGCAAGATGATTGCCTTCGTCCGCGACAACAACCTCTACACCATGTCGCTCACCTCTCTTAAAGAAACCCAGGTCACCTTCGATGGCAAAATCAACGAGATCATCTACGGCACCACCGACTGGGTCTATGAGGAGGAATTCGCCATCACCCAGGGCTTCTACTGGAGCCCCGATAGCAAGAAGATCGCCTTCTACCGCTTCGACGAGTCCAAGGTCAAGCAGTACTCCATGCAGATGTGGGGCGAGCTTTATCCCGAAAACTACACCTACAAATACCCCAAGGCTGGCGAGGACAACTCCGTGGTCGATGTCCTTATCTACGACCTCGAAACCTCCAAAACTACCAAGCTCGATGTCGGCAGCCAAAACGATCAGTACATGCCCCGCATCCAGTGGACCCGCGATGCCAACATCCTCGCACTCATGCGCATGAACCGCCTGCAGAACAAGATGGAACTCCTTCTTGCCGATGCCCGCGATGGCCAGATCCGTCCCCTTTACACCGAGGAGGACGAGGCCTATGTCGAGGTGCCCGGCACCTGGACCTTCCTCTCCGACGGCAAGCACATGCTCCTCACCTCCGAGCGCGACGGCTACAACCACATCTACATGTACGACCTCTCCGGCCGCCTCGTCAACCAAATCACCTCTGGCGCCTACGATGTTGTCAACATCTGCTCCATCGATGAGAAAAACGGCCTCATCTATTACATCTCCCACGAAACTGGTGCCATCAACAAAGAGCTCTATTGCATCGATTTCAAAGGCAAGAAAAAGACCAAGCTCACCGAGAAACCCGGCACCTACACCGCCGCTTTCTCCAACAACAGCAAATACTACATCCTCACCTTCACCGATGCCAACACTCCTCCCGTCTATACCCTCCACACCGCCAAGGGCAAGCTCCTCAAAACCCTTCAGGACAATGCCGATCTGCGTGAGCGCATGGCCCAGTACGGCGTAGGCCGCAAAACCTTCGGCTCCTTCACCACCGCCCTCGGCTCCGAGCTCAACTATTATATCATCACTCCCCCCAATTTCGACTCCACCAAGCAGTACCCCCTCTTCTTCTATGTCTATGGCGGCCCCGGCAACCAGCAGGTCACCAACGCCTATGGCTATTCCGATTACTACTGGTTCCACATGCTCGCCCAGCAGGGCTATGTCGTTGTCTGCTTCGATGGCCGTGGCACTGGCGGCCGTGGCGCACACTTCAAAAAACAGACTTATCGCAACCTCGGTAAGATGGAGTGCGAAGACGCTATCGAGGCCGCTCGCTATTTCGGCGGCAAGAGCTGGATCGACGAAAAACGCATCGGTATCTTCGGCTGGAGCTTTGGCGGCTACCTGTCCACCCTCTCCATCCTCAAGGGCCACGACGTCTTCAAATCCGCCATCGCTGTCGCTCCCGTCATCACCTGGCGCTACTACGATAATATCTACACCGAGCGCTTCCTCCAGCGTCCGCAGGACAACCCCCGCGGCTACGACGACAACTCGCCCCTCAACTTCGCCAACCTCCTCGAAGGCAAATACCTCCTCGTCCACGGCACCGGCGACGACAACGTCCATTTCCAGAACGCTGCCGACATGGTCACTGCCCTCGAAGCCGCTGGCAAACAGTTCGAGTTCCGCATCTACCCCAACAAAAACCACAGCATCTACGGTGGCAACACCCGCCTCAACCTCTACCAACTCATGACCGACTTCATCCATCGTAATCTGTGATCGGTGATGAGTGATCAGTGATCTGACAATAGCGGCGGCAGCCCGGTACCCCAACCGGCTGCCGCCTTTTTT